>NZ_VJZC01000163.1 GCF_009377185.1 Streptomyces spongiae
GTCTCGTGGTCGGTCGAGGAGCTGGGGCGTTCGGGGGACGGCTCCGTGGGCGTGGCCGTCCGGTGGTCGGCCGGAGGCTCGGTGCCCGCCGGGGGTTCGTGGTCGGCTGAGGGTTCGGGGCGTGCCGGAGTGGCGCCGTCGGCCGGGGCCTGTGGCGTCTGCCCGTTCTCGCTGGGCTCCGGTTCGGGGCGTGCGGTGTCGGCGGCCGGGGTCGACCGCCCCGCGGGGCGCTCGGTCGTCTCGTCACTGCCGGACCGCGGCTGCCCGCTCCCGCCGCTCTCGTCCACGATGTCCCCTCGTTCGATACGTGTTCCGCGCCCCGCCCTGCGGGGCGGAAGGGTCTGTGGTCGATGCTATGCCGTCGTCGCCGCTCGTTCCGCCCCGGCACCCCCTCTGTTCCCCGTGCTGTCGTACGGGTCGTTGTGTGATCGCGACCGCGCACGGGTCACGTCACTGTCAGTGGCGACCCGTATGGTCTGTGGTCATGGAAACCAGCACCGACGCCACCGTCGCGGAAGGCTCCGGTTCGGAGGGCTCCGGAGGCGAGCCCCCGGCGGGGAGCCGTGAGGTGGCCGCCGCGCCCCCGTCGTCGCTCTCGCCGTCCCGTGCCGGCGACTTCATGCAGTGCCCGCTGCTCTACCGCTTCCGGGTGATCGACCGGCTTCCCGAGAAGCCGAGCGAGGCGGCCACGCGCGGCACGCTGGTGCACGCGGTCCTGGAGCGGCTCTTCGACACCCCCGCGACGGAGCGTACGGCGCCGCGGGCGAAGGCGCTGATCCCCGGCCAGTGGGACCGTCTGCGCGAGTCGAGACCGGAGGTCGTGGAGCTGTTCGCGGACGACCCGGAGGGCGAGCGGCTGGCCCGCTGGCTCTCGGAGGCGGAGCGGCTCGTGGAGCGCTGGTTCACGCTGGAGGATCCGACCCGGCTGGAGCCCGCCGAGCGTGAGTTGTTCGTCGAGGCGGAGCTGGACTCGGGGCTGAGGCTGCGCGGGATCATCGACCGTGTCGATGTCGCGCCGACCGGTGAGGTGCGGATCGTCGACTACAAGACGGGCAAGGCTCCGAGGCCCGAGTACGCCGAGAGCGCGCTGTTCCAGATGAAGTTCTACGCGCTGGTGGTGTGGCGTCTGAAGGGGGTCGTCCCGCGCCGGCTCCAGCTGGTCTATCTGGGCAGTGGGGATGTGCTGACGTACGACCCGGTCCTCGCTGATCTGGAGCGTGTCGAGCGCAAGCTGCTCGCGCTGTGGGACGCGATCAGCCTGGCCACCGAGACGGGTAACTGGCGGCCCCGGCCCACGAAGCTGTGCGGCTGGTGTGATCACCAGGCCGTCTGTCCGGAATTCGGCGGTACTCCCCCGCCGTATCCGCTGCCGGTGAGGTCGCCCGCGTCGGGTGGAGGCGCTCAGGGCAGAATGGGGCCGGACTAGCGAAGGAGACTTACGTGGCCATCCGCGTCCTATTGGTCGACGACCAGCCGCTGCTGCGCACCGGCTTCCGGATGATCCTGGAGGCGGAGCAGGACATCGCGGTCGTCGGGGAGGCCGGGGACGGCCTCCAGGCGCTCGACCAGGTGCGTGCTCTGCAGCCCGATGTGGTTCTGATGGATATCCGTATGCCGCGGATGGACGGGGTGGAGGCGACCCGGCAGATCACCGGTCCGGGCCGGGACGGTCCGGCGAAGGTGCTGGTGCTGACCACCTTCGACCTGGACGAGTACGTCGTGGAGGCGCTGCGGGCGGGTGCCAGCGGCTTTCTGCTGAAGGACGCGCCGGCCAACGAGCTGGTGCAGGCGATCCGTGTGGTGGCCGCCGGTGAGGCGATGCTCGCGCCCAGCATCACGCGTCGGCTCCTCGACAAGTACGCCACGCATCTGCCTTCCGGCGACGAGCCGGTGCCGGACACGCTGCACACGCTGACCGACCGCGAGGTCGAGGTGCTCAAGCTGGTGGCGCGCGGGCTGTCGAACGCGGAGATCGCGGCCGATCTGTTCGTCAGCGAGACCACGGTCAAGACGCATGTGGGGCACGTCCTGACCAAGCTGGGCCTGCGCGACCGCGTGCAGGCCGCGGTGTACGCGTACGAGAGCGGGCTGGTGCGCCCCGGCGCGCAGTAGAGCGCGGCAGCGCAGCCGAGCGGAAGACGGTCGAGGGCGCCCCTTCATCACGAAGGGGCGCCCTCCGGCGTCGTACCCGCGGGGTCAGTCCTTGCTGATCTCCCAGAAGCGGAACACCGTTGAGGCGTCGAGGCAGTACTCCAGGCCGTAGACGTTGTCCTTGACGACCGCGTACTGCTTGGCCTGCCAGACCGGGATGACCGGGACGTCCTCGGCGACGATGTTCTGGAGCTCGGCGTACTCCTGCTCGGTCGCGGAGCGCTCGCTCTCGGCGGCGGTCTTCGGCAGGAGCGTGCCGGTGATCGTCTTGTTGGTGTAGTTGTTGCCGAGGACGTTGCCGTCGCCGAAGAAGGGGCTCGTGAAGTTGTCGGGGTCCGGGTAGTCGGGCACCCAACCCTTCACGTACACGCCGTACTTGCCCGCAGCGATGTCCTTCTCGTACTTCTCGAAGGGCACGGACTTCACGGTCGCCTCGAACAGCCCGCTGTCGTTGAGCTGCTTGGCGATCGCCTTGAACTCGTCGTCGGTGGACGGGCCGTAGCGCGACGGCGTGGACCAGAGGGTCAGCTGGACCTTGTCGTTGATGCCGTCGGCGCGCAGGGCGGCTTCCGCCTTGGCCTTGGAGGGGCGGGCGCCGTAGGTGTCGAAGAAGGCCGTGTTGTGGCCGGTGATGCCGGCCGGGATGATCGAGTACAGCGGCGTCGCCGTGCCCTGGTAGACCTGTTCGACGAGGGCTTCGCGGTCCAGCAGGTAGGCCATGGCCTTGCGGACGCCGAGCTTGCCGGCCACCGGGTCGTTCATGTTGAAGACCAGGTGCTGCACTTCGGCTCCGGTGCCGTCGACGATGTCGATGGGGCTCTTGTTGGAGCTGTCGGCCTCGATGTCGGCGATGTCGGTGGAGCTGAGCCCGCGGTACGCGAGGTCGAGCTTGTCCTCGCGCAGGTCCTTCTTCAGGGCGGTCTGGTCGCCGTGGAAGAACTTCAGGGTCACGCCGGTGTTGTCCACGTTGGCGTTGCCCTTGTAGTTCCCGTTGACCGAGAAGACGGCCTCGTCCTTGCCGAAGGAGTCGAGCTTGTAGGGGCCGGAGCCGACGGCACCGCCGTCCTTGCGGAGCTTGTCGGCGTCGTAGGAACGGTGGTCGACGATCGAGCCGGCGCCGGAGGCTATCTTGCTGGGGAACGTGGCGTCGGGGTACTTGAGATGGAAGACGACGGTCTTGTCGTCCGGGGTCTCGACCTTGTCCAGCATGGGGAACATGATCGCCGGACCGGCCTCGTCGTTGATCTCCATCATGCGGTCGAAGGAGAACTTGACGTCCTCCGAGGTGAGGGAGTCACCGTTGCTGAACTTCAGGCCGTCCTTGAGTTCGCACACGAACCGTGTGGCCCTGCTGTCGGTGAAGGTGCACTCCTTGGCGGCCTCCGGTTCGGGTTCCGTGGCGCCGTTGGGGAAGCTCAGCAGCGACTGGAAGACGTTGTTGAAGAGCAGCCAGGAGCCCGGGTCGTAGCCGGAGGCGGGGTCGGTGGCCAGTACCTCGTCGGACATCCCCATCACGACGGCGGATCCGCCGTCGGAGGAGTCGCCCGTGTCGGAGCCACAGCCGGTGAGCAGGCCGACGGCCAGTCCCGTGGTGATGGACAGGACCGGCAATTGGTTACGCATGTTCACTTAACGGGTGCCTTGGTGTCGTCGGTTCGAGGAACCTCCGGGCCCGGCGGAGCCCGGAGTGGGGGGTGAGGTCTCCGGTCAGCCGCTCATACCGCGGCCGAGCTCCCACAGCTGAAGTGTCGAAGCGGAGTTGAGCGCGTACTCGCCGCCTGTGACGTCGTCCCTCACGGCGACGTACTGGTTGCCCTGCCAGAGCGGCAGGACCGGTACGTCGTCGGCCACGATGTCCTGGATGCCGGTGAGGCTGTCCGAGGCGGTGAGGCGGTCGGCCTCACGGCGGGACTCGGGGAGCAGCGTGGCCCGGATCTCGTTGTTCGCGTACGGCGAGCGCAGGAAGTTGTCCTTGTCGAGGAACGGCGAGAGGTAGTTGTCGGCGTCCGGGAAGTCGGGGAACCAGCCCATGCCGTAGACCGCGTACTCGCCCTTGCGCTCGGCCGGCTGGAATGTGGACCAGGGCGCGCCCTTGATGTCGACGTCGAACAGGCCGCTGTCGTTGAGCTGTTTCCGCAGCTGCTCGAACTCCGGCTTGGTGGCGGCGCCGTAGTGGTCGGTCGTGTAGTTCAGGGTCAGCTTCACGGGGGTGGTGATGCCGGCCCCGGTCAGGATCGCCTTCGCCTTGGCCTTGCTCGGCTCGCCGTACTTGTTGAAGAACGAGTTGGAGTGGCCGGTGATGCTGGCCGGGACGAGCGAGAAGAGCGGTTCCGCCTGGGTGCCGTAGACCTTGGAGACGAGGGCGCCGCGGTCGATGAGCTGGGCCATGGACTGGCGGACGGCCTTGGCCTTGACCGGCGAGGCGTCGGTGTTGAAGCCCAGGTAGCGGATTTCCAGGCCGGACGTCTCGATGAGGTCGATGTCGCCGGCGGAGGAGTTCGAGAACTCGTCGATCTGTTTCGGCGTCATGGTGCGGGTCATCAGGTCGATGTCGCCCTTGTCGAGCGCGGTGCCCATGGCGTCGGCGTCGTCGAAGGAGCGCAGGACGACCTCGCCGTTCTTCGGCTTCAGCAGCCCCTTGTAGTTGGGGTTCTTGGTGAAGACGGCCTCGGTGATCTCGTTGTCCTTGACCTCGGCCTTGAGGGTGTACGGGCCGGAGCCGTCGACGTCGAAGCCGTCACGCAGCTTCTTCTTGTCGTAGTCGTCGGGGTTGACGATGCCGGCGACGGGCGTGGACAGCTTGTACGGGAAGGTGGCGTCGGGTCCGTTGAGGTGGAAGATCACCTCGCGGTCGCCCTTGGTCTCCACGAGCTGGATGTTCGACAGCAGCGCGAACACACCGCTGTCGGCCTTGATGGAGCGGGCCCGGTCGATGGAGAACTTCACGTCCTCGGCGGTGATCGGGTCGCCGTCGGCGAACTTCAGGTCCTCGCGGAGCGTGCAGGCGTAGCGTTCGTTGCCGGTGTCGGTGAAGTGACAGTTCTGGGCGGCCTCGGGCTCGGGTTCACCGTCGCCGCGGGGCTGTGCCATCAGGGTCTGCACGGTCTGGCGGAGGATGTTCCAGGTGCCGACGTCGTACGCGTAGGCGGGGTCGAGCGGGGCGGGTGTGTCGCTGGAGGCGGTGAACCGGTCCGTGGTTCCCACGACGATCGCGTCGCCACCGCTCTCGGCGTCGGAGCCGCCACAGGCGGCGAGCACGGGGGTGAGCAGGCCGAGGACGGCCGGCAGCACCAGAGTCTTGCGGTTCATGCTCGTGTTTCTCCAGAGCTGTCTTTCCGCGGGCCCGGCAGCTGGGGTGTGCGGTCGGGGGTCGCGGGGGTACGCGATGTTCTCGCGACGAGATTAGTCGGCGCCGCGAGAGGGGCTTGCCCACACCGGAGTTGAGGTCCCATCACGCTGTGGAACCGATCGCGGACACACTGAACAGACGGTCAGTGGAATGTTTAGTGCAGGCTGCACCAATCGGGACACAAAGGTGTGCCGATCGGCGCGGAACGGGCGGACAAGGCACACACAAGCCCCCTTGTCGACCCTTTGCTGGGTGGTGAAACTCACACCACCAAATGCGTTGACGGGTATCGGAATTCAGCCAGGGTGCGCTGAACCGAATTCCCGAGCGGCGAAGGCCGTGAAGATCCTTCGCCTTATCTCGGATTCAATTAGGCACCCTCAGTGAACGGCCGTTGCATTTCCGTGGTCAGGCCACCAACAACCCACGGAGAAATGGGAGATCGACTTCTTCGAGCGAGGTGACGACCGTGCGGCGGACGGCGGGGGCGATGGGCGCCACCGAGGGGACCGCGACGACGTGGCAGCCGGCGGCCTCCGCGGCCGCGACACCGGTCGCCGTGTCCTCGATGACCGCGCATCTGGCCGGGTCGGCGCTGAGCCCGGCGGCCGCCAGCAGATACGGGTCGGGGTGCGGCTTGGTCCGCTCGACCTCGTCGCCCGCGATGGTCAGCGAGAAGTGCTGGGGGCCGAGCGAGGTCAGGACGCGGTCGATGATGCGCCGGTGGGAGGCGGAGACCAGTGCGGTGGGGATGCCGTGCGCGACGAGCTCGGCAAGCAGCCTGGCGGCGCCCGGCATGAGGGGCAGCGTACGCCCGATACGGTCCTCGAACCCGTCGTTGAGCAGCACCGTGAGCTCGGCGAGGGTGATGTCGGCGCCCGTGGCCTCGATGAGGAAGCCGGCGCTGCGGGTCATGGGACCGCCGACCACGACGTGGCGCCAGGAGTCGTCGAGCGCGTGACCGAGGCCCGCGAAGACCTCGACCTCGACGTCCCACCAGAATCCCTCGGTGTCCACCAGGGTTCCGTCCATGTCGAGGAGCACGGCCTGCAACGCTGAGCCTTCGGCCGTCTGGGTACCGAGCGCGGGGACCGTTGTCGTCATCCGGCGCACCTCCTTGTGGGACGAGCAGGCCGGTTCCCGGATGGGGAACCGGCCTGCGGTGGACCGACCAGTGTACGACGCCGCTCGACGAAGCGCTCGGTTTGAGCTCCCGACACTTGGGCACCCATAGGGCCCACCCGTACGCGGGTCACGTACGGGGGCCGGGCCTGCGCACGTGCGGTGGAGCGCTCAGCGTGCGTTGAAGTACTTCGCCTCGGGGTGGTGGATCACGATCGCGTCCGTGGACTGCTCCGGGTGCAGCTGGAACTCCTCGGAGAGCTGGACGCCGATCCGCTCGGGCTCCAGCAGCTCGGCGATCTTGGCGCGGTCCTCCAGGTTCGGGCAGGCGCCGTAGCCGAGCGAGAAGCGGGCACCCCGGTACTTCAGATCGAACATGTCCTCGATGGCCGCCGGGTCCTCCCCCGCGAAACCGAGCTCGGCACGCACGCGCGCGTGCCAGTACTCGGCCAGCGCCTCCGCCAGCTGCACGGACAGACCGTGCAGTTCGAGGTAGTCGCGGTAGGAGTTGGACTCGAAGAGCTTGGCGGTCTCCTCACCGATCCGCGAACCCACGGTGACGACCTGCAGACCCACGACGTCCCTCTCGCCGGACTCCTCCGGGCGGAAGTAGTCGGCCAGACACAGCCGGCGGCCCCGGCGCTGGCGCGGGAACGTGAACCGCGTGCGCTCGTTGCCCTGTTCGTCCAGCAGGATCAGGTCGTCGTCCTTGGACACGCACGGGAAGTAGCCGTAGACCACGGCCGCTTCGAGGAGGTTCTCGGTCTGCAGCCGGTCCAGCAGCCCGCGCAGCCGCGGCCGGCCGTCGGTCTCGACCAGTTCCTCGTACGACGGCCCGTCACCCGTGCGCGCCTGCTTCAGGCCCCACTGGCCCTTGAACAGCGCCCCCTCGTCCAGCCAGGACGCGTACTCCTTGAGCTGGATGCCCTTGATCACGCGGGTGCCCCAGAACGGCGGGGCCGGTACGGGGTTGTCGGTGGCGACGTCGGAGCGGACGTGCCCCTCCTCGGGGCGCTCCTCGACGACCGTCTGAGCGGCGGCGGCCCGGACCCGGCGCTGCTTCAGCTCCGGCAGGACCGCTCCGGGTACGCCCCGCTTGACGCCGATCAGCGCGTCCATCAGGCGCAGGCCCTCGAACGCGTCCCGGGCGTAGCGGACTTCACCCTGGTAGATCTCGTGGAGGTCCTGCTCTACGTAGGCGCGGGTGAGCGCGGCGCCGCCGAGGATGACCGGGAAGTCGGCGGCCAGGCCGCGCTGGTTGAGCTCCTCCAGGTTCTCCTTCATGATCACCGTGGATTTCACCAGCAGCCCGGACATGCCGATCACGTCGGCCCGGTGCTCCTCGGCTGCCTCCAGGATCGCCGAGACCGGCTGCTTGATGCCCAGGTTGACCACGTTGTAGCCGTTGTTGGACAGGATGATGTCGACCAGGTTCTTGCCGATGTCGTGCACGTCCCCGCGCACCGTGGCCAGCACGATGGTGCCCTTGCCCTCGGCGTCGGACTTCTCCATGTGCGGTTCGAGGTGGGCGACGGCGGTCTTCATCACCTCGGCGGACTGCAGCACGAACGGCAGCTGCATCTGGCCGGAGCCGAACAACTCACCGACCACCTTCATCCCGTCGAGCAGTGTCTCGTTGACGATGTCGAGCGCTGGGCGGTCCTGGAGGGCCGCGTCCAGGTCGGCCTCCAGGCCGTTGCGCTCGCCGTCGATGATGCGCCGCTTGAGACGCTCCTCCAGGGGGAGGGCGGCGAGTTCCTCGGCCTTGCCCGCCTTCAGGGACTTGGCCGTGGCGCCCTCGAACAGGGCCATCAACTTCTGCAGCGGGTCGTAACCCTCGCGGCGGCGGTCGTAGACGAGGTCGAGGGCCGTCTGCACCTGCTCGTCGTCGAAGCGGGCGATCGGCAGGATCTTGCTCGCGTGCACGATCGCCGAGTCGAGGCCGGCCTTGACGCACTCGTCCAGGAAGACGGAGTTGAGCAGGATGCGGGCCGCGGGGTTGAGGCCGAAGGAGATGTTGGACAGGCCCAGCGTGGTCTGCACGTCGGGGTGTCGGCGCTTCAGCTCGCGGATCGCCTCGATGGTGGCGATGCCGTCCCCCCGGGACTCCTCCTGACCGGTGCAGATCGTGAAGGTCAGGCAGTCGACGAGGATGTCCGACTCGTGGATGCCCCAGTTGCCGGTCAGGTCGTCGATCAGCCGCTCGGCGATCTCGACCTTCTTCTCCGGGGTGCGGGCCTGGCCCTCCTCGTCGATGGTCAGCGCGATCAGCGCCGCGCCGTGCTCCTGGGCGAGCTTCGTGACCTTCGCGAACCGGGACTCGGGGCCGTCGCCGTCCTCGTAGTTCACGGAGTTGATCACCGCGCGCCCGCCGAGCTTCTCCAGCCCGGCCTCGATGACGTCGACCTCGGTGGAGTCCAGCACGATCGGCAGCGTGGAGGCGGTGGCGAACCTGCCCGCGAGTTCCTGCATGTCGGCGACGCCGTCACGGCCCACGTAGTCCACGCACAGGTCCAGCATGTGCGCGCCCTCGCGGATCTGATCGCGGGCCATCTCCACGCAGTCGTCCCAGCGTGCCTCCAGCATGGCCTCGCGGAACTTCTTCGAGCCGTTGGCGTTGGTGCGCTCGCCGATCGCCAGGTAGGAGGTGTCCTGACGGAACGGGACCGTCTGGTAGAGGGAGGCGGCGCCGGGCTCGGGCCGCGGGTCGCGCTGCGTGGGGGTGAGCTCGCGCACCCGCTCGACGACCTGGCGCAGGTGCTCCGGGGTGGTGCCGCAGCAGCCGCCGACCAGGGACATGCCGTACTCGCGGACGAAGGTCTCCTGGGCGTCGGCGAGTTCGGGGGCGGTCAGCGGGTAGTGCGCGCCGTCCTTGCCCAGCACCGGCAGACCGGCGTTCGGCATGCAGGACAGCGGGATGCGGGAGTGGCGGGCCAGGTAGCGCAGGTGTTCGCTCATCTCGGCCGGACCGGTGGCGCAGTTCAGGCCGATCATGTCGATGCCGAGCGGCTCCAGGGCCGTCAGGGCGGCGCCGATCTCCGAGCCGAGCAGCATCGTGCCGGTCGTCTCCACGGTCACCGACACGATGAGCGGCAGGTCGAGGCCGGACGTCTGAAGGGCGCGGCGGGCGCCTAGTACGGCCGCCTTGGTCTGGAGCAGGTCCTGGGTGGTCTCCACGAGGAGCGCGTCGGCGCCGCCCGCGATCATGCCCTCGGCGTTCTGCTGGTAGGCGTCCCGCAGGGTCGTGTACGGGGCGTGGCCCAGCGTCGGCAGCTTCGTGCCGGGGCCCATGGAGCCCAGCACCCAGCGCTGCTGACCGGTCGACGCCGTGAACTCGTCGGCGACCTCGCGGGCGATCCGCGCTCCCGCCTCGGACAGTTCGTACACGCGCTCGGGGATGTCGTACTCGCCGAGGGCGGAGAAGTTCGCTCCGAAGGTGTTCGTCTCGACGCAGTCCACGCCCACCGCGAAGTACTCCTCGTGCACCGAGCGCACGATGTCGGGGCGGGTGAGGTTCAGGATCTCGTTGCAGCCCTCGAGGTTCTCGAAGTCCTCCAGCGTCGGTTCCTGGGCCTGGAGCATGGTGCCCATCGCGCCGTCGGCGACCACCACGCGAGTGGCCAGGGCATGACGGAGTGCGGCGGATCGGGTCCGGCTGTCGGAAGCGGCGGACGTAGGGGACGGGTTCGGCAACGAGGCCATGAAGGTGCTCCCTGGAGTGCGACGGCTGTCGGCTTTGCGCCTTCTTGCGGATGGCGCACCCGGCCAGGGTAGCCCGGAGCGGGTTCCGTCGGTCAGGGCGTCCACGGGACGGACCAACGCGTCGGCCCACCGGGCCTTGCGGGTCCACACCCGCGCACCACGCCCGCGCCCCGCGACACGCCGGTCCGTACCTACGGGACATGCGCCCATGCCCCCGCGACACGCCGGTCTGTGCCGACGGCGACATTCCGGGCCCCTACCCACGCGACATGCGTCCACTCCCCCGCGACATGCGGTTTACTCCGACGGCGCGCGTGAACGTGCCGGGCCCGTCGGGGGGTGATCTGGCGAAAAGGTGGTGACCGCCATTAGCGGCGGATCGATGGCGGCGGGTAGTGTTCGACATTGCCGAACGGTGTCAGTGGAGCCGCGCACCGACGGCGAAGGGGACGGAGGCAGGACGGCGATGGCACGGAACATCCAGTCGCTCGAACGGGCGGCCGCGATGCTGCGGCTGCTGGCGGGCGGCGAGCGACGACTCGGCCTCTCGGACATCGCCTCGTCGCTGGGCCTCGCCAAGGGCACGGCCCACGGCATACTGCGCACCCTCCAGCAGGAGGGCTTCGTCGAACAGGACGACGCCTCCGGGCGCTACCAGCTGGGCGCCGAGCTGCTGCGTCTGGGCACCACGTACCTCGACGTGCACGAGCTGCGGGCGCGCGCCCTGGTGTGGACCGACGACCTGGCCCGCTCCAGCGGGGAGAGCGTCTACCTGGGGGTGCTGCACCAGCAGGGCGTGCTGATCGTGCACCACGTCTTCCGGCCCGACGACAGCCGGCAGGTCCTGGAGATCGGGGCCATGCAGCCGCTGCACTCCACGGCGCTGGGCAAGGTGCTGTCGGCGTACGACCCGGTGGCGCACAGCGAGGTCCTGGAGGGCCACCGGAAAGCCTTCACGGACCGGACGATCTGCGAGCTGGACGAGTTCGAGGGCGTCCTGGACATCACGCGGGCGCGGGGGTTCGCGGCCGACATCGAGGAGACCTGGGAGGGTGTGGCGTCCGTCGCCGCGCCCATCCACGACCGGCGCCGTATGCCGGTGGGCGCGGTCGGCATCACCGGTGCGGTGGAGCGGGTGTGCCGGGACGGTGGCGAGGTGCGGCCGGAGTTGATCGCGGCGGTACGGGATTGCGCACGCGCGGTTTCTCGGGATCTGGGTGCGGCTCGGTTCTGAGCGCGGGCGGTTGCGGTCTGACTGTGGTCGGCTGCGGTTCTGACCGTGGTCGGCTGCGGGTTCGTTGTGGCTGGTCGCGCCCACGCGGCGGAGCCGCATGTCCAATACAGCCCCGCGCCCCTAAAAGCATGGGCGCACCCAGCAGCCGAAGATCGTCACCCGGCGGCGGCCCGTTCCGCGATCAATAACGATCGCGTTTTCGATAACGGACCCCTTGACGTGCGTGTGGGGCCAGAGCAAGACTCCCGTCCATCGGTCGGCATTGTCGAACACTTACCGGCAATACGCGCTAGAGTGTGACAACGCCAAGGGCCGGCATCGCTCTCACCCCCGAGAGCGCGGACCACCGGAGGGACCCGGGGTTCGCCTTCCCCTGGACGAAGGACAAAGGAGTCGCGGGTGTCCAGCTCCGACATCTTCATCGGCGAGACCATCGGTACCGCCATACTCATCCTGCTCGGCGCCGGTGTCTGCGCCGCCGTCACGCTCAAGGCCTCCAAGGCTCGTAACGCCGGTTGGCTCGCCATCACCTTCGGATGGGGTTTCGCCGTTCTGACGGCGGTCTACACCTCGGCGCCGCTGTCGGGTGCCCATCTGAACCCGGCCGTGACCCTCGCGATCGCGATCAAGGACGGCGACTGGAGCAACGTCCCGACCTATTGGGCGGGCCAGATGCTCGGCGCCATGATCGGTGCCGCGCTGGTCTGGGTCGCCTACTACGGGCAGTTCCACGCGCACCTCACCGACAAGGAGATCGTGGGCGGTCCGGGCGCGCAGGCCACCAAGGCCAAGGCCGTCGAGGCGCAGGAGGCCGGTGCCGGCCCCGTGCTCGGCATCTTCTCCACCGGCCCCGAGATCCGGAACGTGTGGCAGAACCTGGCCACCGAGATCATCGGCACGATCGTGCTCGTCCTCGCGGTCCTCACCCAGGGCCTGAACGACAGCGGCAAGGGCCTCGGCACGCTGGGCGCCCTGATCACCGCCCTCGTGGTCGTGTCCATCGGCCTCTCGCTCGGTGGCCCGACCGGGTACGCGATCAACCCGGCCCGTGACCTCGGTCCGCGGATCACGCACGCCCTGCTGCCGCTGCCCAACAAGGGTGGCTCGGACTGGAGCTACGCCTGGATCCCCGTGGTCGGCCCGCTGATCGGCGGCGCGATCGCCGCAGGCATCTACAACGTCGCCTTCGCTTAGGGGCACCACGCCCGCCGGCATCGCTGACAGCATTCCGCGCACAAGCGTTCCGCACATGAGCATCGCGCCGTACCGACAGCCGCTTGTCCACAGAACTTTCAGGAGCACACCGTGACCGACGCCCACGCCGGCCCGTTCATCGCCGCCATCGACCAGGGCACGACCTCGTCCCGCTGCATCGTCTTCGACCGTGACGGCCGCATCGTCTCCGTCGACCAGAAGGAGCACGAGCAGATCTTCCCCAAGCCGGGCTGGGTCGAGCACAACGCCACGGAGATCTGGACCAACGTCCAGGAGGTCGTCGCCGGGGCCATCCAGAAGGCCGGCATCACCCGCGACGACATCAAGGCCATCGGCATCACCAACCAGCGGGAGACCACTCTCCTCTGGGACAAGAACACCGGTGAGCCCGTCCACAACGCCATCGTCTGGCAGGACACCCGCACCGACGCGCTCTGCAAGGACCTCGGCCGCAACGTCGGCCAGGACCGTTTCCGCCGCGAGACCGGCCTTCCCCTCGCCTCCTACTTCGCCGGTCCCAAGGCCCGCTGGCTGCTGGACAACGTCGAGGGTCTGCGCGAGCGCGCCGAGGCCGGCGACATCCTGTTCGGCACGATGGACAGCTGGGTCATCTGGAACCTGACGGGCGGTGTCAACGGCGGCCGCCACGTCACCGACGTCACCAACGCCTCCCGCACCCTGCTGATGAACCTCCACACCATGGAGTGGGACGACAAGATCTGCGCCTCCATCGGCGTGCCGCAGCAGATGCTGCCCGAGATCCGCTCCTCCGCCGAGGTGTACGGCGAGATCACCGGCGGCAAGCTGGGCGAGCTGCTCGGCGGCATCCCGGTCGCGTCCGCGCTCGGCGACCAGCAGGCGGCCCTGTTCGGCCAGACCTGTTTCGCCGAGGGCGAGGCCAAGTCCACGTACGGCACCGGCACCTTCATGCTGATGAACACCGGTGAGAAGATCATCAACTCGTACTCCGGGCTGCTGACCACCGTGGGCTACCGGATCGGCGACGACAAGCCGGTCTACGCCCTGGAGGGCTCGATCGCCGTCACCGGTTCGCTGGTGCAGTGGATGCGCGACCAGATGGGCCTGATCTCCACCGCCGCCGAGATCGAGACGCTGGCGCTCTCGGTCGAGGACAACGGCGGCGCGTACTTCGTACCGGCCTTCTCCGGTCTGTTCGCCCCCTACTGGCGCTCCGACGCCCGTGGTGTGATCGCCGGCCTCACCCGGTACGTCACCAAGGCGCACCTGGCGCGCGCCGTCCTGGAGGCCACCGCCTGGCAGACCCGTGAGATCACCGACGCCATGACGAAGGACTCCGGCGTCGAGCTCTCCGCGCTCAAGGTCGACGGCGGCATGACCTCCAACAACCTGCTGATGCAGACGCTCTCGGACTTCCTGGACGCCCCCGTGGTGCGCCCGATGGTCGCCGAGACCACCTGCCTCGGCGCCGCCTACGCCGCCGGTCTCGCCGTCGGCTTCTGGACCAACACCGACGACCTGCGCCGCAACTGGCGCCGGGCCGCCGAGTGGACCCCCCGCATGGACGCGGAGATCCGCGACCGTGAGTACAAGAGCTGGCTCAAGGCCGTCGAGCGGACCATGGGCTGGCTCGAGGACGAGGAGTAAGAAACCGCATGACCAGTCAGTCCACCCTGCAGTCCCTGCCCGCCCTGGGCACGCGCCCGGCCTCCGGCTCGAACCCGACCCGCGCCGAGACCCGCGAGCAGCTCGCCAAGGCGTCGTACGACCTCCTCGTCATCGGCGGCGGCATCCTGGGCATCTCCACCGCCTGGCACGCCGCGCAGTCGGGGCTCAGGGTGGCGCTGGTCGACGCCGGCGACTTCGCCGGTGCCACATCCTCCGCCTCCTCCAAGCTGCTCCACGGCGGTCTGCGCTACCTGCAGACCGGCGCGGTGAAGCTGGTCGCGGAGAACCACTTCGAGCGCCGTGCGGTCTCCCGCCAGGTGGCCCCCCATCTGGCGAACCCGCTCACGTTCTACCTCCCCGTGTACAAGGGCGGGCCGCACGGCGCGGCGAAGCTCGGGGCGGGCGTGTTCGCCTACTCCGCGCTGTCGGCGTTCGGTGACGGAGTTGGCCACCTGCTCTCGCCGGCGAAGGCCGCGCAGGACGTGCCCGAGCTGCGTACGGACAACCTCAAGGCCGTGGCCGTGTACGGCGACGACCAGATGAACGACTCCCGGATGGCGCTGATGACGGTCCGCGCGGCCGTCGAGTCGGGCGCCGTCGTCCTCAACCACGCCGAAGTGACCGGCCTGCGCTTCACCCGGGGCCGGGTCACGGGCGCGGAGCTCAGGGACCGCGTGTCCGGCGACGAGTTCGGCGTGAACGCCCGTCTCGTGCTGAACGCGACCGGCCCGTGGGTCGACCACCTGCGCCGCATGGAGAACCCGGACGCGGCGCCCTCCATCCGCCTGTCCAAGGGCGCGCACCTGGTCCTGAAGCGCACCTCCCCCTGGAAGGCCGCGCTGGCGACCCCCATCGACAAGTACCGCATCACCTTCGCCCTCCCCTGGGAGGACATGCTGCTGCTCGGCACCACCGACGAGCAGTACGAGGGCGACCCGGCCGAGGTCGCGGTCACCGAGAAGGACATCACGCAGATACTCGACGAGGCCGCGTTCTCGGTCCGCGACCAGCAGCTCTCGCGCGACCTGATGACGTACGCCTTCGCCGGTCTGCGCGTGCTGCCGGGCGGCCCCGGTGACACGTCGAAGGCCAAGCGGGAGACAGTCGTGACGGAGGGCCGGGGCGGGATGCTTTCGGTCGCGGGCGGCAAGTGGACCACCTTCCGGCACATCGGCCGTACGGTGATGAAGAAGCTGGAGTCGCTGCCGGGCCGGCCGCTGGGTGAGGACTTCGAGCCGATCGCCTCGCTCCCGAAGAAGCTGCCGCTGCCTGGTGTCGCCAACCCGCGCGCGGTCGCCCACCGGCTCCTCGTCGACCGGCCGGCGCCCGGCCCGCGCATGGCACCGGACACCGCCAGGCACCTGGCGACGCACTACGGTTCGCTCGCCTTCGACATCGCCCGCCTCGCCAACGACGACCCCGCGCTGGCCGACCGCGTCCACCCGGACGCACCGGAGATCTGGGCGCAGGTCGTCTACGCCCGGGACAACGAGTGGGCCGAGTCGGCGGACGACGTGCTGCGCCGCCGCACGACGCTGACGATCCGGGGCCTGGCGACGGACGAGGTCCGGGGCAAGGTGCAGGATCTGCTGGACAAGAAGTAGGCGCGTGCGGTGACCTGAGGGGCGGTTCCCGGGTGCGGGCCGCCCCTTCGCCGTGAGGAGTGCACCATTCAGCCTGCTCAACGCGCATAATGTGCTGAGACATCGGATGTCTGAGCGACAGGGAGGCACCCATGGCAGTCACCGATGAGGCGATCGAGAAGATCAAGGGAATGATCGTCTCCGGCGCGCTGCGCCCCGGCGACCGCCTGCCCAAGGAGAGCGAGCTGGCCGCCGACCTGGGGCTGTCCCGCAACTCGCTGCGCGAGGCGGTGCGGGCCCTGTCGCTGATCCGCATCCTGGACGTGCGGCAGGGCGACGGCACGTACGTCACCAGTCTGGACCCGCAGCTCCTGCTGGAGGCGCTGAGCTTCGTCGTCGACTTCCACCGCGACGACACGGTCCTGGAGTTCCTCGCGGTGCGGCGCATCCTGGAGCCGGCGGCCACGGCGATGGCGGCCTCCCGTATCAGCGAGCAGCAACTGGACGCGCTGAGCGCCCAGCTGGACAAACTGGGCGAGGCGCCGTCCGTGGAGGAACTCGTTGCCTGCGACCTGGACTTCCACCGGGGCATCGTGCAGTCCTCCGGCAACTCGGTGCTCTGCTCTCTGCTGGACGGACTGTCCGGCCCCACGACGCGGGCCCGCATCTGGCGCGGTCTCACCCAGGAGGACGCGGTCAGCCGCACCCTCCACGAGCACCGCATGATCCTCGCCGCGCTCCGCGACCGCGACGGGGAGGCGGCCCGCTCATGGGCCACGGTCCACATCGCGTCGGTGGAGCAGTGGCTGCGCTCGACTCTGTGAACCGCTCCGTTCTGTGAACCATTCCGTGAACCGCGGGTGACAGCTCGGCTGCCCACCGGGTGTTCCGAGGCGGCGAACGGGGCATTGATCCGTTCACTCCCCCGTGCAAGGGGGCTGCGGAGGCCCCCGCGCAACGCCGTAAGGTTGGGGCGTAGGCGAGGGCACGTCGGAAGGAGGCGCTGGGTGATCGAGCTCGAGGGGGTTCCCGAGCTGGTCGACCCGGTCATGGTGGCCGCGTTCGAGGGCTGGAACGACGCCGGCGACGCCGCCTCCACCGCGGTCGCGCATCTGGACAGAGAGTGGAAGGGCGAGGTGTTCGCGGCGCTCGACGCCGAGGACTACTACGACTTCCAGGTGAACCGCCCCACGGTGTGGCTGGACGCCGGAGTCCGCAAGATCACCTGGCCGACGACGAGGTTGTCGGTCGTCAGGGTCGGCGGTGAGAAGCCGCGGGACCTGGTGCTGGTCCGTGGCATCGAACCGTCCATGCGGTGGCGCTCGTTCTGCAACGAACTGCTGGGCTTCGCCCATGAGCTGGGCGTGGAGCTGGTGGTCATCCTGGGCGCCCTGCTCGGCGACACCCCGCACACGCGTCCGGTCCCGGTCAGCGGGGTCACGTCCGACGCGGATCTGGCCCAGCGGATGGACCTGGAGGAGACCAAGTACGAGGGCCCCACGGGCATCGTCGGCATCCTCCAGGAGGCGTGCACGCACGCGGGCGTCCCGGCCGTCTCGCTGTGGGCGGCCGTCCCGCACTACGTGTCGCAGCCGCCGAACCCGAAGGCCACGCTGGCCCTCCTGAACCGCCTGGAGGACCTCATCGACGTGCGCATCCCGCTGGGCGAGCTGCCCGAGGACGCGCGCGCGTGGCAGGTGGGCGTGGACCAGCTGGCCGCCGAGGACAGCGAGGTCGCCGAGTACGTGCAGACGCTGGAGGAGGCCCGGGACACCGCCGAGCTGCCCGAGGCGTCCGGCGAGGCCATCGCCCGCGAGTTCGAGCGCTATCTGCGCAGACGGGACGGCGGCGGGCCCGGAGGCCCTGGGGGCCCGTCCGCGGGCGGGCACGCCACGGCGGACGGCAGCGACAGCACCTCGTACCTGCGGGACAACCCCGGCGGCCGGAGCCGACCGCCGAAGCCGCAGCGGCCGGGACCCGACGACGACGAGTCGTCGGAAGACTGAGACAGAAGACTGAGACAGCTCGGAGGGG
>NZ_VJZC01000164.1 GCF_009377185.1 Streptomyces spongiae
CCCCAGAGCCCCCCGCCCCACCGTCATACCCGTCAATACGACTGTCGATCGCATGGTGCGCCCGGCTCCCCGCCTTCGCACCCAGGCTGTCCCGCACACCCTCCGCCAGCGTCTGCGGAGTCTGCTTGATGGCCTCCCAGCCACCCTGGGCCCCGGCCTTGGCGGTCTGGCCGAGGTCGTAGCCCTCCTGGGCGCCGAAGCTGACGTTCACCGTCTGCCGCACCAGGTCGGTGATGATCGCCTCGATCGCCGAGACGGCGGGCTCCTTCATCGCCTCGACGATCGCCTCCATGAGCGCCTCTTTGAGCTCGTCGAGGAGGCGGCGGACGATCAGGCGGGTGGCCTGGGTGGCGCCGAGTGCGGCGACCTCGGACAGGCCGAAGGTGAAGGGCGCGGCGGCCTGAGCCGCGATGATCTCGATGGCCAGGGCGACCAGCTGCGCGATCACCGCCCACTTGGCGAACACGACGAGAGCGGCGCAGGCCTCCATCACCCCGGCGATGATGTACGCCGCCTGCGACGCGTTCGCGAGGTAACCGTCGCCGCCGCTGTCGAACTTGTCGTACACCTTGGTGAACGCGTCGATCGACTCGCCGCCGTTGTGCGCGGTCACGCTCCTGGCGGCGGAGTTCGCCCGCTCGTGCAGCGCGACGATGTCGTCGCCGAACTTCCGCCACAGCTCGGCGGAGTCTCTCAGCTTGTCCTCGTCCGCTGTCGGCCAGCGGTAGCCGAGCATTTCGAGAACCCACTCGAGCTCGTCCGGCAGCATCATCGACACAGCAAAAGCACCCCCGTCAGCCGACACGGCCGTACAACTGTCCCCAATCGCAAGGGAAATCACACAGAAGTACAGCCGTGCACAGAGTCTACGGACACACCCGCAGGCAACTTCAGGGGGTTGCTGTCACAAATCTGTTGCAGGACAGATCTCTTGGGACCCGCACCGCAGAAGTCTCTTGGGACCCGCACCGCGGAAGTCTCTTGGGACCCGCACCGCGGAAGCCACCCTGCCGACGCGTGCGACCCCAACGCGGAGTCAGAGGTCCTGCCGAGGCCGCAACGTGGCGTGCACAGGCGGCGGCACCTTCACCTGACCGTCGTACTCGGCCGTCGTCGAGCGCCAGATCTCTTCCTCCCTGGCCTCGTTCGTCTCCTGCGCCACGCCCATCTTGGTGAACGCGACCCCCATGCCCCCGACCCGCTCCGCCAGGCTGCCCATCGACTGGTACATACCGTCGCGCAGGCCCTCGTAGACGACACCGAACTTCTCGCCGATGTCGTCGTCGCCCCACGGCGGGGTGGCGCCGTTGCCGCCCTCGAGATGGGTCAGCCCGTCCTTCAGGGTCTTCACGGCCCGGGCGAAGTCCTGGCCCACCGTGAACATGTTGAAGCCCTCGTCCTTGAGGACCTTGAAATCGGAGATCGTGTAGTCCGACGGCACAACTGCCCCCCGTGGCTCGTCTTTTCGCTCGCAACGCCACCTTAGCGGTGACCCACGCACGAGCCCCACCCCCGCACACAAGGATGCGCACGCAAGGATCCGCACGCAACGAAGAAGGGCGGCACCCCCACGGGTACCGCCCCTCCGCGCGCAACCAAAGAACCTCAGAACCGAGCCGGCAGCCACCCCGTCTGAATGAGCTGCCCACCACGCCGCCGCGTGTGGAAGTACCCACGCCCGGGCGGCAGCTGCGACGCCGTGATGTTGCCGAGCAGCGCACCCTCCGACCGGTCGCCGGAGAGCACGACGCCCTGGGCGCCGAGCTCGCGCAGACGCTGCATCACCGGCTCGTACAGTGCCCGGCTGGCACCGCCCGAGGCACGCGCGATGATGATGCGCAGGCCGACGTCACGGGCGAACGGCAGGTACTCCTGGAGCGGGGACAGCGGGTTCACGCCCGTGGCCACCAGGTCGTAGTCGTCGATGATGACGAACGCGTCCGGGCTGCTGTACCAGCTGCGGTTGCGCAGCTGCTCGGGCGTGACGTCCGGACCCGGCATACGGCGGCTGAGTGAACCGGCCAGGCCCTCCAGCGTCTCGGAGAGAGCCGGCGCCGAGGCGCAGTACCGCGACAGGTGCGACTCCGGCACGCCCTCCAGGTGGGCGCGGCGGTAGTCACCCATGACGATCTTCGCCTGGTCCGGCGTGTAGCGCTCGGTGATCTGCTTGATGAGCAGCCGCAGCATCGCGGACTTCCCGGACTCGCTCTCACCGAACACGATGAAGTGCGGGTCCGTCTCGAAGTCGACGAAGACCGGCGCGAGCGACGACTCGTCGATGCCGATGGCGACACCGCGGTCCGGGTGCTCGAAGCCCTTGGGCAGCCGGTCCGACGGCAGGAGCGTGGGCAGCAGCCGTACGGAAGGAGCGGGGTTGCCCTGCCAGTTGTCGTTGATGCCGCGGATGAGGATCGACGTCGCCTCCGACAGGTCCTCCGTCTCCGAGGAGCCGTCGACCCGGGGCAGCGCGATCATGAGGTGCAGCTTGTCCGGGCTCAGACCACGGCCCGGCACGGTGGCCGGCACGTTCTGCGCGACCTTGCGGTCGATCTCCGACTCCGTCGGGTCACCGAGGCGCAGTTCGATGCGGTTCTGCAGCATGTCCTTGAGCGCGGGCCGCACTTCGGTGTAGCGGCTCGCCGTCAGGATCACGTGCACACCGAAGCCGAGACCGCGGGTCGCGATCTCAGTGACGGTGGACTCGAGCATCTCGTAGTCCGTCTTGAACGTGGCCCAGCCGTCGACGACGAGGAAGACGTCTCCCCAGGGCTGGTCGGGCAGTTGCCCCGCGGCCCGGCGCTGACGGTAGGTCTGCACCGAGTCGACGTTGTTCGCGCGGAAGTACTCCTCGCGCTGGTTGAGGATGCCCTCGACCTCGCTGACCGTACGGCGCACCTTCTCGGCGTCGAGTCGGTTGGCGACCCCGCCGACATGCGCCAGCTCCTCCATCGCGATCAGGCTGCCGCCGCCGAAGTCCAGGCAGTAGAACTGCACTTCGGAAGGCGTGTGGGTGAGGGCGAACGACGAGATGAGCGAGCGCAGCAGCGTCGACTTGCCGGACTGCGGACCACCGATGAACAGACCGTGGCCCGCACCGCCGGAGAAGTCCCGGTACAGCACGTCGCGCCGCTGCTCGAACGGCTTGTCCACCAGGCCGACCGGCACGTTGAGCCGGCCGAGCGCCGTGTAGTCGGGCGCGGTGAGGCCGCGCTCCGGGGTGACGGCGAGCTGGGGGAGGAGCTGCTCCAGCGAGGGCGCCTCGTCGAGCGGGGGCAGCCACACCTGGTGGGCGGGCGGGCCCTGGTTGACCATCCGGCCGACGAGCACGTCCAGGACGGTGTCGGCCAGCGCGTCGTCCACCCTGTTGTCGGGCTCCGGCTCCTCGATCACCGGCTGCGGGGGCAGCGCCACGTGCTCCGCCGTGAACAGCGCGGGCCGCAGCTGGGTGGAGCGGCTCACCCGGGACGGGCCCTCGCCGTGGTACGGGCCCGACACGTAGGCCGCCTTGAAGCGGACCATGGTGTCGGTGTCGTACCGCAGATAGCCGGAACCGGGGATCGACGGCAGGTGGTAGGCGTCCGGGACACCGATCGCCGTACGGGACTCGGCGGCGGAGAAGGTCCGCAGACCGATCCGGTACGACAGATAGGTGTCCAGGCCGCGCAGCTTGCCCTCTTCCAGGCGCTGCGACGCCAGCAGCAGGTGGATACCCAGCGAACGGCCGATGCGGCCGATCTGGATGAACATGTCGATGAAGTCCGGCTTGGCCGTGAGGAGTTCGGAGAACTCGTCGAGCACGATCACCAGCGAGGCCATCGGCTCCAGCGCGGCGCCCGCGGCCCGGGCCTTCTCGTAGTCGTGCAGGTTGGCGTAGTTGCCGGCCGTACGCAGCAGCTCCTGACGGCGCTGGGTCTCACCCATGATCGAGTCGCGCATACGGTCGACGAGGGTGAGGTCGTCCGCGAGGTTGGTGATCACGGCCGCGGTGTGCGGCATGTCCGCCATACCGGCGAACGTCGCACCGCCCTTGAAGTCCGCGAGGATGAAGTTCAGCGTCTCCGAGGAGTGCGTCACCGCGAGACCGAGCACCAGCGTGCGCAGCACCTCGGACTTGCCGGAACCGGTGGCGCCGACACACAGGCCGTGCGGGCCCATGCCCTCCTGCGAGGCTTCCTTGAGGTCCAGCATGACCGGCTCGCCGGCCTCGCCGACGCCGATCGGCACCCGCAGCCGCTCGTGCAGCGTGCGCGGACGCCAGGTGCGGGACACGTCGACGGTGCCCGCGTCGCCGATGCCCATGAGATCCGTGAAGTCCAGGTTGGACAGGAGGGGTTCGCCCTCCTCCGCGGTGCCCACCCGGAAGGGGGCGAGCTGCCGCGCCAGGGACTCGGCCTGCGCCGGGTTCAGCACGTCCGGCTTGCCGGTGTACGCGGACTCGTGGCCGACGAACAGCCGCATCCGCTCCGGCTTCACGTACGCCGTCAGACCCGCGCGCAGTTCCTCCTCCAGCTCGCCGGGGGCGATCTCCAGGAAGGTGACACCCTGGAGCCCCTCGGAGCTGGCGAGTTCGGAGTCCGGCGGTACGGTGCCGCCGTCGAGCACCACGATCAGGTGCGGCTGGTCGTAGACCGGGTTCGCCTCACGGTTCCAGCGGGGCCTGTCGTCCAGCTGGTCCGCCAGCGCCTCCTCCAGCTCGCCGAGGTCGTCGAACAGGAGCCGGGTCGAGCCCGCGCCGTCCTTGACCTTCGGGTGCTGGCTGTGCGGCAGCCACTTGATCCAGTCCCAGTCCGCCGCCGCCGAGGGGTGCGTCACCACGGCGATCATCAGGTCCTCGGGCGAGTGGAGGGTCGCCAACTGGCACAGGGACGCACGGGCGTTGGCGTAGACCGTGTCGGTCTCACCGCACACCGTCACGTGGTAGAAGGCGCGCAGCGAGATGGACACGGGCAGGTCGGACAGACTGCCGTGCGCGTCGAGGAACGCCTTCATGGCCGCCGCGGTCAGCGGCTCCAGCTCGTCCTTGGGCGCCGTCTCCGGCGCGACGAGCGGGGTGTTCAACTGCTGCACACCGCGCCCGATCCGTACGGAGGCGAAGTCCGCGTCGGTCGGGCGCCGCTCCCACAGGCGCTTGCCGTCGGCCGCCACCGCCCACAACTGCTCCGGGTCCGGATGCTGGAAGAGCTGGCTGCGCCGCTGGAGTTCCGCGGTCTTGTGCACGTCCTTGCGGACCTGTTCGAGGTAGCGGAAGTAGTCACGCCGGTCCTGGGCCATCCCCGCGCCGCCGCCCTGCCGGGACTTGGCGAACTGGGCGATGGCCATGGCCAGGGTCGAGGCCAGCATCAGCCCACCGACCACCCTCATATAGGAGGGCAGGTTGGGCATGAAGAAGAAGCCGACGGAACCCAGCATGCCCATCATGGGCAGCAGGTTCATCAGCATGCTCTCGTCGCCCTCGCGCGGGATCTCGGGCGGCGTTTCCAGCTTGACCTCGCCGTCCGGAACCACCGGGGGCGCTATCCGCGGTGGCCGTTTGATGATGACGACGCTCACCGATGCACTCATCCTTCGCGATTGATACGTCTTGGCATGACGCCCCCGTGTACCGCGACGTGTTCTCGTCCGCGTTAGGCGCCGTCCGCGTAGCGACGATCCTACTGATGCGCGCAGCGCGCCAGGGAGCAGGAGGATGGAGATGCGGAGGGGGTCCGGAAAGAATTGAGGGAGGCAGCCTCTGCGTGGCCCGCCGTAGTCGGTATGGTGGCGCTCCGCGTCGTACGAACGGCGTGACGAAGCCTTTTCCAGCAGGGGGATGTACCAGGTGAGCACGGGGACTTCGACAGGTTTCTGCCGAATCACCATCGCGGCGCCGGACAGCCGGGTCGATGTGGCACTGCCGGAGGACCTGCCGATTCAGGACCTCTTTCCTGAGATCGTCAGACTCTCCGGGCTGGTGCAGCCGGACACCAGTCCCGCGGGCTACCACTTGGTACGCCGCGAGGGCGAAGTCCTCGACGCGAGCCGTTCGTTGCTCGAGCACAGGGTCAGGGACGGCGAGGTGCTGCTGCTGCGCACCTTCGCGGACTCACTGCCGCCGGCCGTCCACGACGACGTGGTGGACGCGATCGCCGCAGCGGTCAAGCAGGACGTCCGCAGCTGGAACGACAACCTCATGCGGATCGCCGGCCTCGTCGCGGGCTCGCTGCTGCTGGTCATGCTCGGGTTCGTGTTCTGGTTCGCGGACCCGGTACGGCACGACATGCACGGTCTGCAGGGCATCCTCGCCGGCGTCGTCGCGGTGGCCCTGACGGCACTCGCCGGCGTACGGGCCCGGGTGTACGACGACCGCGGCAGCGCTGTCGCACTCGGTATCTCCGCGCTGCCCCACGCGCTCATCGCGGGCTCCGGCGTCATCTCCCAGGACGCGGGGGAGGGCCCGGGCAGGATCCAGTTCCTCGTCGGCTGTGTCGCCGTCCTGATCTTCTCCGTCGTCCTGATCATGCTGCTGCCGCAGGGGGACGCCCCGTTCGTGGCCGCCGCGCTGGCCGCCGCGATCGGCGCGCTCGCCGTGTTCTGCGGTGTGCTCACCGAGGCGAAGCCGCGGGAGATCGCCGCCGGCACCTCGGTCGTCGCCCTGGCGGTGGTCGGGTTCCTGCCCGGCTGGTCGGCCCGCTTCGCGAAGCTGCCGATCGGTTTCCGCAACCCGGAGGACCTGGCCAGGGCCCGTCGCGAGGGCCAGGAGGGCGACCTCGAGGCCGTCGACATCCAGCGCATCGTCGCCCAGACCAGCCGCGGTCACGAACTGCTCCTCGGCCTGGTGGGCGGCTGCGCCGCGGTCATCGTCGGCGCCGGCGGCGCGGTACTCGGCTTCAGCGAGAGCGGCTGGGCCCAGCTGCTGGCCCTGTGCACCGGCCTCGCCGCGATGCTGCGGGCGCGCCTGTTCCGGTACACCGCCCAGGTCACGTGCCTGTTCGTGGCCGGTGTCGTCACGCTCGGTCTGCTGGTCCTCGGCCTCGCGCTCTCGCCCCCGGCCGACATCATCGTCGAACTGCTCCAGGGCAACTCCGGTCCCGTCGACGTCCGCACCCTGTGGCTCGGCGCCTCGGTCGCGGCCGGTGTGCTGCTGCTGATCGCGATCGCCCTGATCGTTCCGCAGAAGGGGCTCTCCCCCTTCTGGGGCCGCATGCTGGACCTCGCCGACTCGCTCGTGCTGCTGTCCCTGATCCCGGTCTGCCTGGCCGTCCTCGACGTCTACGGCAAGGTCCGCGGCGGCGTCTGACCGGCGAGGACCCGTCCGTCAGGGACGTGCTCGTGTGCTGGTACGCTGTGTGACGGCCGTTTGTGTACGCGTCCCCGGTCCACCCGGGGGCAGCGCCCAACGGATCCCCGCCTCCCGAGTCGTGGAAGCTCCCCTGAGAAGAAGACCAGGGGGCACTCGGTGGCAACAAGAAGACTCACGAGGAGTACGCGTGTCGCTCGACGCCGCTACGAAGAAGCAGATCATGGCCGAGTTCGGTACCAAGGAGGGCGACACCGGCTCCCCCGAGGTCCAGGTCGCGATGCTCTCGCGCCGCATCTCGGACCTGACCGAGCACCTCAAGACCCACAAGCACGACCACCACTCCCGCCGCGGTCTGCTGATCCTGGTCGGCCAGCGCCGCCGCCTGCTGCAGTACCTCGCCAAGAAGGACATCCAGCGCTTCCGTACGCTGGTCGACCGCCTCGGCATCCGCCGTGGTGCGGCGGGCGCCAAGTAAGACGCCGTGGAGGGGGCGGTTTCCCGGGGATCGGGGGACCGCTCCCTTTGCTGTACGTAGGGAAACGTGCGCAGTGTCACCACCGCTTTGTAGGGTGGGAGCACAACGCCATACGAACGACACAGCGTGACGGAACCCGGGACGCATCGGACACCCGGACGCCACCACGCACACCGCACGAGGAGAAGCGCTACCTCGCCGCCGCCGGTCCTCGGTAGTGGCCCCCGGGGGAAAGCGAGCCCCGGGTGCTTCGATCGAAGACCGGCCCGCACCAGACGGAGCGCTTCTCCACCGCAGTCCCCCTGCCACACGGGCAGGCCCAGGGACGAAAGACGATACGTAACGGAGAAAACGCTAGTGGAGAACGAGACCCACTACGCCGAGGCCGTCATCGACAACGGCTCCTTCGGCACCCGCACCATCCGCTTCGAGACGGGCCGCCTGGCCAAGCAGGCCGCCGGCTCCGCCGTGGCGTACCTGGACGACGACACCATGGTGCTGTCGGCCACCACCGCATCCAAGAACCCCAAGGACCAGCTCGACTTCTTCCCGCTGACGGTCGACGTCGAGGAGCGGATGTACGCGGCCGGGAAGATCCCCGGTTCCTTCTTCCGCCGTGAGGGCCGCCCCTCCGAGGACGCCATCCTCACCTGTCGTCTCATCGACCGCCCGCTGCGCCCGTCCTTCAAGAAGGGCCTGCGCAACGAGATCCAGGTCGTCGCCACGATCATGGCGCTCAACCCCGACCACCTGTACGACGTCGTCGCGATCAACGCCGCGTCCGCGTCCACGCAGCTGGCCGGCCTGCCCTTCTCCGGCCCGATCGGCGGCGTCCGCGTCGCGCTGATCCGCGGCCAGTGGGTGGCCTTCCCGACGCACACCGAGCTCGAGGACGCCGTCTTCGACATGGTCGTCGCGGGCCGCACCCTGGAGGACGGCGACGTCGCGATCATGATGGTCGAGGCCGAGGCCACAGAGGAGACCATCAAGCTGGTCAAGGGCGGCGCCGAGGCCCCCACCGAGGAGGTCGTCGCCGCCGGTCTGGAGGCCGCGAAGCCCTTCATCAAGGTCCTGTGCAAGGCCCAGGCCGACCTCGCGGCGAAGGCCGCCAAGCCGACCGGCGAGTTCCCGATCTTCCTGGACTACCAGGACGACGTGCTGGAGGCGCTCACCGCCGCCGTGCGCACCGAGCTCGCCCAGGCGCTCACCATCGCCGGCAAGCAGGAGCGGGAGAGCGAGCTCGACCGCGTCAAGGGCCTCGCCGCCGAGAAGCTGCTCCCCGAGTTCGAGGGGCGTGAGAAGGAGATCTCCGCCGCGTACCGCTCGCTCACCAAGCAGCTGGTCCGCGAGCGCGTGATCAAGGAGAAGAAGCGCATCGACGGCCGTGGCGTGACGGACATCCGTACGCTGGCCGCCGAGGTCGAGGCCATCCCGCGGGTGCACGGTTCCGCCGTGTTCGAGCGTGGCGAGACCCAGATCCTGGGCGTCACCACCCTCAACATGCTCCGCATGGAGCAGCAGCTGGACACCCTCTCCCCGGTGACCCGCAAGCGCTACATGCACAACTACAACTTCCCGCCGTACTCCACCGGCGAGACCGGCCGCGTGGGCTCCCCGAAGCGCCGCGAGATCGGCCACGGCGCCCTCGCCGAGCGCGCCCTGATGCCGGTCCTGCCGACGCGCGAGGAGTTCCCCTACGCGATCCGCCAGGTGTCCGAGGCGCTCAGCTCGAACGGCTCGACGTCCATGGGCTCGGTCTGCGCCTCCACCATGTCGCTGCTGAACGCCGGTGTGCCGCTGAAGGCCCCGGTCGCCGGTATCGCCATGGGCCTGATCTCCCAGGAGATCGAGGGCGAGACGCACTACGTCACCCTCACCGACATCCTCGGTGCGGAGGACGCCTTCGGTGACATGGACTTCAAGGTCGCCGGCACCAAGGAGTTCGTGACCGCCCTCCAGCTCGACACCAAGCTGGACGGCATCCCGGCCTCCGTCCTGGCCGCCGCCCTGAAGCAGGCCCGTGACGCCCGCCTCCACATCCTCGACGTGATGATGGAAGCGATCGACACCCCGGACGAGATGTCCCCGAACGCCCCGCGGATCATCACCGTCAAGATCCCCGTGGACAAGATCGGCGAGGTCATCGGCCCCAAGGGCAAGATGATCAACCAGATCCAGGAGGACACCGGCGCCGAGATCACGATCGAGGACGACGGCACCATCTACATCGGTGCCGCCGACGGCCCGGCCGCCGAGGCCGCCCGCACCACGATCAACGGCATCGCCAACCCGACCATGCCGGAGGTCGGCGAGCGCTACCTGGGCACCGTCGTGAAGACGACGACGTTCGGTGCGTTCGTGTCGCTGCTGCCGGGCAAGGACGGTCTGCTGCACATCTCGCAGATCCGCAAGCTCGCCGGCGGCAAGCGCGTGGAGAACGTCGAGGACGTCGTCGGCGTGGGCGCCAAGGTCCAGGTCGAGATCGCCGAGATCGACTCCCGCGGCAAGCTGTCCCTCATCCCCGTGATCGAGGGCGAAGGCGACGATGAGAAGAAGGACGACACCGACAAGTGACGTCGAGCAGCTCGACGGCGACGGCCCGCACCTCCTCGGAGGCGCGGGCCGTCGCCCGTACCCAAACCCTCATCAAGGGCAGCAACGGCATCGGCACGGTCCGTAAGACCACCCTCCCGGGCGGCCTGCGCATCGTCACCGAAACCCTGCCCTCCGTGCGCTCGGCCACCTTCGGGATCTGGGCGCACGTGGGCTCCCGCGACGAGACGCCCGCCCTGAACGGCGCCACGCACTACCTGGAGCACCTCCTCTTCAAGGGCACCACGCGGCGCAGCGCCCTGGACATCTCCGCCGCCATCGACGCGGTCGGCGGCGAGATGAACGCGTTCACGGCGAAGGAGTACACGTGCTACTACGCACGCGTGCTCGACACCGACCTCCCGCTCGCCATCGACGTCGTCTGCGACATGCTCACCGGCTCGCTGATCATCGAGGACGACGTCAACGTCGAGCGCGGCGCCATCCTCGAAGAGATCGCCATGACGGAGGACGACCCGGGCGACTGCGTGCACGACCTGTTCGCGCACACGATGTTCGGCGACAACCCGCTCGGCCGCCCGGTCCTCGGCACGGTCGACACCGTCAACGCCCTCACCGCCGACCGCATCCGCCGCTTCTACAAGAAGCACTACGACCCGACACACCTCGTCGTAGCGGCCGCGGGCAACGTCGACCACAACAAGGTCGTCCAACAGGTCCGCGCCGCCTTCGAGCAGGCCGGCGCCCTCAAGCGGGTCGACGCCACCCCGGTCGCCCCGCGCGACGGCCACCGCACGATCCGCACGGCCGGTCGCGTCGAGCTCCTGGGCCGCAAGACCGAACAGGCCCATGTCGTCCTCGGCATGCCCGGCCTCGCCCGCACCGACGAGCGCCGCTGGGCCCTCGGCGTGCTGAACACCGCGCTCGGCGGCGGCATGTCCTCCCGCCTGTTCCAGGAGGTCCGGGAGAAGCGCGGCCTGGCGTACAGCGTGTACTCGTACACGTCGGGCTTCGCCGACTGCGGCCTCTTCGGGGTGTACGCGGGCTGCCGGCCGTCCCAGGTCCACGACGTGCTCAAGATCTGCCGCGACGAGCTCGACCAGGTCGCCGAGCACGGTCTGCCGGACGACGAGATCGACCGTGCCGTCGGCCAGCTCCGCGGCTCCACGGTCCTCGGCCTGGAGGACACCGGCGCGCTGATGAACCGTATCGGCAAGAGCGAGCTGTGCTGGGGCGAGCAGATGTCCGTCGACGACATGCTGGCCCGGATAGAGGCGGTCACCCCGGACGACGTCCGGTCCGTGGCCCGCGACATCCTGGGACAGCGCCCCTCGCTGTCGGTCATCGGCCCGCTCAAGGACAAGCAGGCATCCCGGCTGAACGACGCGGTCGCGTGAACCGCGGCGGCGTGCGTCGGCGGTAGGTTCACGTACGTCCTCGACAACCCGCATTCCCGTAAGGAAGCAACAACATGAGCAAGCTGCGCGTGGCGGTCCTCGGTGCCAAGGGCCGCATCGGATCCGAGGCGGTACGGGCCGTCGAGGCCGCCGAGGACATGGAGCTGGTGGCCGCCCTCGGCAGCGGCGACAAACTGGAGACACTCGCCGACACGGGCGCCCAGGTCGCCGTCGAGCTCACCACCCCCGCCTCGGTCATGGGCAACCTCGACTTCTGCGTACGCCACGGCATCCACGCGGTCGTCGGGACCACGGGCTGGACGGACGAGCGCCTCGCGCAGCTGAAGGGCTGGCTGGAGAGGTCCCCGGAGACGGGCGTGCTCATCGCCCCGAACTTCTCCATCGGGGCCGTGCTGACCATGAAGTTCGCCGAGAAGGCCGCGCCCTACTTCGAGTCCGTCGAGGTCGTCGAGCTCCACCACCCGAACAAGGTCGACGCCCCCAGCGGCACCGCCACGCGCACCGCCCAGCTCATCGCCGCCGCCCGCGAGCGGGCCGGCAGCACCCCGCAGCCCGACGCCACGGTGACCGCCTTGGACGGCGCCCGGGGCGCGGACGTCGACGGGGTGCCCGTCCACGCCGTACGCCTCCGGGGCCTCCTCGCCCACCAGGAGGTCCTCCTCGGCGGCGAGGGCGAGACCCTCACCATCCGCCACGACTCCCTCCACCACAGCAGCTTCATGCCGGGCATCCTGCTGGGCGCCCGCCGTGTGGTGACCACCCCGGGCCTCACCTTCGGCCTCGAACACTTCCTCGACCTGAGCTGAGCGGCCGGGAACCAGCATGCGCGCGAAGATCACGTACGCCGTCACGGCCGCGATCCTGGTCGTCTACTTCGTCCTGGTCGGCAGCCGCGGGATCCTGCTGATCGAGACCGGCACGCCCGTCACGATCGCCTTCGGTGTGGCGGTACTGATCCTTCCGGGGATCGGTCTGTGGTTCCTGTGGAAGAACACCCAGTTCGTCCGCAAGGCCAACCAGCTCGCCGCCGAACTCGACGCCGAAGGCGGCCTGCCCGTCGACGAGTTGAGGCGCACACCGGGTGGCCGCATCGACCGTGACTCGGCCGACGAGGTCTTCGCCCGGCGCAAGGCCGAGACCGAGGACGCCCCCGAGGACTGGCGCACTTGGTTCCGCCTCGCCGTCGCCTACCACGACGCCCGGGACACGCCCCGGGCACGCAAGGCGATGCAGCGGGCGATCGCGCTGCACGAAGGAAAACCGGTCCAGCCCGCCTGAGCGCGCCCCTCTTTGCGCCTAAACCGGCGCCGCTCTCGCGGAGCTGGTTGATCGCCGTCGTGGATTCCTCAATTGATGGTTGCGGTGGCCGAGGGGGGAGAGACCACCGCAACCGGAGATTTCAGGCTCTCCCGGCGTACTCCGCCGCCCACGCCTCCACCGCGTCCGTCGCCCGGTCGAAGGACTCCGGGCGCGCCAGGAAGTCGGCGTTGTGCGAGGTCATCAGCGGCGGCACGGTCTCGGGCGCCCGGTCCTTGCGTACGAGAACGAGGGCCTGTCCCTGCACCGTGCGGGGCAGCCCGAGCCAGCGCACCGGCTGCTGGACCGTCCGCGCGGACACGACCTGCTCCCAGGGCGCCGTGCGCGTGCTGAAGAAGCCCACCTTGCGCAGCCCTCGCGCGCTCACCCAGGTCCCCACGCGCAGCAGCCGCAGGGCGCAGGCGATGACGACGAGCGCCAGAGCGAAGCAGACCGCGCCGGCGGGCAGGGTCCCGGCCGCCGCGATGATGACCGCCGCGACGAGCACGTACGAGGCGAGCAGCAGCAGGATCGCGGCCGCGCCCACCCGCCAGGGTCCGGGGCGGTAGGGACGCCGCCAGCGGTCACGGTCGTCGAACGGCAGCGCCTGGTCGTCCACCGCCTCGTCGAAAGCGCGGTCGGCGGTCAGGAAGGGCAGGGGCACGGCTGATCCTCACTCAATCCAAACTCAATCCATGCAGGGACATCGCCGAGTGAGATTATCGAGCCGAATGCCCGCCCACCACCCGCGGGGGGCCAGGGGGGTACGTACCGCGCCATTCGGGCGGCCGACCCGGGCGGGCCTGCCGTCAGCGGTTCTGGGACGCCTGTGACTGCTGCGGAGGCGAGTCGAGGGACATCGCGGGCAACCCGAGGATCAGGGAGCCTGCGAGCCCCGCGACCACGGTGAGACCTATCAGCCACTGCCCGGCCTTCTCACGCGCGGAGGCCCGCGCGCGGGGCGGGGGAGCGACATTGCTGCGGAACTTGTCGGCTTCGGCGATGAAGGCGAACGGTACGGGCTCGCGCCGACGGAACATGGGTGGTGCTTCTCCTTCTGGGGTTCGTGCTTCTGCGGTTCGTGACGGAACAGGCGACTCAACGGTCGCTGTCATCTACACAGACGTGCGAGTGCCCCAAATGGTGCCCGCTATCGCCAAATTCGCAGAAGTTCGCCGGCGAATGTCGCGGCCCGCCACCGAACGCCCGTTGTCAGCGGCGGGCCGTAGAGTGGGCGCCGCCCGAGAGAAGTGATGGAAGGACCCTCCGAGCCGTGACCGACACTCCCGCCGACGACCTCAAGCCCAGCTTCCGCAGTGACGTCACCGTCGAGCTGGTCAAGCACAGCGCGTCCGACTCCGACGTCCTGTGGGCCGCCCGCGTCTCCACCGCCGGCGAGCAGTCCCTGGAGGAGCTGAACAAGGACCCCGAGCGCTCCAAGGGTCTGATCAACTACCTGATGCGGGACCGTCACGGCAGCCCCTTCGAGCACAACTCGATGACGTTCTTCATCAGCGCCCCGATCTTCGTGTTCCGCGAGTTCATGCGCCACAGGGTCGGCTGGTCGTACAACGAGGAGTCCGGTCGCTACAGGGAACTCCAGCCCGTCTTCTACGTCCCCGACGAGTCCCGCAAGCTCGTCCAGGAGGGCCGTCCCGGGAAGTACGTCTTCGTGGAGGGCACCCAGGCGCAGCAGGAGCTGGTCGGCGGTGTCATGGAGGACTCGTACGTTCGCGCGTACGAGGCGTACCAGGAGATGCTCGCCGCAGGGGTCGCCCGCGAGGTCGCCCGCTCGGTCCTCCCGGTCGGCCTGTACTCCTCGATGTACGCCACCTGCAACGCCCGCTCGCTGATGCACTTCCTCGGCCTGCGTACCCAGCACGAGCTGGCCAAGGTGCCGTCCTTCCCGCAGCGCGAGATCGAGATGGTCGGCGAGAAGATGGAGGCGGAGTGGGCCAGGCTCATGCCGCTGACGTACGCCGCGTTCAACGCCAACGGCCGAGTCGCCCCGTAGCGGGGATGTCCACGGCGGGCACAGCTCTGGTCGCCTGGGGCACACATGTGCGGGTCAACCGAGAGAAGTGTCCGTATTGCGGCATTTCGCGAAGTTCATCTAGCCTGATCAAACGGACCCGGCACTGCCTGAACCCCCGAGCAGGCAGTGCCGGGTTCCACCTTTGTCCGGACTTCTGCCGCTCTCCGAGGGCAGACCGCGCCTTGAGCAGCGAGTAGCGTGGTACCCATGGCTCCGATCTCCACTCCGCAGACCCCCTTCGGGCGGGTCCTCACCGCCATGGTCACGCCCTTCACGGCGGACGGCGCACTCGACCTCGACGGCGCACAGCGGCTCGCCACCCACCTGGTGGACGCAGGCAACGACGGCCTGATCATCAACGGCACCACCGGCGAGTCCCCCACCACCAGCGACGCGGAGAAAACGGACCTCGTACGAGCCGTCCTGGAGGCCGTCGGCGACCGTGCCCATGTCGTCGCCGGCGTCGGCACGAACGACACCCAGCACAGCATCCATCTGGCCCGAGCCGCCGAGCACGTGGGCGCGCACGGCCTGCTCGTCGTCACGCCGTACTACAACAAGCCCCCGCAGGAGGGCCTCTACCGGCACTTCCGGGCCATCGCCGACGCCGCCGAGCTGCCGGTCATGCTGTACGACATCCCCGGCCGCAGCGGTGTCCCGATCAACACCGAGACGCTGGTCCGCCTCGCCGAGCACCCGCGGATCGTCGCCAACAAGGACGCCAAGGGCGACCTCGGCCGTGCCAGCTGGGCCATCGCCCAGTCCGGCCTCGCCTGGTACTCCGGCGACGACATGCTGAACCTGCCGCTCCTCTCCGTGGGCGCGGTCGGCTTCGTCTCGGTCGTCGGCCACGTCGTCACCCCCGAGCTGCGCGCCCTTGTCGACGCGTACGTCTCCGGAGACGTCCAGAAGGCCACCGAGATCCACCAGAAGCTGCTCCCGGTCTTCACCGGCATGTTCCGCACCCAGGGCGTCATGACCAGCAAGGCGGCGCTCGCGCTCCAGGGCCTGCCCGCCGGGCCCCTGCGCGCCCCCATGGTCGAGCTCACGCCCGAGGAGACGGCCCAGCTCAAGATCGATCTTGCCGCCGGCGGGGTACAGCTCTGACAACGGACTTCACAACTGAATAGGCAGGACACAGGTGCCTGCATCCCACTCTGACAACTGCTTTTGCACGAACGTCATGCGCGCCACGTGCCCTACAGGTACGTGGCGCGCATGGTGAGGAGAGTCTTTTGAGTCATCCGCATCCTGAACTCGGCTCGCCGCCGAAGCTCCCCGAGGGCGGCCTGCGGGTCACCCCGCTGGGCGGCCTCGGCGAAATCGGCCGCAACATGACCGTCTTCGAGTACGGCGGCCGCCTGCTGATCGTCGACTGCGGCGTGCTCTTCCCCGAGGAGGAGCAGCCCGGAATCGACCTGATCCTGCCGGACTTCTCTTCCGTCAGGGACCGCCTCGACGACATCGACGGCATCGTCCTCACGCACGGCCACGAGGACCACATCGGCGGCGTCCCGTTCCTGCTCCGCGAGAAGCCGGACATCCCGCTGATCGGCTCCAAGCTGACCCTCGCCCTCATCGAGGCCAAGCTCCAGGAGCACCGCATCCGCCCCTACACCCTTGAGGTGGCCGAGGGGAACCGCGAGCGCATCGGTCCCTTCGACTGCGAGTTCATCGCGGTCAACCACTCCATCCCGGACGCGCTGGCCGTCGCCATCCGCACTCCCGCGGGCATGGCGGTCCACACCGGCGACTTCAAGATGGACCAGCTCCCGCTGGACAACCGCCTCACGGACCTCCACGCGTTCGCCCGGCTGAGCGAGGAAGGCATCGACCTCCTTCTCTCCGACTCGACGAATGCCGAGGTCCCGGGTTTCGTCCCGCCCGAGCGTGACATCTCGAACGTCCTGCGCCAGGTCTTCGCGGGTGCCCGCAAGCGGATCATCGTGGCCAGCTTCGCCAGCCACATCCACCGCATCCAGCAGATCCTGGACGCGGCCCACGAGTACGGCCGCCGGGTCGCCTTCGTCGGCCGCTCGATGGTGCGCAACATGGGCATCGCGCGCGACCTGGGCTATCTGAAGGTCCCACCGGGCCTGGTGGTGGACGTCAAGACACTCGACGACCTCCCGGACGAACAGGTGGTCCTGGTCTGCACGGGCTCCCAGGGCGAACCGATGGCCGCCCTGTCCCGCATGGCCAACCGCGACCACCAGATCCGCATCGTCCAGGGCGACACGGTGATCCTGGCGTCATCGCTGATCCCCGGCAACGAGAACGCGGTCTACCGCGTCATCAACGGCCTGACCCGCTGGGGCGCGAACGTCGTCCACAAGGGCAACGCCAAGGTGCACGTCTCCGGCCACGCGTCCGCGGGCGAACTCCTGTACTTCTACAACATCTGCCGGCCGAAGAACCTGATGCCGGTCCACGGCGAATGGCGCCACCTGCGCGCGAACGCCGAGCTGGGTGCCCTGACGGGCATCCCGCACGACCGGATCGTCATCGCCGAGGACGGCGTGGTCGTCGACCTCGTCGAGGGCAAGGCCAAGATCTCCGGCAAGGTCCAGGCGGGCTATGTGTACGTCGACGGCCTCTCGGTCGGCGACGTCGGCGAGCCCGCCCTCAAGGACCGCAAGATCCTCGGTGACGAGGGCATCATCTCGGTCTTCGTCGTGATCGACTCGTCGACCGGGAAGATCACGGGAGGCCCGCACGTCCAGGCCCGAGGCTCGGGCATCGAGGACTCGGCCTTCGGCGAGGTGATCCCGAGGATCACGGAGGTGCTGGAGCGCTCGGCCCAGGACGGCGTCGTCGAACCCCACCAACTGCAGCAGCTCGTCCGCCGCACGCTGGGCAAGTGGGTCTCGGACAACTACCGGCGCAGGCCGATGATCCTCCCGGTCGTCGTCGAGGTCTGACCTACCGTCACGTGCGAACTCCGAGCGGGGCGCCTCGATTTGCATCGAGGCG
>NZ_VJZC01000165.1 GCF_009377185.1 Streptomyces spongiae
CAACCACCCTCCCCCGGGGGTCTGGGGCGGAGCCCCAGTGATGGGACGGGTAGGGGCGGCGGGGGCGAAAAAACCCGCCGCTCACCCCAACGGCACAGCCTCCGGCAACCCCACAGGCCACGTATGCACCGGCTCCCCCACATGCATCAACTCGCAGTACCTCCGAGTGGTCGCAGCCAGCGCAGCACCCCGGTCAAGCCCCTTCTCCAACGCCCGATGGAACGTCTCCGCCTGCCAGCTCGCCCCATTGACCCGCCGCCGACACCGCTCCTCGATCACCCCGAGGTAGAAGTCCCGGTCCGCCCGCTCGACCCCCCACGCGTCCAGCCCCACCTCAGCCAGCGGCAGCAGCTCGTCGCGCACGAGACTCACCGCGTCCACCTCCACGACCCCGCCGTACCGCCCCCGCCGGGGCCACCGCAGACGCGCGTCGATGCCATGACGGCACGCCTCGTCGAAGTTGGCGGCGGCGGCCTCGAAGGGCAGACGCGTCCACACCGGCCGCGACTCCTCGGCCAGCGCCCGCACGACCCCGTAGTAGAAGGCCGCGTTGGCGATGACATCCGTGATGGTCGGCCCCGCGGGCAGCACCCGGTTCTCCACCCTCAGATGAGGCACGCCGTCGGCGATCCCGTACACCGGCCGGTTCCACCGGTACACCGTCCCGTTGTGCAGGACGAGCTCCCCGAGCTTGGGAATGCCCCCCTCGTCGAGGGCACGCACCGGATCCTCGTCGTCACAGATGGGCAGCAGCGCGGGAAAGAAGCGCAGGTTCTCCTCGAAGAGGTCGTAAGCCGAGGAGATCCACCGCTCCCCGAACCACGTACGCGGCCGCACGCCCTGCGCCTGGAGCTCGGGCGGCCGAGTGTCGGTGGACTGCTGGAACAGCGGAGGCCTCGACTCCCGCCACAGCTCGTGCCCGAACAGGAACGGGGCGTTGGCACCCACGGCGACCTGCGCGGCGGCCACGGCCTGCGCCGCGTTCCACACGCCGGCGAACCGGTCCGGGGTGACCTGGAGGTGCAGTTGCACGGAGGTGCAGGCGGCTTCGGGCGCGATCGACTTCGACGTGCACACAAGCCGTTCGACACCGTCGATGTCGAGCGCGAAGTCCTCTCCCCGGGCGGCCACGATCTGGTCGTTGAGCAGGGTGTAGCGGTCCACGTCGGAGAGGTTCGAGGAGACCAGGTCGTCCCGGCCGAGCGTGGGCAGGATCCCGATCATCACGATGCCCGCGTCGACCTCACCCGCCTTCCGGTCGGCATAGGCCAGAGATGTGCGCAGCTCCTCGGAAAGCCGGTCGAATACGCGGCCCCCCAGCCGATGTGGGGCTATGTTGACTTCCAGGTTGAACATGGCGAGTTCTGTTTGGAAATCACGGCTCGCTATACGCTCCAACACTTGCGCATTCATCATTCTGGGCAGACCGTCGGCGCCCACGAGATTCAGCTCGATCTCCAGCCCCATCAGGTTCTTGGGCCGATCGAACCGCTTCTCCTCCAACAGTCGCCCGAGCACCGTCAGGCACTGACGGAGCTTGTCGCGGTAGCGGTGTCGATCGGACAGGTCGAACGACCCCGCCACGACCTTCTCCCCCATCGAAGTGTCCCCTCCTCGGATGGGCGGGCCGACGATCCGGCCGCTGCTGTCCCGGGTCACGGTGGATGATGCCCAGACAGCGCGATCGATAACGTCCTCCATTCGGGTCTCTCGATAGCGCCCCCGGGCGGGCCCGTCACCCGCTACGCTGAACGAGTACCCATTGGCACATTCAGTAGGCATGAAGTAGTACGCGGTTTCTACGTCCCGCGATCTCGTGAAAAACGCCGACGAGAACCGGCCGACCGTTGCCCGGCGAAATTTCGAGGTCACCGGCACACACCACACGTGTAATCGGGATGAACCCCGCGTTTTCAAGACCGAATAGTGTCTTGCTCTTCATATCCGCGACGGCTAGCGGAAACATCTTCTGAACACGTCTCGTATAAAATCCGCGAAACGAGGCAGAGAGTTGGCGCTCGCGGTCCTCGGCCTGCCGTCAGGTGACGTACGGCAGTCCGCCCTCCCGCACCGGACCCCAAGCCCACGCCTCTCTGATCCCGAGAGCTGACAGCGCCGTCCGCCCCCGCCCTCGCGCCACCGTGCCTGTCGAATGAGAGGCGACCCACCATGCCGCTGCATGTCCCCCCGGCTCCCGCGCCCGCATTGCGCACCGTTCTCACGGCACTCGGATCCCCCACCGCCGTCCGAGAGGCACGTACCCCGTCCCTGCGCACAGCCCAGGGACCCTTGACGCCCGAACTCCCGCTGCCCGTCCACGTACTCGACCGCATCACCCCCGAGGGCGCGTCCGCCACCCGGCTCGCCGGGTGGCGTTTCCTGATCCGCTGCGGTGGCCGCGCGGTGGCCGCCGCGGAAACCAGGATGACGCCCGACGGCTGGGCCTTCTCGCACTTCTTCGAGGGCCCGTACGTCGCCGCCACCGAACTCGCCCTGCGCGAGGCGGAGTCCGTGCAGCAGCCGTACCAGGCGCGTCTGCTGTCGGTGCCCGAGTTGTACATGCTCACGCTCTGGCTCCACGGTGACTGCACCGCGGACGGCGCCACCGGCCACCCGGCCGCGACGGACCTCCTCGTCCCGCTGGCTCCCGCACCGCCCGGCATCGCGGCCAACCGCCCCCACCGGGTCGCGGACCTGCTGCCGGTCCTGACCCACCGGGTGACTCCCGCCCCGCTGCTGAGCGCCTGACTCCTCAGACCTCGACGACCTGCGTACCCCGCCCCGGAAATGACCGGCGGCGGGGCACTGCTTTCGCACTGGCGGGATTCCCCGCTCTTTAGGGCGCGATAACGCTCGTACGAGCCAAAAAAAGGCCCTCGCCCGGTATGGACTAGCCCCATCCGACCACGGCGAACCACCCGAAGGGACAGTGCCGTCGCGATGAACCGACCGCACGTGAGATGCGTCATCAATCTGTGAGAAAGCGGTGCTGCAAAAGCGCTGCGGATTGACGCTCGTAGGGCAACACTGGGACCGACCGACTTATCACAACGGGGGCGGCCATGAACAACGCTTCAAGCCGCGAGTCAGCCACAACAGACATCACACACGCCACGACAGCCATCCCACCCACAACGACAGAGCGAAAGATCCCTACCACCATGTGCCAGCACCAGCCACCGTGTCCGACCGCCGAATCCGCCGACCGGGAGTCCGCCCGCCTCGTGGCGCACCACCCCGAGCAGGGATGGAGCCTCCTCTGCAACGGCGTTCTGCTCTTCGAGGACACCGGTGAGCTCCTGCCTGACGGCCAGATCATCGCACCGCGCCGCGCGCAGGCGATGACGGTCGCCTGAGCCGCAGGCAACACGGGCGGGCAACCGCCCCGAGAAAGAAGGGGCCGGCCGGAGACACACTCTCCGAACCGGCCCCGACGCGCGTCGAGGTGTGACTACTCTTCGTAAGCGTCCAGCGGCGGGCAGGAGCAGACCAGGTTCCGGTCGCCGAAGGCCTGGTCGATCCGGCGCACCGGCGGCCAGTACTTGTCCGCGGCCGAGACGCCCGCCGGGAACACTGCCTCCTCGCGCGTGTAGGCGTGCTCCCAGTCCCCGCCGAGCGCGGCGGCCGTGTGCGGGGCGTTCCGCAGCGGGTTGTCGTCCGCCGGCCACTGCCCCGAACCGACCCGCTCGATCTCCGCGCGGATCGCGATCATCGCCTCGCAGAATCGGTCAAGCTCGGTCAGATCCTCGGACTCGGTCGGCTCGATCATCAGCGTTCCGGCCACCGGGAACGACATCGTCGGCGCGTGGAAGCCATAGTCGATCAGCCGCTTGGCGACATCGTCGACGGTCACGCCGGTCGCCTTGGTCAGCGGCCGAAGGTCGATGATGCACTCGTGCGCGACAAGCCCGCCGGGACCCGTGTAGAGCACCGGGTAGTGCGGCTCCAGGCGCTTGGCGATGTAGTTGGCGCTGAGGACCGCCACCTGGGTGGCGCGCTTGAGCCCCTCACCGCCCATGAGCCGGACGTACGCCCAGGAGATGGGCAGGATTCCCGCGGAGCCCCAGGGGGCGGCCGAGATCGGACCCACGCCCGTCTCGGGGCCGGCCGCGGGCTGGAGCGGGTGGTTCGGCAGGTACGGCGCCAGGTGTGCCCGTACGCCGACCGGGCCCACACCCGGACCGCCGCCGCCGTGCGGGATGCAGAACGTCTTGTGCAGGTTCAGGTGCGAGACGTCGCCGCCGAAGTGGCCGGGCTTGGCCAGGCCCACCAGCGCGTTGAGGTTGGCGCCGTCGATGTACACCTGGCCGCCCGCATCGTGCACGGCCGCGCAGACATCGGCGACATGCTCCTCGAACACACCGTGCGTCGACGGGTACGTGATCATGAGCACCGCGAGTTCGTCGCGGTACTGCTCGATCCTGGCCCGCAGGTCCTCGACGTCGATCTCGCCGTCCTCGGCGGTCTTCACGACGACGACCTTCATGCCGGCCATCACCGCGCTGGCCGCGTTCGTGCCGTGCGCGGAGGACGGGATGAGGCAGACCGTGCGCTGCTCGTCACCGTTGGCGCGGTGGTAGCCGCGTACGGCGAGCAGACCGGCCAGCTCTCCCTGCGATCCGGCGTTCGGCTGGAGCGACACCTTGTCGTATCCGGTGACCTCGGCGAGACGTTCCTCCAGCTCGGTGATGAGCGTGAGGTAGCCCTGGGCCTGGTCGGCGGGCGCGAAGGGGTGCAGCTGCCCGAATTCGGGCCAGGTGACCGGTTCCATCTCGGTGGTCGCGTTGAGCTTCATCGTGCAGGAGCCCAGCGGGATCATGCCGCGGTCGAGGGCGTAGTCGCGGTCGGCCAGCCTGCGCAGGTAACGCAGCATCGCGGTCTCGGAGCGGTGCTGGTGGAAGACCGGGTGGGTCAGGTAGTCGTCGGTGCGCAGCTGCGCGGTGGGCAGCGTGTCCTCCGTCGTCGCGTCCAGCGCCTCGATGTCGCCCTCGACACCGAACGCCCCCCACACCGCTCCCAGCTGGGCCCGCTTGGTCGTCTCGTCGCACGCGATCGACACCCGGTCGGCGTCCACGAGCCACAGGTTCACCCCGTGCTCGCGCGCGGCCGCGACGACCTCGGCGGCCCGGCCCGGCACCCGCGCGGTCAGCGTGTCGAAGTACGCGCCGTGCACGACCTCGACCCCGCCCGCGGTGAGACCGGCGGCGAGGATCGTGGCGTACCGGTGCGTACGCCGGGCGATGGCCCGCAGCCCGGCGGGGCCGTGATAGACGGCGTAGAGGCCGGCCATCACGGCGAGCAGCACCTGCGCGGTGCAGATGTTGCTGGTGGCCTTCTCCCGGCGGATGTGCTGCTCCCGCGTCTGCAGGGCGAGCCGGTACGCCTTGTGTCCGTCCGCGTCCACGGAGACGCCCACGAGCCGCCCGGGCAGGCTGCGCGCGAACTTCTCGTGCACGGCCATGTAGCCGGCGTGCGGCCCGCCGAAGCCCATCGGCACACCGAAGCGCTGCGTCGTACCGACCGCGATGTCGGCGCCCAGCTCTCCGGGCGAGGTCAGCAGGGTGAGCGCGAGCAGGTCGGCGGCCACGGTGACCAGCGCGCCCAGCTCGTGCGCCTGGTCGATGACGGGCCCCAGATCGCGTACGACACCGGAAGCGCCCGGGTACTGCAGGAGCACACCGTTGATCTCGCGCTCGGCGATCCCGGCCGGGATGCCCTCGCTGAGATCGGCGACGACGACCTCGACCCCGGTGGGCTCGGCACGCGCCTCGATCACGGCGATGGTCTGCGGCAGCGCGTCGGCGTCGACCAGGAAGAGACCCTTCTTGTTCTTGCCCATGCGTCGTGACAGCGCCATCGCCTCGGCGGCCGCGGTGCCCTCGTCGAGCAGCGAGGCCCCCGAGGTCGGCAGACCGGTGAGGTCGGCGACCATCGTCTGGAAGTTCAGCAGTGCTTCGAGGCGCCCCTGCGAGATCTCCGGCTGGTACGGCGTGTAGGCCGTGTACCAGGCCGGGTTCTCCATGACGTTGCGCAGGATGACGGGCGGCGTGAACGTCCCGTGGTAGCCGAGCCCGATCATGGAGTCCAGCACCTGGTTGCGGTCCGCGAGGGAGCGCAGCTCGGCGAGGACCTCGGCCTCGGTGCGCGCACACGGCAGTTCCAGCGTGTCGGCGTTCTTGATCACGTCCGGTACCGCGGCGGTGGTCAGCTCGTCGAGCGAGCCGTACCCGACCTGAGCGAGCATCTTCGCCCGGGCCTCCAGGTCAGGGCCGATATGGCGCTGCTCGAAGGGGGTGCCCTGTTCGAGTTCGGCGAGCGGAATGCGATCGGCGGTCATTGCGGAGGCCTCCTGGTCTGACGCGACCTTCGAGGGGCACCACGACACGGGCGCCCGGACGGCCTCCCCCTCTGTCATCTCAACCTGAGAGCTTCACCGGGGCCGCCCGAGGGTCCCGGCTTTCACCGTCGGTGAGAGCGGAAGCCGTCGACACCCGCTCTGCTTTCCAGAGTGACCTCGTCCGTGCGGTACAGGGGCCTGAGAGATTCCGGGGAGGAGTTGCTCCTTCGGCGCCTCCGATGGAGCTGGAGGACTCTCCCGCACAGGGTCAGCAGCCGCTGTCAGAGTACCAGCGCGGTCAACGCACGCGTCTTCGAGTGGCCACCTTCCCCGATGTGCCTTTTTGTAGTGCTAGGGATGAGTTGCCCCCTATGCGATGACTTGGAGGGCCCGTGCAGACCGACATCGATCCGCGCAACCTGATCGGCCGCAAGGCGTTCGACCGCAAGGGCACCAAGATCGGCACGGTCGACGAGGTGTACCTCGACGACGCGACCGGAATCCCCGAGTGGGCGGCGATACGCATGGGCCTGTTCAGCCGTGACGCCTTCGTCCCCCTGGAGCCCAGCGAACTGGTCGAGGGCGCCCTTCGCGTCCCCTTCGACCGCGCCCTCATCAAGGAGGCCCCCGACTTCGGCGTCGGCCGCCACCTCTCCCCGGAACAGGAACTCCAGCTCTACCACCACTACGGCCTGGACATCGCGCCTCCTCCCCCGCCGGACCGCGAATTCGGCAAGATCGCGGGCAAGGAGGAAGCCTGAAGCACCACCGCCCTCGAACCGCGGCCCCACGACGTCCGCGGGTTCACCCAAACGCCGCAGCACCCCCACGGCAGCCTCGGCTCGCCCTCCACTCCACTCTCCTCACACGCCTCAAGTCCGGCCGGCGGCCTCCGGCGGACGCCCCGTACCCGAGCCGTGGGCTGTCTCCCGTACCAGCCCTGGAGTCACCACGCTCGGCCCACCCGGTATCAGAGGCAACGGATCAGCCGGCTGGAGGGCCTGGTCCTCGGTGCGGAAGGTGCGCACCCGGCCTGGCGCCGAGTCAGGCGTCTCGAAGCGCACGGTCACCCGGCCCAGCCCACTGCCCTGCACCCACCCGTGCCCGAACTCGGCATGGCGTACGTCATGCCCTGCGGGCCAATGCCGCTCGACGGGCGCGGCCTCCTCCCGGGCGAGCTCCTCCGCCGTGTCCTCCTCGTCGAGGTGCGTCTCCCCCGCCGCCTGCGCGAACAGGTCCTCCTGCGTGTAGTCGGCGAGCCCACTGACGCCCACTCCGAGCAGCCGCACGCCTCCCGTGGTGTCCACGGCGTCCAGCAGTCGCGCTGCCGCCTCCCGCACCACCGCGGGGTCGTCCGTGGGCCCGCGCAAGGTCTCGGACCGGGTCAGTGTCGAGAAGTCGAATCTTCGTACCTTCAGCACGATAGTCCGCCCCGAGAGCCCCGCCCCGCGCAGCCGCCGCACGCACCGGTCCGCGAGCCGCTGCACCTCCATGCGGACCCGGACGCGATCGTGGATGTCCACGTCGTACGTGTCCTCCACCGACACCGACTTGGTGTCCCGCTCGGCCACCACGGGGCGATCGTCGTGGGCCAGCGCCATTGCGTACAGGCCGTGCCCGTGCGCCTTCCCCACCAGCCGGACGAGCTCGTCCTCACCCGCCTCCGCGATCTCCTCGACCGTCGTGATCCCGGCCCGTCGCAGATGGTCGCCTGTCGCGGGCCCCACCCCCGGCAGGATCCGCACCGACTTCGGCCCGAGCAACGCCCGCTCGGTCCCCGGCGCGATGAGCACGAGCCCGTCGGGCTTGGCCTCCTCGGACGCGATCTTCGCGAGCATCTTGGACGCGGCGAGCCCCACCGACCCGGTCAGCCCGGTCACGGCCCGGATGTCCGCGCGCAGCTTCGTCCCCGTGAGCCTCGCCGACTCCGCGTCCCAGGCCGCTCCCCCGGCCTCCAGGTCGACGAACGCCTCATCCAGGCTCAGCGGCTCCACCAGCGGCGACAGGGCCCGCAGCAGCCCCATGACCTGCTCGCTGATCGCCCGGTAGAACTCGAACCGCGGCACGAGATACGCGGCGTTCGGCGCGAGGCGCCGCGCCTGGGCCATGGGCATCGCCGAATGCACCCCGAAGCCGCGTGCCTCGTACGAGGCGGTGGCGACCACCCCGCGCGGCCCGAGCCCGCCCACGATGACGGCTTTCCCACGCAGGCTCGGCTTGGACGCCTGCTCCGCCGAGGCGTAGAAGGCGTCCATGTCGAGATGCAGGATCGTGGGCGCGGTTCTCACATCTCCGATGCTGCCCTACGCCACTGACAATGAGGGGGTACGCAGCGCGCACAGGTCCCCCGCGGCCACGCGTCCCTCAGACCGCCCGGTTCCGCCGCCGCGCCAGCTCATCCGCGGGGTTGTGGCCTACGAGCGTCTCGCCCGTGTCGACCCGCTCCCCGTGCAACTGCGACAGCGCACTCTCCACGTCCCGCCACACCACGCCCACGGCGATCCCGAAGATGCCCTGCCCGCCCTGGAGCAGGGCGTGGACCTCGTCGGGGGACGTGCACTCGTAGACGGTCGCACCGTCACTCATCAGCGTCATCCGCTCCAGGTCCCGGAAGCCACGCTCTCTGAGGTGCTGGACAGCGGTGCGGATGTTCTGCAGGGACACACCGGTGTCGAGGAACCGCTTGACGATCTTCAGGACGACGACGTCCCGGAAGCTGTACAGCCGCTGCGTACCCGAGCCGTAGGCGGGCCGGACGCTCGGCTCGACGAGCCCCGTGCGGGCCCAGTAGTCGAGCTGCCGGTAGGTGATGCCCGCTGCCGCGCACGCGGTGGGGCCGCGGTAACCGATCTGCTCCGCGGCCTCGGATGCCGCCCCCGCGTCGACCGGTACTGCCGTCGGCCTGGGCGGAACGTGATCGGCTGCGTCGCCGTGATGGGGGTACCCCCTGCTCGAGCGGAGCCGAGAGCTTGGGGGAGGGTACGGGCCGCTCTCCCCCGGACTGCGTCCGGGGGAGCCCCCAGCCGTACCGTCGCCGCTGCTTCTCACGCCGACCTCCGTCCTTGACCTGCCTTCTCGACGTTAGGCAGTCACCAGGGGTGCGTCAACGATCGCCACACTCGGCACGCCGAGTGATAATCACCCAACGAGTGGTTTCCCGTGCCCTCCCGCGGGGAAAGGCTGGCCGAATGCGCTTCCGGCGAGCCGCGTCACGCCTCGCTGCCACCGGGACACACGGCGCACACGACCACGAATCGCCCCGGCCATATCCGGCCTTTCGGCTGCCTTACGCGAATCGGTCCTGCGGATCCGCTGGAATACGGCGGACCGCGCTCCGGACCCTCGGCCGCGTCACTGGCTGTTGGTGCCGAAGTCCTCGGGAGAGATCTGGTCGAGGAACTCGCGGAACTTCTCCACCTCGTCCTCCTGCTCGTCCGGGATGGCGATGCCGGCGTCGTCGAGCACTCCATCGCTGCCGAAGATCGGCGTCCCGGTGCGCAGGGCCAGCGCTATGGCGTCGGACGGGCGTGCGCTCACCTCAACCCCGCTGGCGAACACCAGCTCCGCGTAGAAGACGCCCTCACGCAGATCCGTGATGCGCACTTCCGTGAGCTCCTGGCCGACGGCCTCCAGCACGTCCTTGAACAGGTCGTGGGTCAGCGGTCGAGCGGGGGCCATGCCCTGCTGGGCGAAGGCGATCGCCGTTGCCTCCCCCGGCCCGATCCAGATGGGGAGGTAACGGTCGCCTCCCACTTCACGCAGGAGCACGATCGGTTGGTTGGAGGGCATTTCGACCCGGACACCTACGACATCGAGCTCGTTCACACAGCAACCCTAGGCCGTGCGCGGGACGTTTGGGTAGTCGGGCAGAGATTGGCCCATCAGACCGGCCACGTCCCACCCCGGAGAGTCAGGGCAGCCTTACTCCGAGCGCGGTCCGCACCAGAGCGGCATGCAACTTCACCGTGAGCCCCGCCAGCTCCTTCGTACGGGCCTCCGCATGGGCCCTGGTCTGCGGGTTGCGGTGGCGTCGCAAGGGGGCCACCACCTGGTCGACGAGGCCCGCCTCACGATCTGCGGCGGCTTTCATGGCCCGCAGGTGCCGTGGCTCGATCCCGAACCGCCCGAGTTCCACCAGAAGGGTGGCGACGGTCGCCGTCTCCGGGTCGTACGCGCCGTCGGGCAGCGCGCAGACGAGGCCGTACGACTCCCACTCGGCCAGCTGCTCCTCGCCGATCCCGGCCGCGGCCAGGAGCTCTTCACGCCCGAGCCGGGCCACCGTCGGCTCCTCGGGCTCACCGTAGAGCTCCTCGAGTCGCTGCTCCCCGCCCTCGGTGTCCCGTTGGCGCCCCAGCACGGGCATCCTTACCGGCTCACCTCGCTCCAGGGCGTCCAGATGCTCCCGGATCACCTTGAGCGGCAGATAGTGGTCCCGCTGCATCCTCAGCACGTGCCCTAGACGCTCGACGTCCTCCGCGCTGAACTTCCGGTACCCCGAGGGGGTCCGCTGCGGCTCGACCAGCCCTTCCGACTCCAGGAAACGGATCTTGGAGATCGTCACTTCGGGAAACTCGTCGCGCAGCACGTTCAGCACGGTGCCGATGCTCATCAGTCCGCTGTCCGTGGCGGCGGCGCCGGTCCCGGCACCGCCGCTCGGTGTATGAAGCATGGACCTTCCCTGGGGGTCCCCCCAGACGGAGTCTGGGGAAGCTCAGTAGCCCCGCTGGCTCGCGTAGAAGACCAGGCGGTACTTGCCGATCTGCACCTCGTCACCGTTCGCGAGCGCGACCTGGTCGATCCGCTCCCTGTTGACGTACGTACCGTTCAGGCTGCCGACGTCGGCGACCGTGAAGGAGCCGTCCGGACCGCGACGGAACTCCACATGACGGCGCGAGACGGTCACGTCGTCCAGGAAGATGTCGCTCTGCGGATGGCGCCCCGCCGTGGTCAGGTCGCCGTCCAGGAGGAACCGGCTGCCCGAGTTGGGACCGCGGCGCACCACGAGGAGAGCCGAGCCGAGCGGCAGCGCGTCGACGGCCGCCTGAGCCTCGGGCGACAGCGCCGGGATCTGCGTCTGGCCGGTGGTCTCGGAGTCGTACGCCTCAAGGCCCGAGATGGAGATCGTGGAGGTCGTCTCGGACGGACGCTCGGGAGTCGCCCCGGCCCGCAGCGGCGCGCCGCAGTTCGAGCAGAAACGGCTGTTTTCAGCGTTGCGGTTCCCGCACCTCGTACAGACCAGGGCCGACATGGACGGATCCTCCTGCCGCGGCTGCCCCGCCGGGGCATTGGATGCGTACGGGCCGGGGCCGGACCCTCCACCCGCACCTGAGGTTGACGGATCTCCGAAACCTATGCGGCCGGACTGGGCAGGGTCAACAGACGGCGCGCCCTGACCTCCGGAAATGTCACCGCCCGGACCAGCGACCTGATCGCGGAACATGGGGCGCTGGCCCTCATCGTCGGGCTGTGCACGATGGCGAGCGGTAGCGTTGTCGCTACCCTCTCGCGCGCTCTTGCCGAACAACTTCGCAAACAACTTCACGGGCGATTCCCCTTGACCGAAACAGACCCGCCCGTGGGGCAGGACGAACCCTGATTGACCACATCGGTCGACCCGGACATCTTCACAACGTCCGTATCCACCTGACAGTTTCCACCACGCACCACCCGTTCGGTGCGCCGACCCCCCGCAACCTCATGCCCCCGCCGGACCGGCCCCATGCACCGGGGGTTCACTGGGAGGACGACCGAGCGTAGTCAGGCCGCTTCACCGCTCGCAAGGCGTCCACGATGATCTTGTCCGCCCGTTCCACGATCACGGTGGCCTGCTCCTTCTCCAGCGTCTGCACTACGCCTCCCGGGATGTTCAGCGCGGGCTCCAGGTCCTGCGGCTTGCCGATGACCTTGAAACGATAGGGCTGGGTGATCTTGTTCCCGTCGACGCTGATCCCCTTGCCGGAGTCCGTCAGATACGTGCCGGCGACGACCCGTACGCCGTTCACCTGGATCGCCTCCGCCCCGGCCGCGCGCAGCTCCTGGATCGCGTCGAGCAGCATGTCCGCCTCGACCGCCCCCTTGGTGTCGTTGATCGTCAGCGTGATGCCAGGCCCCTGTGCCGCCACCGTGCCCGCGAGGATGCCGAGCTGTCGCTCCTTCTCCACCGTCTGCTTACGCGCCTCCTCGGCCTGGTCCGAGCTGTTCTCCAGCTCGGTGCGCTGGTCTTCGAGACCCTGCTTCTCCTCTTCCAGACGCTGAGTACGGTCATCCAGTTCATCAAGGATGCGAACGAGGTCTGCCTGACGTGCGCCGCGCAGGGCGCTGTCGCTGTCGCTGTTGGAGGCCACCTGCACGGCCAGGCCGAAGCCGAGGCCGAACAGCAGCAGGGCGACGATGAGTTGGGCGCGGGTCACGCGCGGCGGCCACAGCCCCATGAGGAGCCGCTGTCGACCGGTGAGAACAGGCGCCTCCGGCTCCGCGGGCGCCTCCTCCTGCTCGGGCTCCTCGGAGGCGTCGGCGAACTCGGAGGGCACCTCTTCAGGAAGTTCCCGCCGCAGGCGCGTCGTGGGAGTCTCCTCCTGACCGCGGTTTTCCTGACCGCGGTTCCCCTGGCCGCCGTCCTTCTGACCACCGATCTTCGGGCCGCTGTCCTTGCGCAGGTTCGTCGTCGGCTTTTCGTCGCGCTCGCTCATCGGCCTCACGCCCGGAAGACGTGCCGGCGGATCGCCGCGGCGTTGGAGAAGATGCGGATACCGAGGACGACCACGACACCCGTGGACAGCTGAGCGCCGACACCCAGCTTGTCGCCCAGGAACACGATCAACGCGGCCACGACCACATTCGACAGGAACGACACCACGAAGACCTTGTCGTCGAAGATGCCGTCCAGCATCGCGCGCAGGCCTCCGAACACGGCGTCGAGCGCCGCCACGACGGCGATGGGGAGATACGGCTCGACCACCGCCGGTACCTCGGGCCGGACCAAGAGTCCGGCCACGACTCCCACGACGAGGCCCAGTACGGCGATCACGATGTGCCCTTCTCAGTTCTCGGTTCTGCAGTTCGTACGATCACGCTCGGTGCGGCAGGCAGCCGGACGTCACCCTCGACGGAAATGCCCGTCCGGATCCCGAAATTCTCCTGCAGAGCATGCAGGTACAACCCGTCGGGGCTGTTCTGGAACCTGGTGCTCAGCTTTTTCCCGTCCCCCACGGCAAGCACCGTGTACGGCGGCACCAGCGGCTTGTTGTCGACCAGTATCGCGTCGCCCGCGGCCCTGATCGCGGACAGAGCGGTCAGCCGCTGTCCGTTGATCGAGATCGCCTCCGCCCCCGACTGCCACAGCCCGTTGACAACCCTCTGCATGTCGCGGTCACGGACACGCCCGGTGTCGGAGAACCCGGAGGTCTCGCGCGGGTCGCCGTCACCGCCCGAACTGGCTTCCTTGGCGTCGTTGACGACGAGTTTGACGCCGGGGCCGTGCACCTCGACGGCACCCGACAGGATGCCCACGAGGTCCCCCTGGTCGCCTCCGCCGTGCTTTCTGAGTGCCTCGCGCTGCCGGGCGCTCACGTCGGCGCGCAGCCCGTCGACGGTGCCTTCGAGCTTGTCCGCGGCCGCGGTCTCGCGCCCGATCCGGTCGATGAGCTCCTCGCGCTCCTTGGCCACGACCGGGGCGGCGACCCGCGCCTGCGCCGCTCCCACGGTCACCACGAGGGCCGCGAGTACCAGACCGGCGGCGAGCCCGAGCTTGGCCCGCATGGTCTTGGGCATGCCGCTCGTACCCTCCGCCTGCTTGCGGGCGGCCGCCTCGGCATACCCGTCGTCGAGGCTGTGATCCATGACATTGGTGAGCAGCGACATGGAGGCGTCCGGGCGCGAGGCTCGCGTTGGTGTGCTCCGAACGGGGGGCTGCTGCGGCATGCCGCACATCGTCGCACGTGGCGGCCCATACCTCCGAATGGCCCCACCGATGACCCGATCGGCGTGCCGGACAGACCCCGTTGGGGGCACTTGTCCGGCACGCGCGGGTGTGCTCAGCGCCCGGCGCTGTCCACTACTGCCGACCACTCGTCCAGGAGGGCCTGCGCGGACGCGTCGTCGGGACCTTCGGCCCACAGATGCGTGACGGCCTCGGCCGGGTCGGGCAGCACCATCACCCACCGCCCGTCGGTCTCCACCACCCGCACGCCGTCGGTCGTATCGACAAAGCGATCCCCGGCGGCCTCCACGACCCGCCGCATGACCAGTCCCTTGACCGCCCAGGGGGTCGCGAGATCCCGCTTGAGGACGTGCGCCCGCGGAATCCTCGCGTCGATCTGGCTGAGCGTGAGCTGCGTCCGGGCCACCAGCCCGATCAGCCGTACGAAGGCCGCAGTGCCGTCGAAGACGCTGCTGAACTCCGGCACGATGAACCCACCACGCCCGTCACCCCCGAAGATCGTGGAGTCGTCGCGCCCGACCCGGGTGAGATCATCGGGCGAGGTGGTCGTCCACTCCACCTGCGTCCCGTGGTACGCCGCCACCTGCTCGGCGATCCTCGTCGTGGTCACCGGCAACGCGACCCGCCCGCTCCGTCGCTCCGCGGCCACCAGATCGAGCATCACCAACAGCGCCCGGTCGTCCTCGACGATGCGCCCCTTCTCGTCAACCAGCGAGAGCCGCTCACCCACGGGGTCGAACCGCACGCCGAACGCGGCCCGCGATGACGCCACGATCTCGCCCAGCCGTACCAGCCCCGACCGCCGCATGTCCGCGGTCTCCGTCGGCCGTGACTCGTTGAGACCGGGATTGATGGTCAGCGAGTCCACCCCGAGCTTGCCGAGCAGACTGGGCAGGACGAGCCCGGCGCTGCCGTTGGACGCGTCCACGACGACCTTGAGACCCGACTCGGAGATCCCGGTCGTGTCGACGTTCCGCAACAGCGATCCGGTGTACGAGTCGAAGACACTCGCCGGGAAGTGCAGGTCACCGATCTCTCCGGGGAACGCCCGCCGGTACTCCTGGCGCGCGAACACCCGGTCCAGCTTCCGCTGGCTCGCCTGGGAGAGGTCGGCCCCCCGTCCGTCGAAGAACATGATGTCCACGGAGTCCGGCACTCCGGGCGTGGTCCGGATCATGATCCCGCCGGCGCTGCCCCGACCGGTCTGCTGCCGGGCGACCGGCAGCGGCACGTTCTCCAGGTCGCGTACGTCGATGGCACTGGCCTGGAGCGCCGAGATGACCGCCCGCTTCAGCGCACGGGCGCCTCGGGAGTGGTCGCGTGCCGTGGTTACCGTCGAGCCCTTCTTGAGAGTCGTCGCGTACGCCCCCGCGAGTCGCACGGCCAACTCCGGCGTGATCTCCACGTTCAGGATGCCGGACACACCGCGGGCGCCGAACAGATGCGCCTGCCCTCTTGATTCCCAGATCACCGAGGTGTTGACGAAGGCGCCTGCCTCGATGGTCTTGAACGGATAGACGCGTACGTTCCCCTGCACGATCGATTCTTCACCGACGAGGCACTCGTCACCGATGACGGCACCGTCCTCGATCCGCGCGGCCCGCATGATGTCGGTGTTCTTTCCGACGACACAGCCCCGCAGATTGCTGTGCTGCCCGATGTACACGTTGTCGTGGACGACGGACTTGTGCAGGAAAGCCCCGCTCTTCACGACGACATTCGACCCTACGATGGTGTGCTCACGGATTTCGACGCCGGCCTCGACCTTGGCGTAGTCACCGATATACAACGGCCCTCGCAGTACGGCGTCGGGATGCACCTCGGCGCCCTCCGCGATCCACACCCCGGGCGAGAGCTCGAAGCCGTCGATCTCGACGTCGACCTTGCCCTCCAGGACGTCGGCCTGCGCCTTCACGTAGCTCTCGTGGGTACCGACGTCCTCCCAGTAGCCCTCGGCCACATAGCCATAGACCGGCTTGCCGTCCTTCATCAGCTGAGGGAAGACATCTCCGGACCAGTCGACGGGAACGTCGGGCTCGACATAGTCGAAGACTTCGGGCTCCATCACATAGATGCCCGTGTTCACCGTGTCCGAGAAGACCTGACCCCAGGTGGGCTTCTCCAAGAAGCGCTCCACCTTGCCTTCCTCGTCCACGATGGTGATACCGAATTCCAGAGGATTCGGCACCCGCGTCAGACAAACGGTGACCAGCGCACCCTTTTCCTTGTGGAAATTGATGAGCTCGGTGAGGTCGAAGTCGGTCAGAGCATCGCCGGAGATGACGAGGAACGCGTCGTCCTTCAGTGCTTCCTCGGCGTTCTTGACGCTCCCGGCAGTTCCGAGTGGCTTCTCCTCATTGGCATAGGTGAGCTCCATCCCGAGCTCCTCACCGTCACCGAAGTAGTTCTTGACGAGCGAGGCCAGGAACTGAACAGTTACGACGGTCTCATTGAGCCCATGCCTTTTGAGCAGCCGCAAGACGTGCTCCATGATCGGGCGGTTCGCCACGGGCAGGAGCGGCTTGGGCATGCTCGAGGTCATGGGGCGAAGGCGTGTGCCTTCGCCTCCGGCCATCACGACGGCCTTCATGTCGGAAGCGTCCTCCTTGAAGAGACGACGGTCTAGCCGACTTCACCCGTCCAGATTGTCCCGCACTTTTCCGACACGGGCCATCAGGCCACTACGACCGCCCAATCGAGGCGGGCTCAATCGGCCATGGCGTCCGCCCTGACAAGTCGGCGGACCTGAACCACGTAGAGGATCCCTGCCCACCAGTACAGCGTTGTACCCCATCCGGCGAACGCCCATCCGAAAATAGCAGCCAGTGACGAGATCCATCCACTTCCGTCACTGAGCAACAGCAACGGGAAGGCGTACATCAAGTTGAAGGTAGCGGCTTTCCCCAGGAAGTTCACCTGGGGCGGCGGATAGCCGTGGCGTCTGAGGATACCCACCATCACCAGCAGAACCAGCTCTCGCACCAGAAGTACAGCAGTCAACCAAAGGGGCAGAATCTCGCGCCAGGTGAGACCGACCAGCGTCGACAGAATGTAGAGCCTGTCAGCCGCGGGGTCGAGGAGCCGGCCCAGGCTGCTGATCTGGTTCCAGCGCCGGGCCAGCTTGCCGTCCAGGTAGTCGCTGACGCCGCTGAGCGCCAGCACCAGAAGAGCCCAGCCGTCGCTCTTGGGCCCGCCGAACTCCGGCCAGAGGATCAGCCACAGGAAGACGGGCACACCGACGAGCCTCGCCATGCTGAGGATGTTCGGGATGGTGAGGACCCGGTCTGTCTGGATCCGGGTCTCCTGGACCTCCACCCGGGGGCCTCCTGTGGGAAACGAGCCAACGATGCCCCCTGACCTTACCTCAACGCAAAAAAGCTCCGGCTCCTGGGCAGGTTGCCCAAGAGCCGGAGCCATAAAAGGAGTTCGGCGGTGTCCTACTCTCCCACAGGGTCCCCCCTGCAGTACCATCGGCGCTGTAAGGCTTAGCTTCCGGGTTCGGAATGTAACCGGGCGTTTCCCTCACGCTATGACCACCGAAACACTATGAAACTGTTCAGCCGCACCGTATGTGGCCATACGGGGCTGTTCGTGGTTTCAGAACCAACACAGTGGACGCGAGCAACTGAGGACAAGCCCTCGGCCTATTAGTACCAGTCACCTCCACCCGTTACCGGGCTTCCAGACCTGGCCTATCAACCCAGTCGTCTACTGGGAGCCTTACCCTCTCAA
>NZ_VJZC01000166.1 GCF_009377185.1 Streptomyces spongiae
CAGCCACACCCCCCGCCCTCACCTCCGCCTACAAGGCCGCCGCAGCCGCCCTCAAGAAGCACAACCTCACCAACACCCGCGCCAAGGTCTACCTCGTCCTCGACCGCTCCGCCTCCATGCGCCCGTACTACAAGGACGGCTCCGCCCAGGCCCTCGGCGAGCAGGCCCTCGCCCTCGCCGCGAACCTCGACCCCGAGGCAAAGGTCCACGTCACGTTCTTCTCCACGGAACTCGACGGCACCGGCGAGCTCACCCTCGACGAGCACGAGAACAAGATCGACGAACTCCACGCGGGCCTCGGCCGCATGGGCCGCACCAGCTACCACGTGGCCGTAGAGGAGATCGTCAAGCACTACGAGACGTCCGGCACCAAGGACCCCGCCCTCGTGATCTTCCAGACGGACGGCGCCCCGGACGCGAAGACCCCAGCCACCCAGTCCCTCACGGACGCGGCGAAGAACCACCCCGCCGTCTTCTTCTCCTTCGTCGCCTTCGGTGACCCGGAGAACAAGGCCTTCGACTACCTCCGCAAGCTCAAAACGGACAACACGGCCCACTTCCTGGCCGGCGAAACCCCGCTCGAACTGACCGACCAGGAGCTCTACGAGGGCGTACTGGCGAACTGGCGCCCGTAAGCACCCCATGAGCACCCCGTAAGCACCCCGGAGTCGGCCGCCCCTTCCCACCCACAAAACGGGAAGCGGGCGGCCCACCCATGTCGGCTACGATTTCAAGGTTCGCAAGGAACGAGAACCACGAACCCGACCTGGGAGCATCCCCCGATGGCTCGACACCTCATCACCAGCGCCCTTCCGTACATCAACGGGATCAAGCACCTGGGCAACATGGTGGGGTCCATGCTCCCGGCGGACGTGTACTCCCGGTACCTCCGCCAGCGCGGCCACGACGTCCTCTACATCTGCGCCACGGACGAGCACGGCACGCCCGCCGAGCTGGCCGCCAAGGAGCAGGGCATCCCGGTGGACGAGTTCTGCGCCCAGGCGCACGAACAGCAGAAGGCGATCTACGACGGCTTCAACCTGGCCTTCGACTACTTCGGCCGCAGCTCGTCCCCGCAGAACCACGAGATCACCCAGGAGATCGCCCGCGAGCTGAAGTCCAACGGCTTCATCGAGGAGCGCGCGATCCGCCAGGTGTACTCGATCACGGACGGCCGCTTCCTCCCGGACCGCTACATCATCGGCACCTGCCCCCACTGCGGCTACGACAAGGCCCGCGGCGACCAGTGCGAGAACTGCACGCGCGTCCTGGACCCGACCGACCTGATCGACGCCCGCTCGGCGATCAGCGGCAGCAGCGACCTGGAGGTCCGCGAGACCAAGCACCTGTTCCTCCTCCAGTCGGCACTGGCCGGCGAGGTCGAGGGATGGGTCGACGAGCGCGCCGACAACTGGCCGATCCTCGCCTCCTCCATCGCCCGCAAGTGGCTCACGGAAGGGCTCCACGACCGCGCGATCACCCGTGACCTGGACTGGGGCGTCCCGGTCCCGGCGGACACCTGGCCGGACCTGGCCGCCGAGGGCAAGGTCTTCTACGTCTGGTTCGACGCCCCGATCGAGTACATCGGCTCGACGAAGGAATGGGCGGACCAGGACCCGACCGGAAACCGCGACTGGCGTTCGTGGTGGTGGGAGTCGGACACGGACGTCCACTACACGCAGTTCATGGGCAAGGACAACGTCCCGTTCCACAGCGTGATGTTCCCGGCGACCCTGCTGGGCACCCGCGCCCCGTGGAAGAAGGTCGACGTCATCAAGGCCTTCAACTGGCTGAACTACTACGGCGGCAAGTTCTCCACGTCGCAGAAGCGAGGCGTCTTCACCCACGACGCCCTGGAAATCCTCCCCGCCGACTACTGGCGCTACTTCATGATGGCCAATGCGCCCGAGTCGGACGACTCGTCCTTCACCTGGGAGCACTTCACAGCCACGGTGAACAAGGACCTGGCGGACACCCTCGGCAACTTCGTCAACCGCGTCCTGTCCTTCTCCCGCAAGCGCTTCGGCGACGACGTCCCGGCGGGCGGCGAGCCCGGCGAGGCGGAGGCGAAGCTCGGCGAGGAGATCGCGCGCCTGCTCACCGAGTACGAGACCCAGATGGAGGCCATCCAGTTCCGCAAGGCCGCGGCCGCGCTGCGCGCCCTGTGGTCGGCGGGCAACTCCTACCTGGAGGAGAAGGCCCCCTGGCTGGAGATCAAGACCAACCCCGAGGGCGCGGCCCTCACCCTCCGCACGGCGATGAACCTCATCCACCTCTACGCGGTGGTCTCCGAGCCCTTCATCCCGACGTCCGCGGCGGCGATGCGCGGCGCGTTCACCCTGAAGGACGACACGGCGACGTGGGTGACGGCGGACGAAGCGAAGTCCCTCACCTCCGTCCCCTCCGGCACCCCCTTCACGGTCCCGCCCGTCCTCTTCGCCAAGATCACGGACGAGGACCTGGAGACGTACAGGGAGCGCTTCGGCGGCGAGGCCGCGGAGTAGTCGGTACGTTCGTACGCAACCCCCCGCACCCCCGCGCGCGTCTCCCCCTACGGAAAGGCCCAGCAGGACTACGAGCGCCTGCTGGGTCACGGGGAGCAGGTCCATGCCGCGTACCTGCTCATCCGCGACACCATCCTGTTCACCGACCGCCGCCTGATCCTGATCGACAAGCAGGGCCTGACCGGCAAGAAGGTCGAGTACCACTCGGTCCCCTACCGCAGCATCACGCACTTCGCGGTCGAGACGGCCGGCCACTTCGACCTCGACGCCGAACTCAAGATCTGGATCTCCGGCACCCACGAGCCGATCGAGAAGACCTTCACCAAGGGCGTCGACATCTACGAGGTCCAGGCGATCCTCACGCAGTTCGTGGCGAGGTAGGCAGCGACAGCATCCGTCGTAGGTCGCTCAGACGGCGTACCCGAGAGCCAGCGCACCGACGACCGGAGCGGCGTAGACCGGCGGGAACGGGATGTGCGAATACCACCGGGCCCGCGCCACGGTCACGGCGGCCCCGAGGAAGTAGAGCACCAGCCCGACCCCCGCCGGCACCCCGACCACCGGCACGAACAGCCCGACCAGCAGTCCCACGGCCCCCACGGCCTTCGCCAGCCCGAGCCAGGTCCACCACGACCGGGGCACCCCGTAGTCATTGAGCGCCAGCACGATCCACTGAGCACGCAGGAGCAGGACGGTCCCGGAGAAGCCGGCCATCAAGGCGGCGAGGACGGTGACGACGACGTAGGCGGTCTGAATGAGAGAGCCCTCCATCTGATGAAGCCGTACGGCGGCGTGCCCGCCAACTCCCTGACGCGGCGCGCCGCGAGAGTGTGACAGCCTCGGGCTCATCACTTCTCGCGGAGCACCGACATCCCGACAAGGGACTCGAAGCCACACGATGGCCGGTTCCCCGCACGGCCTTCACGCGGGCGTCGAGGGTGTCATGTCCTGGGTGCCGATGACGGAGAGCAGGCTCAGCTGGGTCGCGCCCTCGGTGCCCGGTGGGGCGCTGAACCACAGGAGGCGCTGGCGTCCGTCCTCGCTGAAGAGGCTGTGGCAGTCCAGTTCGATGACGCCCAGGGCGGGGTGGACGATGCGTTTGTGGTCGGTTCGCCGCAGGGCGACGTCGTGGGTGTCCCAGAGGGTGGCGAACTCCGGGCTGCGTGCGCGCAGCGCGGTCACCATCCGGCTCACCTCGGAGTCGCTGCCGCGCCGGGCGGCGACTGCCTGGAGGTCGGCGACGAAGACCCGGGAGTGGTGGGGGTGGTCCTCGGGCGGATAGATGGTCCGGGCCTCGGGATCGGTGAACCAGCGGTGGACGAAGCTCGCCCGGGGGCCGCGTGACGCCGGGGGCCGGCCGAGGAGTGCGACGGCCGGCGGGTTCTGGACGAGGGTTTCGTGCAGGTCGGTGATGACCTGGGCAGGGGTGGTGGTGAGCTGGTCCAGCAGGCCGAGCAGGCCGGGCTGGACATGCGCGGTCGGGCCGTGCGCCGCCGGAGGGACGGGCCGGTCCGCGAGGTGGAACAGATGGTCGCGTTCGTCGCCGTTCAACCGCAGTGCGCGGGCCAGCGCGGCCAGGACCTGGGCCGAGGGCTGGGCGCCGCGTCCGCGTTCCAGCTCGGTGTAGTAGTCGGCGGACAACCCGGCCAGGTGGGCGACCTCCTCGCGTCGCAGACCGGGTACCCGGCGCCGCGGGCCGGTGGGCAGGCCGACGTCGGACGGGCGGATCCGGTCGCGCCGGGACTTCAGGAACGCGGCGAGTGCGGAATGGTTCACGTCTCCCATCGTCGCGCGCACCGGCGGACGCGAGCCAGGGGACGGCAACCCCAGGGTGGGGACAGCCCTGGCTGGAGCGGGCCCACCGAACCACTCTGGAGCGACGAGCCACGAACGAAAGAGAACCGCCATGCCCTTCGCGAACTTCAAGGTCCCTGCCGGAAGCCTCGACGAGAAGCAGAAGGAGACGATCGTCACCCGTACCACCGAGTTGTACGTCGAGATCTACGGCGAACGCGCCCGGGCCAACACCATGGTCCTGGTCGAGGAGGTCGTCGACGGCGGTTGGGGCATCGGCGGCAACGTCCTGACCCTGGCCATGCTCCAGCAGCCCACCGAAGACTGAGAGTGGATCAGAGCCTCAGAGCTTCAGAGCCGCAGATCCTCAGAACCGCACAGGGCCCGGGAAGCCGGACGCTTCCCGGGCCCCTCTGTGCTGTCCTGGACGGGCTCCCCGCTAGTCCAGGACCCCGGCGCCGGTCGTGCTCGCCAGCTCCGTCACCAGGTTCTTGGCCGATGTCTGGAGGTCGGCCGTCAGGGCCGGCTTCCAGTTCACGGTCGTCTTCAGCTTCTTCGACGAGTTCGCGGCGTTGTACGCGGCGACCAGGTCGGTCTCCGTGCCGTTGACGAGGTTGCCGCCGCCCGCGACCGAGCCCGTGCCGTCACCGCTCAGGAGCTTGGCGGTCTTCGCGCCGGAGGGGAGCTTCCAGGCGTTGCGCTCGGCGACGACCTGGGCCTTGGCGCGGGAGTCGATGCTGTACTTCACCTCGTAGCCGTTGAGGGCCGTCGCGTCGTAGACGTTGTTGTAGAGGTGGATCTGGCCGATGCGGGCCAGCGGGGCGCGCTGGACGATGCCCTTCCACACGTTGTGGTGAATGGTGACGCGCAGCTTGCCGGTGGAGTCGGTGTCGCTGCTGCCGATCAGCATCGTCTTGTCGTGGTTGGTGAACTGGTTGCGCTCGACGGTCACCAGGTCGGAGCCGTTGGTGATGTCGAGGGCGCCGTCGTGGATCTGGTACTTGCGGCCGTAGTACGTCTTCAGCGACTTGTCGAAGATCGGCGCGTCGGTGAACGTGTTGTGGTCCGCCCAGACGTTGGTCACCCCGCGCAGGGTGACGGAGTCGTAGTTCGAGTTCCACTCGCCGGACGAGCCGTCGGTCGGGTCCCACTGCGGGAAGCAGTCCTCGGTGGCGGCGAAGGTGAGGTTGCGGACGATGACGTTCTTCACGTCCTGGATCTGGAGGCTGCCGCCCGTGATGCCGGCTTTCGTGCCGGGGACGCCCACGATGGTGGTGTTGGAGGGCACCCTGAAGACGATGTTCTTCTTCTGCTTGGCCGAGGCAGCCGCGCGGGCCTTCTCCTGCGTGCCCGCCGGCGCCTTCTTGCCGTAGGTCGCCGGGTCGAACGCCTTCAGGTAGGCGGAGAGCGAGTAGCCCGTGCCGGAGGCGTAGTCGGCGCAGGTCAGCTTCTTGCCCGAGTCGTCCGTGTTGGCGTCGATCGTGCCCTTGACCTTGATGATCCGGGGCGTGGTGTCGGAGGCGGAGCCCAGCGCCTTCACGAGCTGCGCGCGGGTGCTGACCGTGAAGGTGTGCGCGGAGTCGGCCTTGGTGCCGCCGGTCGTGCCGGAGCCCGAGGCCGCCCAGCCGTCCTTGGCGGGCAGCACCTGGTGGTAGAGGTCGGCCGGGGCCGCGTTCGCGTTCATCACGAAGACACCGGCACCGGCGCCCGCGGCGGCGACGGCCGCCGTGACGACGAGGGTGCGGCGCTTGCGGAGGGACCGGCGGTGAGAGGCAGAGGCCACGGATGAGTCCTTACGTAACGTACGCGGTTCGGATGAACACGTGGTTCGTATGGAGCTCCCGTGAAGGGAGCGTCCGACTCATCTGTGGTCGCCGGTTTCTGAAAGGTTGCCAGGGACGGCGGGGATTATGTGGCGGGTGTGAAGCAGGTGAGTGTGGTGAGGGCCTGACGGAGGGTGGAGTCGCTGGGCAGGCCGTTGGGCCAGCGGGCGCCGATGTGGCCGTCAGGGCGGATGAGCACAGCTCCTTGTGGGCGCAGGCCGCAGAGGTCGGCGTGTTCGTGGGGAAGGGGTTCGATGCGGAGTGGCCAGGCCGAAGTAGTCGGGCGTTCCCATTGGGTGGGGTCCGGGGTGAGCAGGGTGAACCATTCGCCGATGGCGTCGAGCGTGGAGCGGTCGCGGGTGAGCCAGAGGTGTGGCATGCGGTGGCCCGGCAGTGCGGTGGGGACGTAGTCCGTGCCGGTGTCGGACGGCTCGTCGGACGGCTCATCGGACGGCTCGGGTGGCGTGCTGTGGTCGGTGAGGACCGCGGCGGAGCGGTAGGTGACGCCGAGGACGAGACCGAGTTGGGCGAAGTACCGGTCCGACCAGGGGCGTTCGACCTCGGTCGGCGCTGCGGAGCCGGTTGAGAGCTGTTCCTGGCGCCTGTTCTGTACGTCGAACATGAGGTGGGTGTTGACCACTGCCTGGCGGAGCGTCCGGTCGGCGACGGGTCGTCGTTCCGTCTCGTAGGTCTCCAGCAGGCCCGGTCCGGCCCACCCGCGGAGAACTCCCGCCAGTTTCCAGCAGAGGTTGTGCACGTCGGCGACGCCGAGGTTCATGCCCATGCCGCCGGCGGGCGGGATCGCGTGCGCGGCATCACCGGCCAGCAGGACCGGGCCCTGACGGAACCGCTCGGCGACGAACGCGTTCACCACCCAGTGCTCGACGCGCAGTACGTCGACTCGTACGTCAGCTCGTACATCGGCTCGTACGTCCGCACCGGAGCCGAGCGCGCGCGAGACCAGGCCGGACCAGTCGGTGCCCGCGACGTCTTCCGGCGTGGGAACGATCCAGGCCCAGCCTCCTTCGGGGTACAGCGGGAGGAAGTATCCGTGCGTGGTGAAGTAGACCCCGGCGGGATGCCGGTCACGCCAGTGGTCGAGGTCGGCGTCGAACACGACGGTGGTGACACGCCCCACCGCCCCGGGGCCCGTGGTGCCGATTCCCAGCCGTTGCCGGATGGTCGAGTTCGCGCCGTCGGCGGCGAGTACGTAACGGGCCCGGACGCGGGTCTCCGCACCGCTGTGGTGGTCGAGGAGCAGGGCCACGACCCCCTCAGCCCCCTCGGCCTCTTCGGCCTCTTCGGCCTCTTCGGCCAGGTCGACGAGTTCGACCCCGAACCGCACGGGCGCGTCCGCCGCGGCGAGCAGGGTGGGTTCCAGCCGGTCCTGTGAGGTGACCACGCCGGTCACGGGGCTCTCGGGCACCGGCGCGTTGATCCCGACCATCGCCGCCGTGGCGAAGTCGCGGTCGTACAGGGTGTCCCGGAAGCGGATACGGCCGTACTCCGGTGCGAACGCCATGGCGGTGATCCCGGCGGTGAGCCCGAGCCGGCGAAAGATCTCCATCGAGCGCACGTTGACCAGCCGGGAGCGTGGAAAGGGGGACAGTTCGCCGTGCTTCTCGACCAGTAACACCCGCACGCCCCAGCGTTCCAGGAGCGCTCTGGCGGTCAGTCCGACCGGCCCGCCACCGACGATCAGCACCTCCACCTCGGCGTTCGCTACCGGCATGCCGAATTCCTCATACAGGACCTCATGCAGGACCTCATACAGGACATTCAACCCGTAGTCGACCATCGGTGCTCGTCGACGGGCGTCATCACGCGCGTACTGGTCTGCTGGTAGATGACGGAGCTGCGGAAACTGACCACCTCGCGGCGGGCGCTGACCTGGTCCATGAGGAAGGCGTGAAGCCGCTCTATGTCCGCCACGGCCACGTGCACGATGAAGTCGTCGTCGCCGGAGACCACGAAGACGGAGACCACCTCGGGCAGTTGGGCCAGATACGCCTCGAAGCCGGAGATCACCTCCCGGCTCAGCGGACGCAGCCGCGCGAAGACCAGCGCCTGGAGCGAGCGGCCCAGCATGCGCGGCTGCACGGCCGCGTGATACCCGGTGATCACACCGCGCGCCCTCAGGGCCCGGACCCGTTCCAGGCAGGTGGAGGGCGCGATGCCGACGAGGCGGGCCAACTCCCGGTTGGTGAGCCGTCCATCGCGCTGGAGATGACCGAGGATCGCCGAATCAATGTCGTCCATGGCCGCCATTCTGGACGGCGTACCGAATTGGGTTCGGCTGTTTCCCCACAGCCCCGCATCTCGCCCTACATTTCTCGCCATCCGCCGGATGGAAGGGAACCCTCCCCATGACGACCGCTGCCGCCGACCACTACGACGGGTTCCTCGCGGAGCACTACACCTGGATGCTGGGCGGCGACGTCGACGCGCTGGCCTCGGCCCAGCGCACGCAGTTGTCGGACTGGGGTGTGGTTCCCGCGGTCCCCGAGCCCCCCGCCGGATCGCTGGCCGTGGACCTGGGCTGCGGCCCCGGGCACACGAGCCTGGCCCTGTCCGGCCTGGGTTACGACCTGGTCCTCGCGGTCGACCTGAGCCAGTCGCTGCTGGACGAGCTGTCGGCGCACGCCGTCGGCGTACCGGCGATCCGCCCCGTACGGTCCGACCTGCGCACCGCTCTGCGGGATCTGGTCCGCCCCGGCTCGGCGGACGCGGTCGTCTGTCTGGGCGACACGCTCACGCACCTCCCGACCAGGGGAGACGTGGCCGCCCTGCTGAACGACATCGCCGACGCGCTCGCACCCGACGGAACGGCCGTCCTCTCCTACCGCGACCTGACCGTCCCGCTCACCGGCACCAACCGCTTCCTGCCGGTCCGCGCCGCCGAGGACCGGATCATGACCTGCTTCCTGGAGTACCCGGACGACTACGACGACTACACGGTCGTCGTGCACGACCTGATCCACACCCGGTCCGCCCCCGACGGCGCCTGGACCCTGCACGCCCGTAGCTACCGCAAACTGCGGCTCGCCCATGCCTGGGTGCTGGAGCAGTGTCGTACGGCGGGGCTGGACGTGGTGCGGGAAGAGCCCGGTTCCGGTCCCGGCTCCGGCTCCGGCTCCGGCATGCGCACGGTCGTCCTCCGACGACCTGCCGCGTGACGCCACCACCTCTTTGCCGGCCCGTCCCCTGATAATCAGGGCATGGCCACTCCCCCCACACGAGCCGCCACACGAGCCACCACGTGAACGGCGACGACGACACGGACACCGACCCACACGACCCGCACGACCCGCACGGCCCGCTGTTGCGCCTGCTGACCGAGGTCCTCACCATCGGCGCTCCGTACGACCTCGCGGTCGCCGGTGACTACGCGGCCCTGGCACACGGTCTGGTCGCCGGGACGGTCCGGGGATCGCTGGAGGTGGCCACGGAGAGTCCCGACCCCATGGCGACGATCGCGGCCACCGTCCAGGCAGGCATGGAGGAGCGCGGCCGACACGCCCGCACCGTACAGACAACCCCACTCGCCACCCGCCTTCACCTCACCGACCCCGCCACGGACGACGACCACACGCTCGACATCCTCAAGGAGACCCTCTGGCGCCCAACGGTCGAGACCGCCCTCGGCCCGACGCTCTCCCTCGAAGACGTCGTCGGTACGAAGGTCCGGGCCCTGACCGACCGCGGCCTCGCCCGCGACCTCGTCGCCGTCCACGCCGCCGCGGACCGCTGGAGCCTGGCCGAACTGGAGGAACTCGGCCGCCGCCACGCCCTCGACGCCTTCGACCTCACCGACCTCCAGTCCCGTCTGGAGGGCATCGAGTGGGTCGCCGACAGGGAATTCAGTGGCTCCGGCCTCGACGAACAGGCCATCATGGCCCTCCGCCAGTGGGCCCAGTCCTGGGCCGACGACATCGCGGAACGCCTCCTGGAAGAGGAGGCACTCAAACCCCCACCCGACGAATGACCATGGCCTTGGGGAGGACCGTGAGCAAACGCCGATACGTGGCCCGGGGCGTCCCCGGTGGCTACCGCATCTGGGACAACCGCCGAAACGGCTGGTGGGGCGACCACTACGAGCTCTGCCCGGACGACCTCCTCACCGAGCTGAACGGCGCGGCGGACCAGAAGAAGATCACGGCACTGATGAAGCGGTACCGGGCGCTCAAGCGCTGAGCGGCCCCAGCGGAGCGCTCAAGCGCTGGCTAGACGCGGGTGCGTTTGGCCATCGCGTCCCAGAAGTGATCCAGTTCCCGGACGCGCATGCCGACCCAGTGAGGGGTCTTTCTGCGCAGGAGTCTCGGGAGACAGCGGCGGATACGTCCGGGCAACAGGGCCTGTTGCTGGCGGCAGAACGGCTCGCGGATCTCTCCCCGGGGTACACAGCCACGGGGCGGGTACGGGCAGAGCTGGAACTCGCAGTCAGGCAGACAAGCGGTACCTGGTGCGGGTGGGACCGAGGTACCGGCCTGCAGGCCGGGTCGCAGCGGCTCACGGTCCGTACGGATACACGGTGGTAGCTGTATGCCTGGCTGCTCCACCCGGGCAAGGCGCTCCTCGACCTCGTCGGGATGCCCGTCGCGTTCGATGAGGTTCAGCATGACCAGCATGTCGGCGACGAGATTCTGCGCTCGCCCGTCAAGGGTGCTCCACCCGACCGAGGGCGGGATCCACAGGTTGTGCTTGCGGTATGCCGCGGAGTTGGCGGTACGGGAGCCGATGTTGTCGGCAACACCCTTCTCATCGATCCAGAGGAAGCGCTCGGGCTGCCCGGTCTCCAGCGCGAGGGCCACCAGGTCCCCCGCCTCGGCCACGAAGGGATGCAGGAGCCGCCGGGTCGAGTTCCCGCTGACACCACCCTGGCCAGGTGGTCCGTTCACCGTGCCCGCCATCGACAGCCAGCGCTTCACGGTTTGCACGGCGGACGCTCCACCGATCACCGTGGCCCGCTCGCGCGACACGTCACCGTCGTGGTCCGGTCCTGGCTCGGTGTCGCCGTCCTGGCCGAAGGATCCCAGCCTGTCCGGCAGCTCCCACAGGCACAGCGCCTGGAGCAAGTTGATCTGCGCGTACCAGCACCGGGACTGCTGCAGCACCGTCTCCGCATGCCGGACCAGGTCGACGCGACCGCCCGGATACGTGTGGGGGTGGCGTTTGCGCCGGTTGGCCGCGAACTTGAAACCCTGGGCCAGCGCGACCTCGATCGCGAGCGGCAGGTCGGGGGTGCCGTCATCGGCCTTCGGGTCGAGGTGGCGCAGCCACGTGGTGAGGCGTTCTCGGGCCTCGTCACGGTGTGCGTCGTCGACGGAGCCGAGGAGCATGGGGAGCATCCAGGCCCGCATCACGAACTCCCGGAGCAGGCCGACCCGTTCGCTTCGGTACCGCTGATTGGTGCACCGCCGGTCGTTCTGGAGTTGCTTGATGTCTTCGGACAGCGCGGCCCGTGAGGACACGCCGGCAGCCCGCACTCGCCTCATTTTCGCGGTCCACGCCTGGTCCTCCTGCCTCCTTTGGGCTTTCAGGCGGGCGACCTTCGCGCTGTACTCCTCTATGGGGTCACTGTTCGGGCCGACCCACTCGCGGATCACGGCGAACGCCGCGTTCCCACCGCCGCCGAACTCCTGAGCGGCGGCCAGGCGTATGGAGTAGTCGGACTCCGAGATGCCGATCTTGAAGAGCTGCACGTACAGCGGGGTGGTGTCCATCTTGTCGGAGGCAGCTCTGAGCGCGGCACCGAGTTGCTTCAGCAGCCTCACTTTCGCGTCCTCGAGGGTGCGCCGGTCCCCCTTGATGCCGGGCCACCGGTCGTGAACCCCGCCGACGATGTCTCCCAGCAGTCTCGGCTTGTCCTCTGCGCTTTCTGCCTCCAGGGCCGCCGCGTAGAGGTCGAGGGTCTTCGGGTCGTCCGTGCGGCGCTCCGCGGCGTCGCAGAGTCGCTGGGCCAGCGTGCGCCCGCTCAGGGGCGCCTGCCGCAATACCTCTTTCGCCGCCTTCCTCATCTCGGACTGGACACTGCCGCCCTCGGCAGCGACCCTTGCCGCCCGCCGGCGGGACAGCGCCACCAGGGCGATCAGCAGCTCGCGGCTTGGACCAGGTGGCCGCAGCGCCTGGTCGATCAGATCACCGGCGCTCCGTTCCCCCAGGTGGTTCAGCATCCGGAAGCCGAAGTAGGCCTGAATGACGCTGTGCGGGAAACGGACCTTCCTCTCGTAGCCCTCCACCAGCTCGAGCTTGTCCGCGTTGCCCGCGAAACGGGCAAGCACGGCATGGCACTGGTCCCTGTTCCCCTCCCGCAGCCGCCTGCGCTCCTCCACGCTGAGCCGGTCGCAGAGCGTGTCCCAGACCCGTTGCCGATGCCACTCGGAGAAGACGTTCTCGCGCTTGCCGTACTGGTCGAAGCCGCGCAGCCTCATCCACCCGCGCTCCGCCTGGGCTCTCGCACGCCGCGCCGGACCGGGGTGGACGTCGTTGCCGAGCAGCTCGGCGAAGTCGACCTCCAGTGTGTCCTGGAGGAGTCCGATGCACCCCAAGGCCGACACCACTTCGAGGGTGTTGAGGCGCTCCTGCGGTGTCAGCGCCACGTTCTCGCGCAGTCGGCCCTCGCACAGGGCGTGGTCCCATGTCTCCAGCAGCCACAACCGAAGGGTGCTGCGGTCCCCGCTGCGTGTGTCCAGGTCCTGTGGGTCGTCGCGCGGACGGTCGCGCTCCAGGGCGCCGTGGCGGTGCAGTTCGCGGGCGACCTGGAGGTAGATGGGCGATTCGGTCACTTCCGCCGTCTCCACGACCCAGTCCACGCGACGCTCGTCCGTCTCCGGTACGCGCGCCTCGACGAAGCACAACGCCTCCTCCTCGCTCAGCGGTTCCAGCTCCACGATCGCAGCGGGAGTGCTCTCCAGGGGACTGTGCGGCCGGGAGGCGATGACCAGGGGCAGCTTCTCCTCGTGGGCGCGCTCGATGGCGCGGCGGATGATGTTGTCCCGGTTCTGCTGGACCCTCTCGTCCAGGAGAGCCTCTTCCAGTCCGTCCGCGAGGACGACCGGCTTGTCGTCGGCGAGGAGTTGCTGCCAGACCCGTTCGTTCTTGCCGCGCGCCAGGACGCCCTGGGGTGACTCCTCGGCGAAGCGCCGCCTGGCCAGGTGCTCGAAGTTCAGGTCGGTCGCGTCGGCCGCGTCCCGCAGTCGGACGGGCACAGGTACCGCGTGCTGCCGGGCCAGCAGTTCGGTGAGCCGCACCAGGACGGCGGTCTTCCCCACTCCGACGCCGCCGACGAGCAGATAGGGCCTGCGGGTGTCACGCTCCCGCAGCCGCTGGGCGATGACCTGGGCGACCTCGTCACGGCCCACGATGTCGGCGCTGTCCGGCCCGGCGGTGAGCACCAGTCCATGGGGATTCCTGCGTGCCTTGGCGAGGTAACGCCGCTTGGTCCAGCCGTACCACCAGAACAGAAAGGCCGTGGCGGCGATCGACGCGGTGAGGACCGGGCCGGCGACACGGAGGAAGGCGTCGAACCCCCCGTTCTTCTGGAGGTCCTCGAAGCCGGTCGACTCGCCCGAGATCAGGATGTACAGGCCCTCCCCGCACCATGCGAGAAGCGCCAGCACGGCAACCGCCCAGACGATCCTGATGAGGTTGGCGTAGGAGATCCATCTGCGCCACTTCTTGGGACGGGTGGTGCCGCGGCGGGCCTCCAGGCGGATCGTCAGACAATGCCAACGGCCGACGAGGGCACTTGTGCCACGCTTCCCCGCCCGTTTGAGATGCAGCGTCGCCATCGGCGCGTTGCGCGGCCGTGCCTTGCCCGGCGGCTGACGGACGACCCTCGTCATCGTGCGTTCTCCTTCCGAGAGAGGATCTCGGGACGGAGGCCCACGGGCGCCGACAGCTACTTCCATGGAAACACTCCCTGGACGTCCCGCAACTTGGTCGCCCACCGGGCCAGTTGCTTCACCGTCAGGCCGGGGGACGTCACCGGCGCGGGTGACCACCGTTGATGAGCTCATCGGCCACCCAGCGTGCGACCTCGGTCGGGTAGGGCGCCGGCAGTCCGAGGACGATGTGGGGGAAGCCGGCGTCGAGTGCTTCGGCGATCGCGTTCCGGGTGGTGCTGGGGCGGTCGGAGGAGACGGACAGGTGGATGGAGCGGGTGATGGCGGCGGGGTCGCGGCCGATCTCGGTGCAGTAGCGGTCCAGCAGGGCGCTGCGGCGGACGACGTCGTCGATGTCGCCGCCCGGGATGTTCCAGAGGTCGGCGTGCTCGGCGACGATACGCAGGGTCGCGGACGAGCGTCCGCCGATGAGGATCGGCGGGTGGGGGCGCTGGACGGGCTTGGGGTTGCCGAAGGCGCCGGTGAGCTGGTGGTGGGTGCCGTGGAAGTCGAACGGTTTGTCCTCGGTCCACAACCGCCGGATCACCGTGCAGGCTTCGGCGAGGCTCCCGACGGCCTGGGCTGTGTCGTGGAAGGGCAGGCCGTGGGCGGCGTACTCACGGTGGGCCGCGGGAGGGTGAGGCCGTGAGCCGACGCCGATGCCGAGGTCGAGCCGTCCGCCGGAGACGATGTCGACGGTCGTGGCGATCTTGGCCAGCATCGCGGGCGGCCGGAACCGGTTGCTGGTCACCATCACGCCGAGCCGCAGTCGTCGGGTCTGGGCGGCGAGTGCCGAGAGCAGCGTCCAGCCTTCGAAGGCCGGCCCGTCCGGGTCGCCTCCGATCGGCATGAGGTGATCGAACAGCCACGCGTGCTCGATCTCGGGGATCGTGTCCGCCTCGCGCCAGACCCGCAGGACGTCGTGGTAGTCGACCTGCATGGGGGCGGTCATGATCCCGAAACGAGGTCGGGGTGTGTGGGGCATGGAGCTGGTGGTCCTTTCGGCAGGGAGGGACTGTCCTTTTCGGCAGGGAGGGACTGTCCCGCGGACGGTCAGCGGCGCCGCAGCGACGGGTCGAGCAGCGCGGGCGGGGTGTCGAACTTCTCGTGCGCCGCGAGGTCGGTGCCGGGGGCGACGATGGCGTCGATGGCGTCGAGTACGTCGGCGGAGAGCACGGTGTCGGCGGCGGCGAGCTGCGCGTGCAGGTGGTCCGGGGTGCGGGGGCCGATGAGCGCGCTGGTCACGGCGGGGTGCGCGGTCACGAATCCGAGCGCGAGCTGGATCATGGTCAGACCGGCCTCGTCGGCGACCTTGGCCAGCTGCTCGACGGCGTCGAGCCGGGCCCGGTTGGCGGGGACGGAGAGGTCGAAGCGCTGCGGCATGAACGCCGAGCGGCTGGTGGTGATGTCCCGGCCCGCACGGACCGCGCCCGACAGCCAGCCCGAGGCCAGCGGGCTCCACACCAGCACGCCGAGCCCGTACTCCTCGGTCACGGGCAGCACATGGGCCTCGACCCCGCGCTGCAGAACGGAGTAGCTGGGCTGCTCGGTGACGTAACGGCCCAGGTGATGCTCGCGGGCCGCCCACTGTGCCTGTACGACGCGGTAGGCGGGGAAGGTCGAGGAACCGAAGTAGCGGATCTTCCCGGCGCGCCGCAGGTCGGTCAGGGCCGACAGCGTCTCCTCGTCGCTGGTGACCGGGTCCCAGCGATGGATCTGGTACAGGTCGACGTGGTCGACGCCGAGGCGCCGCAGGCTGTTGTCCAGCTCGGTGACCAGCCAACGGCGCGAGCTGCCCCGGTGGTTGCGCTCGTCGCCCATGGGCATGCCCGCCTTCGTGGCCAGCACGATGTCGTCGCGGCGGCCGGCGATGGCTTTGCCGACCATATCCTCCGACTCGCCGTCGCTGTACATGTCGGCGGTGTCGATGAGGTTGACCCCGGCCTCCAGGGCGGCGTCGACGAGGGCGGTGGCCTCGTCCTGGGTGGTGCGCCCGATCCTGCCGAAGTTCATCGCGCCGAGCGCGAGGGAGCTGACCTGTACACCGGTACGGCCCAGAGTGCGGTACTGCATGACTGTCTGTCCTCCACCAATAAAACGGAACGCTGTTCCGCTTACGATACGGAACAGCGCTCCGTTTCGGCAAGCTCGGTATCCTCGTAGCCTCGGCAGTGGAAGGAGCGGCGCGGTGAGCGACAGCGGCGAGGGCGCCAGGAGCGCGGCGGCCCGGCCCAAACGGACGGACGCCCGGCGCAACGAGAAGACCCTGCTCGACGCGGCCGCCGCGGTCTTCGTCACCTCGGGCGTGGACGCGCCGGTACGCGACGTCGCGGCCAAGGCCGGCGTCGGGATGGGCACGATCTACCGCCACTTCCCGACGCGGGCGGATCTCATCATCGCCGTCTACCGGCACCAGGTGGAGGCCTGCGCCGAGGCCGGCCCGGCCCTGCTGACGGCCGGCCCGACTCCTTACGCCGCGCTGGGGCAGTGGATCGACCTCTTCGTCGACTTCCTGGTCACCAAGCACGGACTCGCCGCCGTGCTGCAGTCCGACAACGCGGGCTTCGAGACGCTGCACGCCTACTTCCTCGACCGCCTCGTGCCCGTGTGCGCCCAACTGCTCGAAGCCGCGGCCGCCGCCGGCGAGATCCGCTCCGACATCGAGGCCCTGGAGCTCATGCGCGGCGTCGGGAACCTCTGCATCGGCGCGGACAGCGATCCCCGCTACGACGCACGCCGCCTGGTCGCGCTCCTCATCGCGGGACTGCACCGACCGGACTGACCGGACACTGACCGGACTGACCGGCCACTGACCGGGACTGGCTAGTGTGGCGATCATGGCGGACTGGGGGATGCGCCCCGCATCGATGTCGGACGTCACGGCAGTGGCAGAGCTGCGGGCCGTGGTGTTGCGGGCGGATCTGGAACGGCTCGGGCGGTACGACGAGGAGCGCGTGCGGCAGCGACTGCGGGACGGTTTCGAACCCGCCCACACCTGGATCATCGAGGTGAACGGCACATTCGCGGGCTGCGTCGCACTGCGCCGGGCCGAGGACGCGCTCTGGCTGGAGCACTTCTACCTGGCCCCGCACCTTCAGGGCGGCGGTATCGGCACGGGCGTGCTGCGCGAACTACTGGAACGGTGCGACCGCGACGACGTCCCCGTCCGGTTGAACGTACTACGGGGCAGCCCGGCCCGACGTCTGTACGAACGCCACGGATTCACCCTCGAGACCGAGGATCCGGTGGACGTGTTCATGGTGCGCGAGCCGCCCGCCTCCGGCCAGACGGTGTCCGCCTGGAGTTCCTGACGTCGGTACGGTCGTCGGTACGGTCGTCGGTATGAGCGATGTGCGCGTGGTGCTGATCGGGGGAACGTCGAACGTCGGGAAGTCGACCGTGTCCCAGGCAGTGGCGGACCGGCTCGGCTTCGAGTGCCTGTCCACGGACAGTCTGGCGCGGCATCCGGGGCGCCCCTGGCGGAGGCCGGACTGGGAGGTGCCGCCCCACGTCGCCGAGCACTACGGCACCCTCACCGTCGACGAACTGATCGCGTCCGTGCTCGGCCACTACGAACGGCTGTGGCCCCGCGTCGAAGAGCTGATCACGGCCCGCGCGACCGGACGCGGCACGGAGCCGGGCCTGGTCCTGGAGGGGTCGGCGCTGTGGCCCGCGCATGTCGTGGGACTTGGGCTCCCCCGCACGGCAGCCGTGTGGCTCACCGCGGACGACGCTGTCGTACGTGCCCGGGTGCACGCGGCCGGCCGCTACGACACGGCGACCGCTGGGGAACGGCACCTGATGGACAAGTTCCTTGCCCGGACGGGGCGTTATCAGGCGCTCATGCTGGAGGCCGTCGACAGGTGGGGCCTGGCTCGCGTCGACGCGAGCGGGGGCACGGGCGGGGGC
>NZ_VJZC01000167.1 GCF_009377185.1 Streptomyces spongiae
GGTTGGGACGGGCCGCCCCAGTCGGAAGTGTTCCGTCGGTTCTCCGAGAAGATGACCGAGAAGCTGGGCGTGAAGGTCACTTACCAACAGGTCGTGGGCGACTACCTCTCCAAGCTGCTGTCGCAACTGTCCGCCGGTGCTGCTCCCGACGCCTTCTACGTCGGTGACATCTACATGGCCAAGCTGATCGAGACCAAGCAACTGCTCGACCTCACCGACTACCTGGACAGTGGCCACGCCGCGGTCAAGCTCGATGACTTCCACGAGGGGCTGTACCAGTGGTGCAGGCCTGCGGATGGCAGCCCCGGCCTGTACGGGCTGCCGGTGGACTGCAGCCCGCTGGTGTTCTGGTTCAACAAGGACCTCCTGGCCGAGGCGGGCGTCAGCACCGACCCGGCCGCCCAGTTCGAGGCGGGCACCTGGACCCAAGACGCGCTGACCGACCTGCTCGACAAGATCCGCGCCACCAAGAAGAAGGGCCTGCTGATCGGTTCCGGCAACTGGTTCGACTGGTTCGGCTGGATGTCCACCTTCGGCGGGACGCTCTTCGACGACTCCGGCAAGGCGGTGTTCGACACCGACCCCAAGTCCCAGGACGCGCTGGCGTGGCTGTTCGAGCAGCTGAAGTCGGGAAACATCGCCTACTCCGGCACCCTCCCGCAGGGACAGAGCGGCGACGTGCTGCTCTACGCTGGCCAGCTGGCCTGCGTCACCAACAGCCGCGTCATCCTGCCGAACGTCAAGAAGCTTAAGTTCGGCTTCGACATCGCCCCCTTGCCCTCCTTGTCCGGCAAGGACGTCATGCCGGTACCGGTCAACACGGCGGCGCTGTCGGTCAACGCCAAGTCCAAGAACCAGGCCAAGGCGCTCGAGTTCCTCGGCAACTACCTGAACGCCGAAGGGCAGAGGTTCCGCCTGTCCGGCGGCGGCAACGCGGTGCCCTCGGTCAAGGGCCTGGACGACATCGTCACCGAGGGCAACGTGCCCGCGCACGGCAGCCTGTTCAACGACGTCGCGGCCAAGGGCTACGCCGTCCCCAGCGCGATCGCTGGCAGCGTGAAGGTCGCCAACGAACTCCCGCTGCTGGTGGACAAGATGCTCAAGGCGGGCAACGAGACGCCGAAGTCGTTCAGCGGCAAGGTGGTCCGGCTGATCAACGGGGGCGCCTGATGGCCGTCAGCAGTGCCGGTTCTCGGGCCCGGGCGCAGCTGACGTCCGCGGAAGGGGACGTCCACGCGGACCGGCGGCGCCGGCGCCGGCGAGGCGGGGACACGGCCGCGGGATACCTGTTCCTGGCGCCCCAGTTGCTGGGGCTGGTGGTGTTCATGGTCGGCCCGCTGCTGTTCGCCCTGGTGCTGGCGTTCTACCACTGGGACGGGTTCGGCACCCGGTCCTTCGCCGGGCTGTCCAACTTCGCGGAGATCATGTCCTCCCCGCGCATCCAGTGCTCGGCGGTCAACACCGTCTGGTTCACGGTGTTGCAGGTGCCGGGACTGATGCTCACGGGATTGTTCTTTGCCCTGCTGATGCAGCGGGCCGGCAAGCTGACCCCGGTATACCGGCTGGCGTTCTTCGCCCCGGTGATCACCTCTTCGGTCGCGGTCGCGGCGATCTGGCTGTGGCTGTTCAACCCCGACATCAGCCCGGTCAGCAACGCGCTACACGGGATCGGGCTGCCCGCGCCGAACTGGCTGCAGGACGCCCGGTTCATCATCCCGGCCTTCGCGATCGTCGGGATCTGGCAGGGCCTGGGCTACCAGCTGGTCATGTTCATGGCCGGGCTGCAGAGTATCGACCGCTCGTACCTGGAAGCCGCCTTGCTGGACGGCTGTTCGGAGTGGCAGAAGCTGCGGCACGTCACCATCCCGCTGCTGTCCCCGACCATCCTGTTCCTCTCGATCACCTCGATCATCGGCTCGTTCCAGGTGTTCGACTACATCTACGTCTTCTTCGGCGACGGGGCTCCGGACTCCGCCCGCACCATCGTCTACGAGGTGGTCCAGATCGCCTTCGGCGATTTCAACTTCGGGGAGGCATCGGCTCTCGCCTTCCTCCTGTTCCTGGCCCTGCTCGCAGTCACCGGCTGCCAGCTCGCAGTCCAGAAGAGATGGGTCCACTACACAGAATGAGTACTTTCTCCGACACCATCAGCCGGGCGGTCACGACCGCCAAGGGCGCTTCCGGCTCCGGCCGGCCCGCCCGTCACAAACTACTGCTGCACGCGGTCCTCCTCGTCTGCGCCATCGGCATGGCGCTGCCCTTCGCCTGGATGCTGTTCTCCTCGTTCAAACCCTTGGGCGAGATCTTCATGCAGCCGCCCAAGCTCTTCCCTCAGGACTGGAACCAGCAGGGCTACCGCACCGCACTGGGCGGGGCCGACTTCGTCCGTGGGTTCTGGAACAGCACCTACATCGCCCTGACGGTCACGGCGGTATCCCTGCTCACCTCGGCGATGGCCGCCTACGCGTTCGCGCGGATCGACTTCTGGGGCCGCCGTTGGCTGTTCATGGTCTTCCTCGCGACCATGATGGTCCCCGGCCAGCTCACGATCATCCCGCTGTACATCATCATGGGCTGGCTGGGCTGGGTGGACACCCATGCCGCAATCATCGTGCCGCCCGCACTGTTCAACGCCTTCGGCGTCTTCCTGCTGCGTCAGTACGTCAAAGGCATCCCCGTGGAGTTGGAGGAAGCCGCCCAGCTCGACGGCGCCGGCCGGGTCCGCAGGTTCGTGACGATCATCCTGCCGCTGCTGCGCACCCCTCTCACGGCGTTGGGGATCTTCACCTTCCTCGCCCAGTGGAACAACTTCTTCTACCCGCTGATCTTCCTCAACAGCTCCGACAAGTTCACGCTGCCGCTGCTGGTCAACCAGTTCATGGGCCAGTACACCTCCGACTGGCCCACTCTGATGGCCGCCACGACCTTGCTGGCGGCACCGATGCTGATCGTGTTCGCGTTCGCGCAACGCCAGATCGTCGAAGGCATCGCCCTGTCCGGCTCCAAGTCCTGAGCCACGCACGTTCACAAGGCCGGTGGCCGAGCTCCGGGCTACGCCAGGCCACCCAGCGCTCCCAGCCCATGAACCCCACGACAACACCCATCCGAGAAGGGCACGCATGACCCCCCACGAAGACCCCTCCGACAACCCCACCCACGACCCGGCACCTACGCGGTCCCAGCACGCTCCTGGCGGTCACGACGACCACACCACCACCGCCACAGAAAAGTCCCGGCCCGACGCCGGGTGGACGCTAAGCACCACCGAAACCGACGACGACTACGCGCCGACCTTCCTCGGCAACGGCTATTTCGGCGGCCGGATCCCCGCGGCGGGGACCGGATACGCGACGACGCCGATCGAAACCCAAGCGCACCTGGCCGGGTTCTTCGCCCAGAACGGCCCGATCGAGCAGTACGCCAACATCCCGACCTGGTCCACGCTCGCGTTCTCCGACGAGTCGGGCACCTACGGCCGGCTGCCACAGGCGGCGCGCGCAGGCGAACAGGACGACCCGGAGCAGGGAGCGGTGAGCAACTACCGGCAGACACTGGACCTGCGGGCCGGGCTGCTGACCACACAAGCGACATGGACCTCACCGGCGGGCCGCCGCACCGATCTCACCTACCAGGTACTGGTCCACCAGGCCCGGCATCGCGTGGCCGCGGTCCAACTCGCCTTCACCCCGCAATGGAGTGGCAGCGCGCGCGTGTCCGGGGTCTTCGACGGGACCAGCGCAAGGCTGACCGAACAGTCGAGCAAGGGCTACGACCGTACGGCGGCCGAGTCGTACGAGACGGTGACGACGCTCGGCACGGGTATCACCGCAGCGCTCGCGTCGCGACTGGAACTGCCTACCGGGGTGGCGGCACACATCGCCGACTTCGAAACCGACCAGGTCCAGTCGGTTGGTGTGCAGGCCACCTTCGATGTGCAGGCCGGCAGCACGTACACGGTCACCAAGTACGTCGGTGTGGCCAGCTCCCAGGACTCCGAAGACCCGTTGTCGGCTGCTCGCGCCGCCGCGGCGGCCGCGGCGGACACCGGGTACGGGGACCTGCTGGCCGAGCACAAGGCGGCGTGGGACGACCTGTGGCGGGCCGACATCGAGGTCCTGGGGGATCCGGTGCTGCAGCTGCACGTCCGCGCGAGCATGTTCTACCTGCTCGAGAGCACCCGCGCCGGGGTGAACTGGAGCCTGTCCCCGTGCGGCCTGTCCGGCGACGGATACAACGGGCACGTCTTCTGGGACACCGAGACCTGGATGTACCCAGCGCTGCTGGCCCAGCACCCGGACATCGCGGCGGGTATGAACACCTATCGACAGCAGCGTCTGGCCGCGGCCCAGGAGTACGCGACCCGAACAGGGTTCGAGGGCGCGAGGTTCCCCTGGGAGAGCGCGCTGCACGGAGACGAACAGACCCCACCCGGCTGGGAAATGGGTGACCTCGAGCACCACATCACAGCCGACATCGCACTCGCCCACTGGCAGTACTACCTCGCCACCGGCGATCGCGGCTGGCTCGCCGAGAACGCCTGGCCGGTGCTGCAGGGTGCCGCCGAGTTCTGGGCGAGCTCCGCCGTTCCCCACGACGACGGCGGCTACGACATCAACCAGGTGATGGGCCCGGACGAATACCACTTCCCGGTCGACAACAGCGTGTACACCAACGTCGCGGCCGCTAAGACCCTGCGGATCGCCACCCGGGCAGCGAAGGTCGTGGGCGTGGCCGCGGACCCCGAGTGGGACCGGGTCGCCGACGGCCTGCGGGTCCCGTTCGACGAGGATCTGGGCATCCATCCGCAGTTCGACGGCTACGACGGCGACACCATCAAGCAGGCCGACGTGGTGATGTTGCAGTATCCCTGGGAGCACCCCATGCCCGCCGAGGTCGCGCGGAACGATCTCGATCACTACGTGCCGCGCACCGACCCTGACGGGCCGTCCATGACCGACTCCATCCACTCCATCGCCCACGCCGCACTGGGGACGCCCGGGTCCGCGGCCTACGACTTCATGCGGCGCAGCGTGGACCCGTTCATACGCGGACCGTTCAACCAGTTCGCCGAGGGACGTCACGGAGGCGCGTTCACGTTCACCACCGGACAGGGAGGTTTCCTGCAGGTGTTCCTCTACGGCTTCAGCGGGATGCGCTGGCGTGAGGACCGACTCAGGCTCGACCCGACCTTGCCACCTCAGTTGGACGGCCTCACCCTGCGCCGGATGTTGTGGCAGGGACGCGAGTTCGACGTCGAGATCGGCCCGGAGCACACCACGATCACGCTGACCGGAGGTCTCCCGACGCAAGTAGAGGTCGCGGGCGCGACACACCCACTGCGTCAGGGCGCACCGCTGATCCTGCCGACCCGCCGGCCTGACCTGCGGCCCACCAGTGACCTCGCCGGCGCGTCGAGGAGAGTGTGACCGCAAGCTCGCGGTCCCTCTCCGCGTCCATCAGCGCCGCGACAGGCAATCCGGTCACCGCCTGACCATCCACGTCGCGGTTGCTGCTCGCCGCAGTCTGGTTATCACCGCAGTCGTAGTGGCGGCGCATCAGGCCCACGGCAACAACCAACTGTGACTGGTGGCCCGCGGACGCGAAGGGAGCCCGCGGATCCCTAAGCGAAGCGGTGCCGACCGCCTGCGACACCTTCGTCCGCAGCCCGATCGGTTCGGCAACGTGGCCAAGGCCATCGCGCTTGCAGGCGTACCCCCGCAGGCAACGGCGTCTGAAACACCGTCTCGACTGTTTCCCAGGAGATCGAACTCATGAGTTCAGAAGCACACCGGAACCCGGCAACTGCGTGCCGGGAGGCAGGACCGGAGTCCTCCTGTCGCCCAGAGCGCCCCGCGGGCTCAGCGACCATGACCTCGCCGGCCTACCGGGACCCGTCGAGACCGCTCGAGGAACGCCTCGAGGATCTGCTCGCCCGCATGACGCTGCCCGAAAAGGTCGGACAGATGCTGCAGCTGGACGCCCGGGGTGACTTGGAGGACGTCGTGGCCACGAAGCTGGCCGGGTCGATCTTGCATGCCTCGCCCGAGCGCATGCACGCTGCCGTCGAGCTGGCGGCAGCCACCAGGCTGGGCATCCCGCTGCTCGTCGCTGACGACTGCATCCACGGCCATTCGTTCTGGCCGGGTGCCACGATCTTCCCCACGCAGTTGGGGATGGCCTGCACCTGGGACACCGAGCTCGTTGAGCGCATGGCCCGGGCCACCGCGGTGGAAGTCGCCGCGACGGGCATCCACTGGACCTTCTCGCCGGTGCTGTGCATCACCCGCGACCTGCGATGGGGCCGTGTGAACGAGACCTTCGGGGAGGACCCATTGCTCATCGGGGAGCTGGGCGCCGCGATGGTCCGCGGGTATCAGGGAGCGGGACTGGACGACCCGACAGCGGTTCTGGCCTGCGCCAAGCACTTCGCGGGCTACTCGGAGACGCAGGGCGGACGCGACGCGAGCGAGGCGGACCTGAGCCGGCGCAAGCTGCGCTCATGGTTCCTGCCGCCGTTCGAGAGGATCGCTCGCGAGGGCTGCCGCACGTTCATGCTCGGCTACCAGGCGATGGACGGGGTCCCGATCACGGCGAACAAGTGGCTCCTGAACGACGTCCTGAAGGGCGAATGGGGCTTCACCGGCACGCTCGTGACCGACTGGGACAACGTGGGCCGGATGGTGTGGGAGCAGAAGGTCTGCGCAGATGCCGTGGAGGCCGCGACGGTCGCGGTGCAGGCCGGAAACGACCTGGTCATGACCACGCCGGACTTCTTCGAGGGCGCCCAGGAAGCAGTCGCGCAGGGGCGGCTGCGAGAGGAGGAGATCGACGAGGCGGTCCGGCGGATCCTGAAACTGAAACTGGAACTGGGCCTGTTCGAGGACCCCCGCGCGCCGGACCGGACACGCCAGGCCGACGTGATCGGGTGCGCCGAGCACACCGCCCTCAACCTCGAACTCGCCCGAAAGTCCCTGGTGCTGCTGCGCAACGACGGCACCTTGCCCCTCGACGGCGGACTGACCGTAGACGGTCAGGGCCACACCGTCACCGCCGGGGGCCCTCGCACGATCGCCGTGATCGGACCCAACGGCGACGACCCGCAGGCCATGCTCGGCGACTGGGCCGGCGCATCCGGCCAGGTGGACTGGATGCCGGACGGGCACCCGCGCGAGACCGTCACGACAGTGCTCGACGGGTTCCGCGCAGCCGTTCCCGACGGGTGGAAGGTCACCTACGCCCCCGGCGCCGACATCGGGCGCCTCGTGCCGGACCCGCAAGGACCGGTGTACCCCGACGGGCAGCCACGTCCGCCCCTGTTCGGGCCCGCGCCCGTCGACGAAGCTCTGATCGCGGAGGCGGTCAGCCTCGCGCGCGCGGCTGATTACGTCGTCGCCGTCGTCGGAGACACCGTCGCGCTTACAGGTGAAACTTGCTCGACCGCGACCCTGGAACTGCAGGGCGGACAGGTCGCCCTCCTCGAGGCGCTCGTCGCCACCGGCACACCCGTCGTCGTGGTACTGGTCCACGGCAAGCCCTCGGTACTCCCCGATGCCGCGCTGGCGGCGGCAGCGCTGATTGAGGCGTTCAACCCGGGTATGCGAGGCGGCCAGGCGGTGGCCGAGTTCGTCCTCGGTCTCATCGAGCCGTCGGGACGCCTGCCCCTTTCCGTGCCACGCCATGTCGGGCAGCAGCCCGTCTACTACAACCAGGTGCGCGGCCAGCATGGTGACCGTTACGCCGACCTGACCCAGGAACCACTCTTCGTCTTCGGGGAGGGTCTGTCCTACAGCACCATCGAGTACACCGACCTGGCCATCCTCGATGAAGTCGTGGCATGGGACGGCGTGGTTCGCGCCGAGGTCACCGTCTCCAACACCGGCGCCCGGCCGGTACTGGAGACCGTGCAGGCCTACATCAGCGACGTGGTCACGAGCGTCACGTGGGCAAAGCAGGAACTCAAAGCCTGGCAGCAGGTCACGGTCCCACCCGGTGACAGCGTGCGGGTCCGGCTGACGATCCCCGCTACGGCATGCTCCCTGGTCGACGCCGAAGGACGCCGGATCGTCGAGCCCGGAGCGTTCGACCTGCTCGTCGGCCCCAGCTCACGCGCCGCCGACCTGCTTCGCGCCCGTTTCACCCTCAGCCAGCCATGACATCCAGGAGCCGCTCCATGTCCACGTGTCCGCTTCCACTCCCGCGCAACCGTCCTCCCCGCAGGGCAGAGCCCCGCTCAGCCGCCGGACCTTCCTGACCGCCGCCGCCGTGGCGGCAGCGGCGGGCGCCGAGCTCGTGCTGCCGGGCCGGGCGAGCGCCGCCCCGAGCCGTCCGCGCGCCGCAGGCTCGGCCCAGGTGACCTGGAGCTCGGAGTCCACCGCGAGTGGCTACGCGCCCATGAGCGGCACCTGGTACGCCGATCCGGCGACCGGCCTGGCCGCGGTCCCCTACAAGCTCAGTCAGCAGGACGACATCGCACTGGCCGCCTCGGGCAGGAACTTCGGGCAGGTCATCAACATCGACCCGGCGAAGGCGTACCAGAGCATGCTCGGCGTCGGCTCCTCGATGGAGGACTCGACCATCCACAACCTGGCGCTGATGCGTCCGGCCGTGCGGACCAAGGTCCTGCGGGCGCTGTTCGACCCCACCAGTGGCGCCGGGTTCAACATCACCCGCATCTGCTTCGGCACCTCCGACTTCAGCCATACGACGTTCTACTCCTACGACGACGGGCCGGCCGACCCGACCCTGTCGCGGTTCTCCATCCAGAAGGACGTTGACAACCACATCATCTCCACCCTGCGGGACGCGCTCCGGATCAACCCGGACCTCATCGTCTTCGGCACCGCCTGGAGCCCGCCGGCCTGGATGAAGGACAACAACAGCCTCATCGGCGGCCACCTGCTCGACGAGCACATCCCCACCCTCGCCCGCTACTACCGGAAGATCGTGCAGGCGTACGCCGAGCAGGGCATCACCATCCACGCCATGACGCCTCAGAACGAACCCCTCTACGCGGCGCCCTACCCGAGCATGCTGGTCACTTCGCAGCAGGAGGCGCAGCTCGTCGACGCTATGCGCGCGAACTTCGCCGCCGGCATGCTCGGGACCAGCGACTCCGGCTGCAGCGACACCTACCGCAACACCAAGGCCATCGCTTTCCACGACTACGACGGCGACCCGGGAGCGATGTCCCTGCTGAAAACCAAATACCCTGGCCTCGACATGGCCATGACCGAACGCATGTTGTGGGGCACGGCGGGCGCGGACCGGATCGCGCGGTACATGCGCAGATGGTCGACGACCTACGTCGCGTGGGTGACGATGCTCGACCAGAACCGCGACGCCCAGCAGTACGGTGCCCCCGACCCGACGCCGCTCATCCAGAACCCCGACAACCGCGACACCTACTGGGCCCTGCCCGAGTACTACCTCTTCGCACAGTTCTCGAAGTTCATCAAGCGCGGCGCCAAGCGGATCTGGAGCGACTACGGCAGCGCCGCCACCATCACCACGGTGGCCTTCCTGAACCCGGACGGCACGATTGCGACCGTCGTGGTCAACCAGACCTCCTCGGCCCAGCAATTCACACTGCGCAGCGGGCAACAACAGCTCATAGACGCCATCCCGCCGAAGACCGCCGGCACGTACGTCTGGACCCCCTCGACACCGCCCGCCACGACCTCCGACGCGTATAGCCCGATCCAGGCCGAGGCGTACGGCGACGCCTCCGGCGTCGCTGTCGAGGTCACCGCCGACACCACCGGTGGGGAGGACATCGGCTCCCTGTCCAACGGCGACTGGGCCAAGTACGGCAACGTGGCATTCGGCGCCCAGGCCGCGACCCAGTTCAAGGCCCGGGTGGCTTCCGGCGCCGCCAGCGGCGTCAGCGGCCGGATCGAGGTCCGACTCGACTCACGCTCCAGCACCCCGGTCGGCAGCATCACGGTGGAAAACACCGGAGGCTGGCAAACCTGGACCACCAAGACCGCCGACATCTCCGGCAACCTCAACTGGTTCACGTTCACCCGCTGACCCTTGCTCTTGCGGCCGGGCTGCCGGCGCCGCGACTCGGCGAGTCGGTCGGCGAGCACCGCGCCGGCGCATGGCCCACTACCCCGGCATGTACTTCCTCGCCACCCTTGCCGACACGACCCGCCTCCAGATCCAGCCGAACGCTGGTGGGCCTGGTCAACGCTGCCCGCTGGGCTCCCTATCTGCTCTTCGGCCTCGTGCTGCCGATGAACTCGAGCCTTTCGCGGCTGTCTGAAGGCACGGCGCGGACGGTGGTGGGGTGTCTGTGCACCGCTCGTTTCGTGGCCGGACTCGGTCATGCATGCACGCCGAGAGGTGCGGGCCTGATCGGCTGGATGCGTGTTGTGACCATGTCGCGGGAGCGCGCCCTGGGCCTCTTGTCGCGGTGTTGTGCTGGCGGGGTGGGTACGCGGGCCAGAGTGCGGTCGGATGTGTGCGGGCTGGATCTTCTGATCGCTCCGTACGCGATCGCCGACAAGGTCCGGGACCAGCTGGTGCGGGGCGAGGGCTGGCCGAGGCGGTGGATGACGGCCTGGCGGTTTGGGGGCGATGAGGTGGTCTGGCCGGTCCGGGACCTGGCGTCGGTGCCGCTGCTGGGATCCGAGCCGGTGCGCCGGTTCACCTGGCGCCCTCGTCAAAGGCATCGGCCGGGACTGCAGTTCATGGTCTCCACGGGACGCCATCACGGGTTTGAGTCGCTGGAGGAACAGCGGCTGCTGCTGGCGCTCGATTTTCTGCAGGTGGCGGAGGTGCTGCCGCAGCCGTTCCGGCTGGAGTTCCAGCACGCCGAGGGCCGTGCTGCGCACACGCCGGACTTCCTGGCGATCTGGCCGGACGGCGGCCGATGGCTGTTCGATGTCCGGCCGCGCCGCTTGATCGGGCAGGACGACGCGCTCAAGTTCGCGGCGGCCTGGGAGGCGGCCGTTGCCTGTGGCTGGCGCTACGCGGTGGTGACCGGGTGGCGTTCGTCTGTGTTCGAGGGGTTGGATGCGCTGTCGGCGCAGCGCAGGCCGATGGACGATCTGCTCGAAGTGCGGGAGTCGCTGCTGTATGCCGTTGCCGAACGCCCCTTGCATTTTGGCGAGTTGGTCGCATCGACGAACTGGCCGGTGGTGGCCCGCGCCCATGCCCTGCACCTGCTCTGGCACCGGCGTCTCGCCGTCGATCTGGGCGAGCCCCTGGGTGACGGCTCGCTGATCTGGGCGGGCAGAGAGGGGTGAGATGCAGCGAGAGTTGCTGGACCTGGCGGCAGGCGGCGGAGTGCGTCTCAACGGCGTCGAGTGGACGGTTGAGGCGGTGGAGCCGCAGCTGGGGCGGATCGTGCTGCGCGATGGCGCGGGAGAGCGCCAGCGACGGCCGATCCGGTGGCTGATGCATCACCCGGACTGCCATCCTTCGGGAGTGTCTGCGACTTCTGAGGGTGGTTCGTGCCAGCTCGCGGAGAAGACGGATCTGACGGAATCGCAGCTGGAACGGGCCCGGTTGCGGGCGGCGCACATGTTGGAGGCGCAGACCGGTTACCGGGGCGGCCACCCGTCATGGGCCCTGCCGGGTGAGCCGCGACCGGCCTACGATCCGGAGCGGACGACGCTGGCCCAGCGTCGCCGGGCGAAGGCCGAGGAGCTGAAGGCGCTTGGCCCGGAGGAGGCCGCCGTTCTGGGCGTGGATCGCATGAGCGAGCGCACTCTGCGGCGACTGGCCACCGCAAGCAGCGAGGACATCGTGGCTGGCTGCGCTGACGGCCGTTGGACCCGTCGAAGCGGCGGGCACCCGAGCATCACCGAGGAGATCCGGGAAGCGATCTTCGCGGTGAGGAGGGAGAGTCTCCTGCGGTCGCGGATCAGCATGCGGGCCAAGCATCGCCTGCTCCATCAGTACGTACGCGAGACGTTCCCCCTTTTCCCGCTGGAGAAGGTGCCGTGCTGCAACACGCTACGGACAGTCTGGAGGCAGTGGTTCGGGCCGGATGGGGCCCGGCAGTGTTACGCCCGGTCCGCGGATGCGGCCCGGGATGCCTCGCAGCGGGTGGTCGTACACCGGCCGGGGCAGGTGGTTGCCCTGGATACCACGCCCCTGCCGGTGAAGGTGCGCGAGTCGGTGTTCGGTGAACCGGTCTCGGCGATGCTCACGCTGGCTTTGGACCTCTTCACGCACTCGATCGTGGCGTTTCGGTTGACGCTGGTGTCGGACACGTCGGTGGACATCGCGATGTTGCTACGGGACGTGATGCTGCCGTTGCCGATGCGTGAGGGCTGGGGCGAGGACATGGAGTGGCCCTACCCGGGCGTCCCGGCCACGGTGGTTGCCCAGTTCGCCGGGCACCGGGTTGCGGCCCTGCCGTTCTTCGCCCCGGAGACGGTGACCACCGATCATGGCAGCCCCTACAAGAACCACCACGTGGTGGAAGCGGAACGGACGCTGGGCTGCAATATGCTTCCCGCCCGCACCCTGCGGCCCACGGACAAATTCGTCGTCGAGCGGGCCTTCGCCGCGATCAACAGCCTGCTGCTGGAGCACCTGCTGGGCTTCACCGGAGCCGATGTCGCCGACCGCGGCGCCGACCCGGAAGCCGACGCGGTGTTGTCGATGTCCCAGACAGAACACCTGATCGCGACCTGGGTGGTGAAGATCTGGCAGAACCGGATCCTAGGCGAGTACGCGCCGGCCTGGGGCCCGGGCGAGGACCACAGCCCCAACTCGCTGTTCGCCGCGGCGATGCAGCAGGGCGGCTTCGCTCTGCAGATCCCCAGGCCAGAGCTCTACTACCGCCTGCTCAAAGCCCACTACGTCAGGATCCACCCCCGGCGCGGGGTGAAGATCGGCGGACTTTGGTATCACGCGCCCGTCCTGGACGACCCGCGTTTTCACCTGCCCTCAGCCCGGGGCGGCCGGCACAAGGGCAAGTGGCTCATCCGTTCCGATCGCCGTGACCGGCGCACTGTGTTTTTCCAGGACGACGTTGAGCCCGACCGCTGGCACGTGCTGAGCTGGACCGGGCTACCTCGCGAGAGCGAGATTCCGGCTTTCTCCGACCGGGGCGCCGAGACGCTGCTCGCCGAAGTCCGCCGGCGGGGACTTGCTCCCCGCTCCGATGCCGAACTCCTCCCGATCGTGCTGGAGTTGCTCGGCTCCGCCATTCCGGTCGCCCAGTGGCCGACCCAGATGACCAAGCGCGAACGCAGCAGACGGTCCCGGCAGCACGCACAGGCCGAGGCGGTCGCGGTCGACCGGGCGCCGGCCACGGCTTCGGGCCGGGACGGCGACGCGGACGTGCTGGCCTGGCCCGACCAGGCTCGCACCATTCAGGAGAGCGTCGACGCCGATCGGCGCCGCAGACGCGAGGCCGCGACTGCCGGCCGGCGGCCCACCCCTCCGCCGCGCCTCGGCGAGACGCTGCGGCGCCGGACGCTGTTCCTGCTGCCACCGGACGAGGACGAAGCCGAAGCCGTCGCCCGACCCGAGGAGCGCAGGTGAGCCACGCCATCCCGGAAAGTGATCTCGCTGAGGCGCTACTGCGGCAGGCTCCGCGCCGCGACACCTACACGGGCTGGCAGAACTGGCGCACTTCCCGCCGCTCGTTCGTTCCCGCGCCGAAACTGTCCCTCGCCGAGTGGAAGGCGCTCAGCCCGCGCGAACGGTCGCTTTATGACCTGCACCGCACCGCGACCCACGTCCATCTGCCGTTGCAAGAGACGCCCATGTCGTTGAAGGTGTCGCGCCTGGTCAACCGCCGCCTGCGCAACAACGCGCTCAAGACACGGCCGTCCACCCGGGCCGGAGTGATGGTGACGGGCTGGGGTTACCAGGGCAAGACGGAGACAGTCTGTGAGGTCGCCGCCGCATTCGAGGACGCCTGGCTGGCCCTGCATGATCACCTCAATCCGAACACCGTGGACGGCGTCCGGGACCTGCACGCCCCCGTCGCCTACGTCCAAACCCCCGTCACCGCCAAACCGAAGGGCACCTGCCAGGCGATCCTCAACTTCTTCGGCGCCGAGAACCGACGGCTGACCCTGCCCCAGCTGATCCGGCAGGTCGCCGACTCACTGGCCGACCACGGCACCCAGGCGCTGATCCTCGACGACATCACCCGCCTGCGCATGCACCGGGCCGACGACCAGGACACCCTGGACCTGATCCGCGCCCTGATGAGCATGAACGTCACGCTTGTCCTCGTCGGCGTCGACATCCTCGGCTCGGGGCTGCTGCGGCAAGGGCACTGGGACGCCACGACTCGCCAGTGGGTGATGCCACCCTCCACGCACACACGCGTCCACGGGCTGGAGGCCACACAGACCGAACGCCGCTTCGACCTGGTCGAACTCGACCGATTCCGCTACACGACACCCGACCAGATCGCCGCCTTCCATGACCACCTTGCCGGCCTAGAAGACAGCCTGCGGCTGTTGAAGGCAGAGCCGGGCCTGCTCACAGCCGGCACCATGCCCGAGTACCTCATGCGCCGCACCGACGGCGTCGTCGGTCTTCTCGAACGCCTCATCGAAGACGGCTGCCAAGAAGCCATGGACAAGGGAAAGGAAACCCTCGACGAGGACCTGCTCGACGAGATCATCCTCAGCCTCGACGACCCAGACCGCGACCCACAAGCTGGGGAGATCCCCTCCATCCCCGGATCCTCCACTCCGAGAACGCCACGCAAAGCCGCGCGGAACACCGTCCTCGACGATCGCGGCCCCGCCACCGCTGACCGGTGACCAGCCCTGTCACGGCTTCCTGAACCCCTGCCCCGAGCCCTGGCTCCACTTCCCGGGGAAGGACTGCCCGGGCTCACCCTGAGGCTGGCCCACCGCCTGGACCTCTCGCCCACCATGCTGTTCGCACGAACCGGCCTCCAGACGTCCACGGCCTCTTACACCTCGGCCCGGCTCCTTCTGGGCCTGGGCGACCGCCTCACAGCGTTCGCCCAGGCCACTCAGCTCACTCCTGCCGAAGCCGCACGTCTCACCCTCGCGCCCGACACCGAGCGATACCCGTCCATCGCCATGTCCCTGCACCCGCGACCCAAGCGGTTCTTCCCCTACGGCCTTTGGGTGTTCACCAGCTTCACGCGGTACTGCCCTCACTGCCTCGCCGGAGACGGCTCGATGATCCAGCAACGACACGGCGGCCCCTGGAAGATCCGATGGCGCCTCCCGGTGATCTTCATCTGCCAGGACCATCAGACCTTCCTCCGGGATGGCTGCCCGCGCTGCCACCGATCAGCCCACGCTTTCGACCAGGCTGGCAGCAGACTCCTGCCGCTGTCTCCCTCCAGGCCACCTGGCCACAGGGCAGGCGCTTCACACCGACCGGGCTGTCGGACGCACTCGAAGAGCACATTGATCAGCTGAAACGACGGGCCGGCGAGAGAGGAGACCACGCGGAAAGACTGAGGTGGGACGCCCCACCTCGCTCTGCCGTCGCCACCGCCATCCTCCTGGAGGGAGCTGCCACGCTGCTCGACCTGGAACGACCGGCGCTCCGGGAGGCTCTGCGCACCATGCTGCCCTCCGCACCAGCGAAGTCGTCCAAGCAGTGGGGACGCACCTGGCTCCACCTCAAGAAGCACGCCTCCACGCAGCTCCGCGATGACGTCGAAGCCGCGGTGGCCAACTATCTCTGAGCGAAATGGCCAACTGTTTTTGAGTACAGCCCAGTCACCAGCTGTGTTGCCACCGCCTCTGGCCAACTATCGCTGATGGTCACACCAGTCCCTCCCACACGCAGAGCGTGAACACCTCGCGCTCCCCGCGCGGCACGGGGTCGGGGGGCGGGTCTGATGAGCGCCGCCTGGTGTCTTCGTGCCGCTCGCGCGGTGTTGCGCATGACGTTCGTCGCGATGCCCAGCAGCCACGGGCGGAGACTGTCGTCCCCCGGAAGCACCCGCGCGCCGGGGCCCCAGGGCACCACACGGCCGCGGCCCCTCTCCGTGACTACGGGTACAGCTTCTCGCCCTTCGCCAGCATCGCTACGTACTTCTCGATCCGGCGTGCCCGGGTCTCGGCCTTCTTGGCGTCCTGGATCCTGTACAGGATCGCGTAGCGGTTCTGCCGGTCCAGTGTCCCGAAGAACGCCGCCGCGGCCGGGTCGACAGTCAGGGCCGCCGTGAGGTCGTCCGGCACTGTGGCGGTCTTCGCGCTGTCGTAGGCCGCCTCCCAGCGGCCGTCTGCCTTGGCGCGGTCGACCTCGGCCTGCCCCGCGGGATGCATCCGGCCCTGCTCGATCAGGGCGGCCACCTTGTCCCGGTTGACCTTGGACCACTTGCTGCGCGGCTTGCGCGGGGTGAACCGCTGGAGCCACCACTGGTCGTCGAACTTGGCCTTCTGGCCGTCGATCCAGCCGTAGCAGAGTGCCACGTCGAGCGCCTGGGCGTAGTCCAGCGCGACGATTCCGGGGCCCTTCTTGCGAAGCTTGAGCCAGATGCCGGGCGAGACGGCGTGGTTCTCGCCGAGCCATGCCTGGAATGCCTCGGCGGATTCGAATACGACGGTCTCCAAGTCCTGAGTCACCCCAGCAGCGAACCACACCCGGCCGATTGCCATGACGCATTCAGGCACGGCCCCGGATGCCACGGGCTTGCTCAACGTTACGACGTTGCTGCTCGACCGCGACGGGGTGTCCGTCGCGCGGGTTGAGCGGCCGGCCGCAGTTGGAGCCGACCCCCTAGGTACGAAACTGTTTCGTTTTGATTGAGTCCGGGGTATCGTCGGACATAGGGACAGGGTGTACGAAACCGTATCGTTCATTTAAGGAACGTGAGTGGAGTGACCGAGGTGGCACCGTCGCGCCGCAGTCGGTTCACGCCCGAGCGCGAGGCCGAGTTGTACGCGGCTGTGCTCGACCTGCTCAGGGACGTCGGCTATGAAGCCCGACTCCGTGGTTCCCCCCGCACCCGTCGCCAGACCCACACCCCGGACCAGCCTTCCCCCGGCCCCAGCACCTGAGAGGCAGCGAGCATGACCACCACCGGAACAGCCGGCCTGCGGGCCCGGATCCGCACCAAGGACGGCTGGGCCGTCCCGCACGCCGTGCTGACCGTCACCGACATGACGGGCCGGCAGGCACTGCGCCAGGAGGCATCGCAGGACGGCCTCCTGGCGACCGACGCCCTGGCGCCGGGAACGTACACCGCGATCGTCACCGCGGTCGGGTACGGCCCGGTCGCCGCCACCGCCGTCGTGACCGCCTCCGGCGGCACCGACCTCGGCTCGCTCGTGCTGACCCGCGCCGGGGGCGTGGAGCTTCCGCCGCCCGGGCCGTGGACGATCGACCCGGCACACTCCACGGTGAGCACGGTCGCCCAGCACCTCGGACTGACCAGTGTGCACGGCCGTTTCAAGGAGTTCGGGGGACGCATCGAGGTCACGGAGAACCCGCTGTCGTCGAACGTGGAGGCTGTCATAGAAGCCGCCTCGATCGACACGGGCAACGCGATGCGCGACGGCCACCTGCGCTCCCCGGACTTCCTCGACGTGGACGTCCACCCCAAGATCACCTACCGCAGCACGGGCATCACCCCCGCGGGCGAGGCCCGCTGGACCGTCCACGGCGAACTCGCCCTGCACGGCGTGGCCCGGTCCGTCGATCTGGACCTGTCCTACCTGGGCACCGGACCGGACCCGTGGGGCGGAGTACGGGCGTCGTTCCGCGCGAGCACCGAACTGCGGCGCGAGGACTTCGCCATGAACTACAACCAGGTCGTCCAGGCGGGCATCGCGGCCATCGGTGCCACCCTTCGCGTGGAGCTCGACATCCAGGCCGTCCAGGGCGAGCAACTGCCGCCCGGCCCCTGACGACGACCCCCGCACACAGCGTCCGCCGCCCGGGAGATCCGGGC
>NZ_VJZC01000168.1 GCF_009377185.1 Streptomyces spongiae
ACCCGGAACCGGGTGCCCAGTCGGCATCCAGGCTGACCTCGGCGTGCGGATCAGGTCGCCTCCGGCAGGGAGCGCATGGTCCCGTCCGTGCTCGCGTATCTCACCGGGGCTGCCTCTCCAGGAGCGCGGGGAACTAGTCCGATCAGTGCGGCACCGATGACGCCGGGTACCGCGAGGGCGTAGAAGTTCCACTGGAGCGCCAGCCCGGCCCCGATGATGAGTCCGAGCAGCGGCGGGGCGAGCATCGAGCCGAGGCGGCCGAAGCCCAGCGCCCAGCCCAGCGCTGTGGCGCCCATCCGTACCGGGTAGTACTTGGAGACATAGGCCAGAAGGAACGTCTGCGTACCCATCGCCCCGACACCCCCCAGAGCTACGGCCGCGTACAGCACCGCCGTGGGCAGTCGCAGGCTGAGAAGGATCACCGCGACGCTGGCCAGCAGGTATGTCGTGACGATGATCGGCTTCGAGCCGAGTCGGTCGGCGGCAAGGGAGATGAGGAGTTGGCCGACGACGGCGCCGAGGTTGAACATGAGGAGGAAGCCGAGTGCGGAACCGGAGGAATATCCGGCCCGGCGCATGATTTCCGGGAGCCAGGTGTTGTACCCGTAGATCATGAACAGGCACAGGCACGACATGGCCAGGAAGCACAGAGTCGCCACGATGTAGTCGCGCGAGAGCAGGGCTTTCACCGGTGACATGCTCTCCGGGCCGGTCCCGGCCGGCGCCTGCGTCGACGTCGGCGCTTCTTCCCGCGCTTCTTGCAGAGGGATGTTCCAGCGACGAGTTGTCTGCTCCGCCTCGGTGTGCTTGCCCTTCGCCCGGAGGAAAGCGATCGACTCCGGCAGGAACTTCAGAGCCACGGGCACGATCAGAACAAGCGGGAGGAGGCCGAGCAGGAACATCGCCTGCCAGCCGAACCGGGGTATCACGAACATCCCGGTGAAAGCGGCGATGATGCCGCCCACGGGAAAGCCGCTGAAGATGATCGCGAAGACCAGGTTGCGTGCCTTGGGATGTGAGTACTCACCGCTGAGAGCGGAGGCGGTCGGCAGTACGCCGCCGAGGCCGAGGCCGGCGAGGAACCGGAAGGCGCCGAACACCTCGGGGGAGGTCGCGATCGCGCACAGGCCCGTCATCACCGAGAACCAGGCCAGACAGCCGATCAGCATCCTGCGCCGGCCCAGTACGTCGGTGAGCGTGCCGACGGTCGTGGCTCCTATGAGCATTCCGATCAGAGCGAAGGAACCGATCAGACCGGCACCGGCAGGAGTCAGACCCCACCCGTGTTCGTGGAGCAGTGACGGGATGACAGCGCCGTAGATGACGACGTCGTATCCGTCGGCAACTATGGCGGTCCCACAGATCGCGAGTACCAGCAAGGTCACCGGAGGCCAGGTGGCTTTGCCGCCACTTCCTCCGAGGCTCTGTTCGTGCATGACAATTCCTCTCGCTGGGCTTTGTCTGTGGATCTCTCTCGCACTCGAATGCGGCGTGCGCAGGTTCGTCGCTGGCAGTCGCAGGCCGAACGGCGCCATGTCAGGACGTGGATGCGGCGGCTGTAGGCGCACACAGCCCTGATGGGCGAGTGTCGGTTGAGTCGCTGATCTGACTGCATCGCCTGCGGCTCGTGTTGCACCGCTAAGTGTGCACACTATTATGAGGCTGTAAAGGGCTCCGTACCGGAAAACCACACTGGGTGTGCGATGCGGGCGGGGGTTGAAGGTGTTGCACCCTGGCAGTCGCCTGGACGTCAGTGTTCCCAGCTCATCTGGCAGGCGTGCGGTGAATGGCCTGATGGTGTCGCGGTTCGAGAGTCCAGGGTGGGCGTCACACTATGCGTTACTCAAAGGGTTGGTGTGTATGCACATTGAGAGTCCCTTGCGAAATGGCGCCGACGCCGAGGCCCCGGGAGATGCTGCGGGCGGCCAGCACTACAGCAGGGACCAGGAGATGGGTTCGGGTGTCGGCGCACACGACGGACAAGGCCGCGACTACGCGGCCTGTCGAGTCGGTGACCGGCGCCGCCACCGAATGGGCGTCCGGGCTCATCTCCTCGTGTACGACCGCGGCGCCGGTCCGGCGGCACTCCGCCAGCGTCAGACGCAGTGTGGCCGGGTCGGTGATGGTCCTGGGCGTGCAGCGGGCCAGGCCCCGCTGCACGGCTTCGGTGAACAGTTCCTCGCCGGCGTGGGCCAGCAGGACCTGACCGGCGGCGGACGCGTGCAGCGGCAGCCGTCCTCCGACCTGGGACACCACAGGAACCGCTCTCGCTGACGAGATCCGTTCGACGACGAGGGCGTCGGTACCGTCGAGGACGGCCAGTTGTACGTGCTGGCGTGTGGCGGCGTGCAGGTCTTCCATGACGGGCATCGCCAGGACGCGCAGAGGCAGTCCGCGCGGGTTGAGCGCGCCGAGTTCCCACAGGCGAAGCCCGATGACGTAGGCGCCGCTGGGCAGACGTTCCAGTGCTCCCCACGCCGTCAGTTCGCCGACCAGCCGGTGGGCGGTGGCGTGGCGGAGGCCGGTGAGGCGGCAGATTTGGGCGAGCGTCAGCTCGCGGCGCTCCAGAGTGAACGCGCCCAGGATCGCCAGGGCCCGCGAGATGACTGTGCGACCGCGGTCGCCGCTGTTGGCCGTTTTCGGGTCCTTCCGCTGTGGTGGCGGGCCTTCCGCCTCCGCCATTCTCCGGTCGGCGGGTGGTCGTCGGGCAGGAACATGTCCGTTCAACGGACATCTTAGTGACCCTCGGCGGTCTCGCCCCTGACTCTCTCTCCCAGTCCTACAGCCGAAAGGAGTCCGGGCATGGGCATGACCGGGGCGCCGCGAGCCGGCGGCGGCCATGACGCCGAGTCGCTCGACGGGCCGTTGCTGAGTTTCGAGCACGAAAGTCTGACCCAACGGGTCGTCTTCTCCTCCGGTGGGGCGGCGGCGCGGGTACGGGCGGAGGTGGAGCGGCTCGGCGCCTCGCGGGTGATGGTGATCGCGGCAGCCGCCGAGGCCGAGCTGGCGCAGGCGGTCACCGCGGACCTGTCGGTCGTGCTGCGGTGGGACGAGGTGGTGATGCACGTCCCCGTCGAGGTGGCCGAGCGGGCTCGCACCGCGGCGGCCGCCCACCGGGCGGACCTGCTGCTCAGCGTTGGGGGTGGCTCCACCACGGGCTTGGCGAAGGCGATCGCGCTGACCAGCGGGCTGCCGATCCTCGCCGTTCCCACCACCTACGCGGGCTCGGAGGCCACCAGTGTGTGGGGTCTGACCGAGCAGGCGCGCAAGACCACGGGGTTCGACGCACGCGTCCTGCCGCGCTCCGTCGTGTACGACGCGACGCTGACGGTGTCGCTGCCGGTGCCGATGAGTGTCGCTTCGGGGCTGAACGCGCTGGCCCACTGCGTCGACGCCATGTGGGGCCCCCGGGTGGACCCGATCGACCGGGCGCTGGCGGGGGAGGGGATCCGTGCGCTGGCGGCAGGCTTGCCCGCGGTGGTCGCCGACCCGGTGGGCCTTCCTGGCCGGGAACAGGCCCTGTACGGGACGTACCTGTCCGCGGTGGCGTTCTCGTCGGCGGGTTCGGGACTGCACCACAAGATCTGCCATGTCCTGGGCGGCAGGTACGACCTGCCGCACGCCCAGACCCACGCCGTGGTGCTGCCCCACGTGCTGGCGTTCAACGCGCCCGCCGCCCCGGAGGCCGAGCAACGGATCGCTGCCGCGTTCGGCGCCGATTCGGCGATCGAGGGACTGCAGCGGCTCCGGCGTGACGTGGACGCGCCCCAGGCGCTGCGCGACTACGGGGTGAAGGAGACCGAGATGGACGACGCCGTGCAGGCGGTCCTGGACGTGGTGCCGGACCGCAATCCGCGGCCGGTGACGGCCGGAGACCTTCAGCGCCTGCTGAGTGCGGCGTGGCGGGGTGCGGACCCGCGGCTGACGAGCAACGAGGAGGAGAACCGACGGTGAATGAGCAGAACAAGGTGGCCGCCGAGCAGCGGGCACGCGAGCAGGCCCTGGTGGACAAGGTCGTGGCCTCCTTCGAGACCGCGCGGGACCAGCGGCTCAAACAGGTGACGCAGGCCCTGACCCGACATCTGCACGCGTTCCTGCGCGAGGTGCGCCTTACCGAGGCGGAGTGGGCATCCGCGATCGAGTTCCTCACCGCGGCCGGGCACATCACCGACGACAAGCGGCAGGAGTTCATCCTGCTGTCGGACGTGCTCGGGGCGTCCATGCAGACGATCGCGATCAACAACGAGGCGTACGCGAACGCCACCGAGGCGACGGTGCTCGGACCCTTCTTCGTCGAGGGCTCACCTGAGATACCGCTGGGCGGGGACATCTCCTTCAGCGCCGCCGGGCAGCCGTGCTGGGTCGAGGGAACGGTCACCGACACGGACGGGAAACCGGTACCGGGAGCCCGTATGGAGGTGTGGGAAGCCGACGAGGACGGCTTCTACGACGTGCAGTACGACGACGACCGCACCGCGGCCCGGGGTCACCTTTTCAACGACGAGTCGGGCGACTACCGGTTCTGGGCGATCACTCCGACCCCGTACCCGATTCCGCACGACGGTCCGGTCGGCGCCCTGCTCGCCGCGGTGGGCCGTTCCCCCATGCGCGCCTCGCACCTGCACTTCGACGTCCGCGCCGAAGGCAAGCGGACCCTGATCACCCACATCTTCGTCCGCGGCGACGAACTCCTCAGCAGCGACGCCGTGTTCGGAGTCAAGGACTCGCTGATCCACGACTTCGTGGAGCACCCGGCGGGCACACCTACGCCCGACGGCCGCGATCTCGGGGGCCGGTCCTGGTCGAGTGTCCGCTTCGACATCGTCCTCGCTCCCGCGGACACAGCGGGGCCGGGCATGGCTGCGTACGAAAGGAATGGCGCATGACCAGCGCGGACAAGAGACGAACGCCCCACCTGCGAGTCGCCGTGGTCGGCGGAGGGATCGGCGGTCTCGCCACCGCCGCGTTCCTGCACCGGGCAGGGATCGAGGCGACCGTGTACGAGCAGGCGCCCGCCCTCACCGAGGTCGGAGCAGGTCTCGTCGTTTCCCCGAACGCCGTGCGGCTGCTACGCGGCCTCGGCCGGCTCGACCAATTCCGGCACCGCGCCGTGCCGCTGGAGGTCGGGTGGGAGTTCCGGCGCTGGCAGGACGGGCGCGTGCTCTTCTCCCAGAACCTCGGCGAGGAATGCGAACGGCGCTTCGGCGAGCAGAGCTACGTCGCCCACCGCGCCGACCTCCTCGCCGCGGTGCGGGCGGCAGTGCCCGAACGGGCACTGCTGCTGGGGCGCCGTCTCGCCGGTCTGCACCGGCTGGACGCGGGAGTGGAGCTGACGTTCACCGATGGAACGCGGGAGGTCGCCGACGTGGTCGTCGGCGCCGACGGCGTCCACACCACCGTGGGGCAGTACGTGACCGAGACCGGCTCACCACGGTTCTCGGGTATGTGCGCCTGGCGGTCCCTCGTACCGGCCGGGAGCGCGCCGGAGTTCGCGCGTCATCCGGTACAGACGCTGTGGCTCGGCCCCGACCGCCACCTGGTCCACTACCCGATCTCCGGTGGCGCACAGATCAACGTCGTCGCGTTCGGTCCGGCGTACGACTGGACGACGGAGTCATGGTCGGCCGAGGGGCGGATCGAGGACCTGCGCGCCGAGTTCGCCGGGTGGTCCGACGACCTGCGGGCGCTCCTCGCGGCCGCGGAGAGCACCGGACGGTGGGCGCTGCTCGACCGGGACCCACTGCCCTGCTGGACGAACGGGCCCGTCGCGCTGCTCGGCGACGCGGCACACCCGATGTTCCCCTTCTTCGCCCAGGGAGCGGCACAGGCGATGGAGGACGCCGCCGTCTTGGCGGCTTGCCTCGCCGGCCGGCCGGAAGACCCCACTGCCGCGCTACGCCGGTACGAGGACATCCGCCGCCCGCGCGCTACCAGGGTGCAGCAGATGAGCCGGGGCAGGGCGGAGAGCAACCACCTGCCTGACGGCCCCGCTCAGCAAGCCAGAGACGCCTCGTTCTCGGACGCGGACCCCTTCGCCCACAACGGGTGGATCTACGGTCACGACGCCGAGCTGTCCGTACGGGAAGCACTGGCGGTCGGCTGAGCCCACCTTCCCCGCTGAACGGGAACGGCCTGGCCAGGGCCAGTGGTAGCCTTGCCGTAAATACCACTTATGTCTTGTTGTTCAGTGGTGGAGACCTCACCGCCGCCCCCGCTGTGCACGGGCGAGCGGGAGGCGCGGTGACGGCTGAGAAGGCTGGCCCCGTCAGCGAGGCGGAGCAGCCCGAGCGGCTGCCGCCAGGATGCCTGGTACCCCCGGGCGAAGACGTCCGGGGGGACGCTCCTTGGGGGACGGAGGCGCTGGCCCTCGTGCTCCGACAGGCGACGACGTGTTTGCGCGGGGGAGTGGGCTGATCTGCCCGACGAACAGGGCGTGGCGCCCGCGCACGCCCTGCGGCGTGGTGGTTTCGCCTGCCTCGCCGGGGACGGCCTGGGCACCGGAGCGGCCGGCACCGCGGCAATACCCCTTCCCGGTGCCGACGGGCCGGTCGGTGTGCTGTCGGTGCTCATGGCAGGGCCCGGTGAGCCGGACGAGACGCAACGGGATCTGCTCCGTGCGCTGGCGGGATGGGCCGGCGGACGCCTCGGCGGCAGGCCCGCGTTGTACGGCACCGAGCCGGCGGCCGGAGCCGAGCGGTCGGTACGCGTGGGTGAGCTGACCGCCGCGCTGGCCGAGGCCGTCACCTCCCGCGACGTGGTGGAGGCCGTCGCCGAGTACGTCCTGCCACCCTTCGGGGCCGACGGGCTGGTGTTCCAGATCCTCGAAGGCGGCCGCCTGAACGTCGTCGGCGCCGCCGGGTACCCGCAGGAGTTCCTCAGCCTGCTCGACGGGATGCCGCTCGCCGCGCACGCCCCCGTCCGCGATGTACTGCAAACCCGCACGCCCCGGTTCATCGAGGCGAAAGCGGAGATCTCCCGGCGCTATCCGACGATGAGGAGGGTGAACGAGGCGTCACCGAAGGAGGCCGTGGCGTTTCTGCCTATGATCGCCTCTGGCCGCGCCATGGGCTTGTGCGTGGTGTCGTTCAGCCGGCCGCGTTCCTTCAGCAACGAGGAGCGCACCCTGCTGACGGCCCTGAGCGGCCTGGTCGGTCAGTCGCTGGAGCGGGCACGACTGTACGACCTGGAGCACGCCCGCGCCCGGGAACTGCAACGCGGGCTGCTGCCCAGGACGTTGCCGCGCCTGCCCGCCGCCCGAGCCGCCGCCCGGTACCTGCCCGCGGGGCGCGGCGAGGAGGTGGGTGGTGACTGGTACGACCTGATTCCCCTGTCCGCCGACCGGGTCGCCATGGTGATCGGCGACGTCATGGGGCACGGCATCGCCGAGGCCGCCACGATGGGCCGGCTGCGTACGGCCGTCCGCACCCTCGCCGACCTGGAGATGCCCCTCGACGAGCTGTTCAGCCGTCTCAACGACCTGGTCTCCGACCTCGGCGAGGACTTCTACGCCACCTGCCTGTACGCCGTCCTCGATCCCGTCGCCCGCACCTGCACCTACTGCCTGGCCGGGCACCCGCCGCCGGTCGTCGTGCACCCCGACGGCACCGTGCACATCCCCGATGTCGCTCCCGACCCGCCGCTGGGCGCCGCCAAGCCGCCCTTCGAGACGCACCAACTGTGTCTGCCCGACGAGAGCCTTCTTGTCCTCTACACAGACGGGCTCGTCGAATCCGCGACACGGGACGCCGACCAAGGGCTGGAGCAACTGCGGCAGATGCTGTCCCGCCCTGCGGTCGGTACCGCCTGTTTCGCGGCCGCGGACGAGGACGTTGACGTCCGGTGCCTGGAGGAGCTGTGCGACACGGTCGTGTCCGGTCTGCTGCCCGATCACGAGCAGACGACCGACGACGCCGGCCTGCTCATCGTGCACACTCGGTGCACCATCGCGGGTGATGTCGTCTCCCTCGACCTGCCGAACGATCCCCGGGCTGCCGGACAGGCCCGGGAATATGTCCGGGAACAGCTCGACGCATGGGGGCTGGGCGATCTCGTGCTCACCACCGAGCTGCTGGTGAGCGAGCTGGTCGGCAACGTCGTCCGGCACGCCAAGGACCCCGTCCGCCTGCGCCTGCTGCGCAGCCGCTCGCTGATCTGCGAGGTCTACGACGGAAGCCTCACCACCCCCCGCATACGCCACGCCAGTTACACCGACGAGGGCGGACGGGGCCTGCAACTCGTCGCCGCCCTGTCCCGGCGCTGGGGCGCCCGCTACCTCCACGACGGTAAGTGCATCTGGACGGAGCAGGACCTGCCGCCCACATAGGCATCCGGTGCTGCCGCACTGTCCGGCGGGGGTCAGCAGTCGATCGTGAGGGAGGCTCCCGCGACGCGGGACACACACGCGCACATCTCCCGGCCCTCCGCGCGCTGACGCTCCGAAAGGAACACGTCCCGGTGATCGACCTGACCGGCCGCGTCGAGTACCGCAACCCTGCACAGGCCGCACTCGCCTCGGCGACAGTCGTACATCATCTCCACCCCGGCATTCTCGAGGGCGTCCAGGAGGCTCGTGCCGACGGGCACGTCGAACCTCAACCCACGCGCGGGAACCTCCACGCGGAACGGTGTCGCAGGAAGGGCTCCGCTCGTGCCAAACGTTTCGAAGCGGAGTCCGGCGGGCGGCCTGGCGGCACGCTCCCAGGCTGCCCGGACAGCAGTGAGCAGCTCCATCGGGCCGCAGACGTACAGCACGCCACCGTCGGGGACCGACGCGACGACCTCGTCCGGGTCGACGAAGGTTCCGTGCCTGTCTTCGAAGACCCTGACCCTTCCAGGATGTTCCCGCTCCAGGTCGTCGACGAAGGCCATCCGGTCACGGGATCGGCCGACGTAGACGAGCCGGTAGTCGGCGTCTCGCGTGCGGAGGGCGTGGGCGAGCCCGACGACGGGGGTGATCCCGATGCCGCCGGCGAGGAGCACGCTGGGCAGGCGCCCCTGGCTGAGCGGGAACTCGTCGACCGGGCCGGTGAAGGTGATTTCCGAGCCGGGGCGCTGGTCGTGCATCCACCGCGATCCCCCACGCCCGTCCTGCTGGAGGCGTACGGCGATGCGGAGCAGGCCGTCGTCCTGGCCCCGGTCGACCAGCGAGTAGGAGCGCGTCTCCGGCCCACCCGGCAGGGGGACGGTGATGTCGATGTGACTGCCCGGCGGGACCGACGGGACCGGTCTGGAGGGGCGCATCACCAATTCCACGATGCCCGGTACGAGTTCGGTGCGCGTTACGACGACCGCGGTGTCGGCCATGCCGGTCATACCGTCTCCCTTGTCGTGGCCGCGACGGCCGCCAGGCGGCTCGGGGGTGTGCGGACTCGTCCCTGTTCCCGAGCGACCTGTGCGTCGATGATCCGGCGTACCCACATACCGCCGACGTCGATGTTGAGGTTGTAGAACTCGTGTCCCGGGTTGGCCTCGATCGCCCGCTGCTGCGCGTTGAGCATCTCGGTGTCCTGGCCGAAGACCCGCGAGACGCTGTCGCGGAGCAGGGTGGTCAGGCTCTGGTCGTGGAGGTGGTAGTTGCGGGTGAAGGCCCAGAAGTAGTGGCAGGTTCCGGCCGTGGCAGGTGTGACCGTGTTGAGTACGTAGCCGTTGACGCCGGCGCTCCGGTCGCCTTCCGGGGCCCCGCTTCCGGCCGGTGCGACACCGACGTCGATGGTGATCGTCGTGGGCGCGGTGAAGCGGATGACCTGCCACCGGTCGACGGGCCCGTCGTAGGCAGGGCTCTTGCGGCGCAGCTGCATGGCCAGGAAAGGAGGCGCCTCGATCCCCCGCATCCACAGGGTGAGCGTGACGGAATGGTCGTCGTGTGCGACGTCGGGTTCCGCCTCGGAGAGTTCGTCGCTGGCGAGGCTGTCCGCGTGCAGGAACTGCTCGTGGGTGAGGTCCATGAGGTTGTCGAGGACGAGCCTGTAGTCGCAGTCGAGGAGGATGTTCTCACCGTCCCCGGCCCACTGCGGATCGTTGTTCCAGTGCAGGTTCGGGACGAGATCGGGGTCGGCCGCCGCGGGGTCGCCCAGCCAGACCCAGACGAACCTGTGCCGTTCCACCACAGGGTAGGAGGCGACCGCGGCCGACGGATTGAGGGACTCCTGGGCGGGCATCCGTGTGCAGCGGCCGTCGGGCCCGTAGGCGAGGCCATGGTAGCCGCAGACCACGTCGTCACCGTGCAATTCGCCCATCGACAAGGGCACGAGACGGTGCCAGCAGGCATCGGCCATCGCCACCGCTTTCCCGGAAATGGTCCTGTACAGCACGAGCGATCGCCCGCACATGGTGCGTGGCAGCAGGGCGCGACCGACTTCGATGTCTCATGCCGCGGCGTACCAGGCGTTCAGCGGGAACATGATGGTTGTCCTCCTCGGTGGTTGGCACGTCGCCGATGGAATCCGACAGCAGTGGCCGGCTCGTTCAGAGAAAATGCGCGGGGGTGCTCAGGCGACGCCCGTCGGCGGTGGCCGACGAGAGCGCGGACCGCGGTGCGAAAATACGCTCTCGTCGGAACGCTAAGCACACCTGAGGGATGAGTCCAATGAATGCTGGAAATGCCGTGTAATCACTTCGCTAATGAACCGTGCACATCAGCTGTTTCCGAAGCCATACACGTCCGGGGTCGCCGTCAGTGCGCGGATTCCACACCAGATCGACACCGAGCGACGGGAGGGGAATCGGCGACTCCATGACCCTGAGCCCGTGCTGGGCCGCCAGCCGCTGGGCCAGCCGACGCTGCAACAGAGCGATCATGGGCGTGCCGCTCACCATCGAGGGGATCATCAGGAACTCGAAGACGACGCACTGGACGACGAGATCTGGAATCAGCCGAGCCAGGGCCTGCTGAGCGCCGACCCGCCGCCCTTCCCACTCGAACACCACGTGAGGCAGCCGGGTGAGGTCGTCGACAGTGAGGGTCGCGCCGATGCGGGTGCTGTGCGCGTCGGCGATCCACGACCCAGTCCTCTTGGTACAGCCGCTCCCTCGGCAGCGTGGTCGGCACGGTGTCCGGTAGCAGCGTCACGTCCGCCGTCGAATGGCCGCGGGTGAGGTCCGGGAAGGATTCAGGTGGTTCCAGGTGCAGGCGGACACCGGGTGCGGACACGGCGAGCGTGGCGCTCAGGGCGGGCAGGACGGTCAGGGCCGTGGCGCTGGTCGCGGCTATGCGGAAGGCGCGGTACGAGGTCGCGGGATCGAACGTCGGTGGTGTGATCACCTGGTTCGCCGCGGTCTCCAGAATCAGGTTGACCGGTCCGGCCAGCGCATCGGCGCGCGCGGTGAGCACGTAGTGGCGGCCGACCCGGACGAGGAGTTCGTCACCGAGGGTGCGCCGCAGTCGCTGCAGGGCGTTGCTCATGGCCGGCTGGGTCAGCCCGACCGCGTGGGCGGCGCGGGTGACACTGCGGTGCTCGAGGAGGGCGGCGAGCAGTGGGAGCAGATTGAGGTCGACCCGGTGCAGGCCAGTTGCGGTGTTCGTCGGTCGAGCGTTGTTGTTCACTCTGGTTATTCACCCCGCCTATGCATCGCATGCGAAATACTGATTCGACTGATTGCCGGCTGCGGTATTACGGTCCTGATAGACCCAGGTCGACACTGTCTCCACCGGTCCGGAGTTCTCGGTCATCGCTCACGGCTCCGCATCGGATTTGCGTGAAGTGGGCCCGACCGTCACTGCGAATTCCTTTTGCGGAACCCAACGGAGGTTTGAATGCCGACCATCGAGACGGACAAGCGCGAGCTGCGTCAGCTCGTCGAGGACTGGGCACTGTGGCGCGACGCCGGCGACTGGGAACGCTTCGCCACCCTGTGGCACCCCGACGACGGCTGGATGACAGCCACGTGGTTCCAGGGCCCGGCGCGGGACTTCATCGCGATCAGCCGGGAGGGCTTCGACAACGGAGTCAGCATCCTTCACTTCCTCGGCGGTCACACCGCCGATGTCGTCGGTGACCGCGCCATAGCCCAGACCAAGATGTCCATCAACCAGAGGGCCGAGGTCGACGGAGTCGAGGTCGACATCGTCTGCACGGGGCGCTTCTACGACTTCTGCGCGCGCCACGAGGGTGCATGGAAGATCGTGCGTCGGCAGCCGATCTACGAGAAGGACCGTCTCGACGTTGTCGATCCGTCCGCGACGCTGAGTCTGGATCCGCAACTGCTGGGCCGCTTCCCCGTCGGCTACCGCCATCTCGGCTACCTCCAGACCAAGGCGGGCTTCACGGTGAAGACCGGGCTGCCGGGTCTTACGGGTGAGGTTTTGCAGCGCCTCTGTGAAGAGGGCGCGAAGTGGCTGGCCGGCTCGCGTACTCCGGGCGATCCTCACTGATCGGCCGCACTGATGTGCCGCAGGGCGCCTGCCGGGCGTAGGTCCGGTTCGGGCGCCCTGGGTTGTGTGCGAGCAGCGGTGCGCTGATCTCTCGCGGACGGGGCGGTGGGGACCACTGCGGTGGTGGAGCCCCGGTGGGACAACCAGTGGGGACGACAGTTCCGCATCGTCCCCATGAGTGTCCCACCGGAGCCGGCCGGGGCCGGGTCCGCTACGTGTCCCAGTCCTCGGCGCGCAGGGTGAGCGCCACACGCCCGAGGCTGTTGTCGTCCTCCATGTAGCGATGGGCGTCGGCGGCGCGGGCGATGGGGAACGCGCGGTCGACGACGGCACGGAAGCCGTTCTCCACCTGCGTCCACAGTTGCGTCACCGCGGCCGGGCTACCAGTGCGGACCCCGATGATGCGGTGGCAGTCGGAGTACACGCGGCGCATGTCGATCTTGACCTGGCCGCCGAGGAATGCACCGGAGGTCACGACAGTGCCGCCGCGGGTCAGGGAGTCGATGGTCGCGTCCCAGACGGCCGGGTCACCGAGATTGTCGACGGCGATGTCGACACCGCGACCGCCGGTCGCCTCGCGTACCCGCTCCACGAAGTCCGGCGCGTTGGTGTCCAGCACGAGGTCGGCCCCCGCCGCGGCCATGGCTGCCCGCTTCTCCGCCGAACGGGAGGTCGAGATGATCTTCGCGCCCAGGTGCTGGGCGTAGGCGGCCGTCGTGGAGCCGAGCGCGGACGAGGCGCCCTGGACCAGTACCCAGTGTCCGGGGCGGAGTCCTGCCTGGGTCATCTGGTTGGCGGCGACCGCGCCGAGGAGTGCGAGCGAGGCGGCCATCGCGGCCGAAATGCCGTCCGGGACCTTGTGCACGTTGCCCGCGGGCACCGCACAGTACTGCGCGTAGGCGCCGGGGCGATGGGTGCCTATCACGGTCAGGGAGTCGCAGACTTCCTCGCGGCCCTCTGCGCAGTAGGCGCAGGTGCCACATGCGACACCGGGCAGGACGGCCACGCGGTCGCCGACCTGTACGGAGTCCACGCCCTCGCCCAGTGCGGCGACGGTGCCGGCGTGATCGGCGCCCAGGATGTGGGGCGGTTCGATCTTGGCGTAGGGGTGGTTGCCCGCACGGGCCGTGAGGTCGAGCAGTCGGCCGATACCGACTGCGGCGACCTGGACGAGGACCTCTCCGGGGCCGGGGCGCGGCGTGTCCACCGTGGCCCGTTCCAGGACGTCGGGCGGTCCGAACCGGCGGAACAGCATGGCCGTCATGGTTGCGGGAACCGGCAGCGCTTCCGACCAGCCGAGCTCAGAAACGGTCAGGGTGTTGCTCATGGCGTCACCACCGTGTTCTCCAGGCGACCGATCCGCTCGATCTCAATGACTATGTCATCCCCGGCGGCCAGGAACTCCCCGCGCGGTACTCCGCAGCCCGCCGGTGTGCCGGTGAGGATGACGTCTCCGGGTTCCAGTCGGGTGATCCGGCTGGCGGCCGCGATCACCTCGGGGATCTTCACCATCATCTGCGCGGTGGAGGAGTCCTGTTTCAGCACACCGTTGATGCTGAGCTGGATCTTCAGGTTCTGCGGGTCGGGGATCTGCCATGCGGGCACCAGCCCGGGGCCGAGCGGGCAGAAGCCGTCCTGTCCCTTGTGGCTGACCCAGTCGAAGGTGAACGGCTCGGCGACAGGCTTGGCGGACTTGATCCGGTCCCGGGCCGAGATGTCATTCGCCGCCAGGTAGCCGGCCACATGATCCATGGCCTGCTCGGGCGCGAGGTCGCGGCCGCCACGGCTGATGACCACGGCCAGCTCGGCCTCCCAGTCGACGCGGGCGCCCGGGTATGCGGGCAGCGGCACCGGATCCCCCGGACCCGTCACTGTGGTCGTCGGCGGCTTGAGGAAGAAGAACGGGTCCCCCAGCTCATCGGGGCGTTCGCAGCCCATCTCCGCGATGTGGTCCCAGTAGTTGGCGCCCGCGCAGAGCACCTTGCCGGGATACGTCAGCGGCGGAGCGAGCCGGGCGCCGGCGACGGCGTCGGATGCCGCCGGCGTCCAGTCACGGAACAGCGGCGCGAGCGACTCCCATCGACCCAGCACTTCCATCAACGTGAGGCCTTCGGTCCCGGGCGGCCCCTGGACCACGGTCGCATCGGTGTACGCACCGACGGCGATTTTCCCCGAGTCATCGACCCGGTACTGCACCAACGACCATTGTGGCGATGTCATGTGTCCTCCGACAAGCGGCTCTCTGAAGCAGGAGCACCATAGTGCATACACTTTGAGAACGGAAGGATGAACTCTGGATACATGACGGAGAGTGGCGCGAGGCGGGGACTCATGGTCGGGCTCGGGTGGCGGGGGACGGTTCACTGGGGGCTCGTCATCTCGCACCGCAGACGTACCAGTGTGGAGATTCACGACCGCTTGCGGCGGCTGTTCCTGGAACGCGTTCTGCCGCCCGGGTGCGGAACGGAAGCAGGCTGAACGCGCTGGGGCCTTTGATGTGAGGGCCGCTGCATGAGCGTACGCGTCACCGCTGGGCGCCTGACGGCGCCGGGAGGCTCAGGAGGTGTCGTCGGCTGTGCGACATGGACCGTGCGGAACGGGGCGGGGATTCCATGGCCTGGTGCGAGGCCCGCCGTGGCCTTCCAGCGGCTCGGCGACGTCTGGTGCGCGCCCACGGTGCTGTCTGCGCATCATTGCCTCCTGTGCGGGAGTGTGGTGAGCGCCTGTGTCCGGGCGTGGCGGGAGCGGCGCTCGGACGGGCGCGTGTGGTGCCGTCAGGAGCGCCACGGCCTGTTCGTCGCAGTCGCGGCCCGGGGAGTCGCGCCGAGCCTGCGGCTGATGGCAGGCATCTCGCCCGTACGGATCGCCAGGCCGTCGAGGGCCTGGCTCCCGGCCGCGGGCCGGGGTGTCCGGGAGTTGACGCGCATGACCCGTGGTTCCGGAATGGAAAAGGATTCACTCGGCACCTGGACGTCAAGCAGCAAAGGTGTACACACTTGTTCTGGGTGCCCGCGCGTGATGCGGGTTCACCAGAACCATGAGGAGTGCACATGTTGCGTGTCAAAGGTCTCCTGCACTACGGACTCCAGGTGCCGTCGCTGGATAGGGGCGCGGACTTCTACAGCGCGTTCGGGCTGGAGACGGCGGAGCGCGGCAACGCAGTGGTGATCCGTTGTGACGGCCGGGAGCAGGACCAGACGGTGTTGACGGAGGGGCCGGTCAAGCGGTTGCACCACGTGGCGTTCGCGGTGGACACGGACTCGCTGCCCGAGTGGCAGCGCCACTTGGAGGGCCTGGACATGAAGCTGCTGGACCCGCCGGCCGACGTCCCCGGCGGGCTCTGGTTCCGCGATCACGAGGGCAACCTGGTCAACCTCCGTGACGAGGGCATCGCCCCCTGGCGCGACTTCGGGACCACGGACGCGCAGGACTCCAACGTCGGCGACCGAGTCCGCCGGATCGACCAGGCCCGCTGGCTGACCGCAACCGAGAAGACCCGCCCCCAGCGACTCGGCCACATGCTGATCTTCAGCACCGATGTGAGTGCCTCCGAGGCCTTCTACACCCGCACGCTCGGGCTGCGCCTGTCGGACCGCATCGTCGGCGGGCCCGTGTTCATGAACTCGGGGCCCGGCGACCACCATGTCTTCGGCTTCGTCCCGGCGGAACACCCCGGCCTGCACCACTCCAGCTGGATGGTGTCCGACATCGATCAGATCGCCCGGGGCGCGCAGGACATGGCCTCCGTGGGCTACACGAAGGGCTGGGGCCTGGGCCGCCACACTCTCGGCTCGAACCTCTTCCACTACATCCAGGACCCTTGGGGCAGCTGGATCGAGTACTCCAGCGACATGGACTGCATCACCGAGAACTGGCAGCCGAACGACTGGGCGGATCTCCCGGCCGCCATCTGGAGCCCCGAAGCGCCGGCCGACTTCATCACCAACCAGGAAGAAAAGCCCGCCTGACCCTCGTCATCGTGCAACCGCCGAACACCCCGAGCCGACGGCCTTTCACGTGACAGCCTGCTGACTCAAAGGAACCATTCCATGCAATGGAGCATGCCTACCCCGCTGGGCCCGCCCGGCGAGCCCACCCGACGGTTGACTGCGGGTGTCTTCCCCGGCGCCGGCAACGTGCATCTTTACCACGCCCTCGACTCCGGGTACTTCCACCAGGCAGGGCTGGAGGTGAACCTGGTGCAGGTCGTCTCCTCCGACCAGCAGATGGTCGGCTGGAACCATGACGACTTCGACATCATGCACACCTCTCCCGACCACCTGCTGCGTGGGCTGCTGAAGCGGGATCCGGTGGCGGTCCGGGCCGAGGGCATGGGCGAACTGGCTGTTCACCGGCGTCCCGGAGCACCCCTGTCGACGGACCGCTGGGCTGTCGACAACGCGCAGAGCGCCTTCGCGTTCGTCCTGCGCGCCGTGCTCGCCGACGTCGCCGGCTCGCCGGTGACCGACGAACAACTCGTCGCCGTGGGGGGTACGTTGCAGAGGTTCCAGGCCCTGCCGACGGGCGCTGTGGACGGGACCACACTCCACCCGCCGTTCGACGTCCTGGCCGCCGAGCAAGGGTTCCCGCGCGTAGGCGGTCACCTTCAGGTGGCACCCGACCTCATCACCAACGTGGTGGTCACCCCCCGTGAGACCGCCGGCGCGTGGCACACCCGCGCCTACGTCGAGGTCTGCCGCAGGAGCGCCGAGGAGCTACTGTCCTCCGGCGCATCCGGTATTGAGGCAGCACTGCTGCGGCACGGTCTGCCCGAGGCCGCCGTCCGGGGCGCGGTCCCCGGTCTCCTCGGGCCCGCCGGCCTGTCGACGCCACCCGAGGTGACCCTGCGCGGCATGCAGGCGGTGGCTGGCCTGCGACGCCGCTTCACTTCGAACTGGCAGCCCGCCCGCCCGCTCACGTCCCTGATCGGTCCTGGTCAGGGACGCTGACGCAAGCCGTCGCCGAGGGTGAGGATGGCGTTGATCAGCGTGTGATCGGAGAAGTTGCCGCTGGTGGTGATCCAGGTGCCGTCGGTGAAGTACTCCGGCAGGTCGGCACGCCGTGTGTCGTCCCGTGGCGGAGACGCTCAGGGGTGGCCAGGAGTCGATCGGCGAACACCAGCCGGTGCCTCACACCGGCGCCCACGGCTTCTTCCGCGGCCGGGACGCCAGCCTGCCTGGTGCGGTTTGCGCCACAACGGGCCGAATGCGGTGACGAGTTCAGCCATCACGCTGACCGAAGGGCCGGTGATCCTTCGGTTGCTGCTGAACGCTGCGCGAATTACGGTGCCACCGCATGACCATGACCATGACCATGACCAACGATCAAGAGGTCGATGCCTGCCCGCCAACCATGCACGAGGTCTCCCCGCTCGCCGGGCCGGGGCCCGTGCTCCTGGTGGCCGGTCGTGTGCGCACCATGCAGGGCGTCGCTGACGACACGGAGCCGGAGCCGACCCCGGCC
>NZ_VJZC01000169.1 GCF_009377185.1 Streptomyces spongiae
GACGGGTAGGGGCGGCGGGGGCGAGGAAACCAGCCCCCTCCTCCGCACAGCGATCCAGCCATCCCACGGGTGAACCCCCGTCCGAATGGTCAGGATGGAGACATGGGATTCCACGTCGACTCCGAGGCCGGGCGCCTGCGCCGCGTCATCCTGCACCGGCCGGACCTCGAGCTCAAAAGGCTCACCCCCAGCAACAAGGACGCCCTGCTCTTCGACGACGTGCTGTGGGTCCGCCGGGCACGAGCGGAGCACGACGGGTTCGCGGACGTGCTCCGCGACCGCGGAGTCACCGTCCACCTCTTCGGCGACCTGCTCACCGACGTCCTGCGGATCCCGGAAGCGCGGGCGCTCATCCTGGACCGGGTCTTCGACGAGAAGGAGTACGGGCCGCTCGCCACGGACCATCTCCGCGCCGCCTTCGACTCCCTGCCCACGCCCGAGCTGGCCGAGGCCCTGATCGGCGGGATGACCAAGCGGGAGTTCCTGGACGCGCACGCGGAGCCGACCTCCGTGCGCTTCCACGTCATGGATCTCGACGACTTCCTGCTCGGTCCGCTCCCCAACCACCTCTTCACGCGCGACACCTCCGCGTGGATCTACGACGGGGTCTCCATCAACGCCATGCGCTGGCCCGCCCGCCAGCGCGAGACCGTGCACTTCGAGGCGATCTACCGGTTCCATCCCCTCTTCCGTGGCGAAACGTTCCACGTCTGGTCGGAGGGACAGGCCGACTACCCGTCCACCATCGAGGGCGGGGACGTCCTCGTCATCGGCAACGGCGCCGTCCTCATCGGCATGAGTGAGCGGACCACCCCTCAGGCCGTCGAGATGCTCGCGCACAAGCTGTTCGCCGCGGGTTCGGCGCAGACGATCGTGGCGCTCGACATGCCCAAGAGACGCGCCCTCATGCACCTCGACACCGTGATGACCATGGTCGACGGCGACGTCTTCACCCAGTACGCGGGCCTCGGCATGCTCCGCTCGTACACCATCGAACCGGGCGTCGACGACAAGGAGCTCAAGGTCACGGACCACCCGCCGGAGCACATGCACCGGGCGATCGCCGCGGCCCTCGGTCTGAGTGAGATCCGGGTGCTGACCGCCACGCAGGACGTGCACGCGGCGGAGCGGGAGCAGTGGGACGACGGGTGCAATGTCCTCGCGGTGGAGCCGGGGGTGGTCGTCGCGTACGAGAGGAACGCGACGACGAACACGCACTTGCGGAAGCGTGGGATCGAGGTGATCGAGATCCCTGGGAGTGAGCTGGGGCGGGGGAGAGGTGGGCCTCGGTGTATGAGCTGTCCTGTGGAGAGAGGGGCTGTGGGTGACTAATGGGGTGGTTGGCCGGGTGGTTCGTCGGCTGCGGGTCGGGTGTGGCTGGTCGCGCAGTTCCCCGCGCTCCTAAAAGGCCGCGCACCCCCTGGCCCTGTATAGAAATGTGGACCATCGTATAGACTTCCAACCGCACCCTGCCCCGACAGCCTGTCCCCGTCCCCAGGAGCCCCCATGGCGACCGTCCCGACCGCCCTCGCCGGCCGACACTTCCTCAAGGAGCTGGACTTCACCGAGGAGGAGTTCCGCGGGCTGCTCGAACTGGCCGCCGAGCTCAAGGCGGCCAAGAGGGCCGGGACCGAGGTGCCGTACCTGCGGGGGCGGAACATCGCGCTGATCTTCGAGAAGACCTCGACGCGTACGCGGTGTGCGTTCGAGGTCGCGGCAGCGGACCAGGGTGCGTCGACGACGTACCTCGACCCCTCCGGCTCGCAGATCGGCCACAAGGAGTCCGTGCGGGACACCGCCCGGGTGCTCGGCCGGATGTTCGACGCCATCGAGTTCCGTGGCGAGAGCCAGGCATCCGTGGAGGAGCTGGCCGCGTACGCGGGCGTGCCCGTCTACAACGGCCTCACCGACGAATGGCACCCCACCCAGATGCTCGCCGATGTGCTGACGATGGTCGAGCACTGCGACAGGCCCCTGAAGGAGATGGCGTTCGCCTACCTGGGTGACGCCCGCTTCAACATGGGCAACTCCTACCTGGTCACCGGGGCGCTCCTCGGCATGGACGTCCGGATCGTCGCCCCTGAGGCATATTGGCCCGCCGAGGACGTCGTCACCGACGCCCGCAAGCTCGCCGAGGTGAGTGGCGCCCGCATCACGCTCACCGAGGACGTCAACGAGGGCGTCCTGGGCGCGGACTTCGTGGCCACCGACGTGTGGGTGTCCATGGGGGAGCCCAAGGAGGTGTGGAACGAGCGGATCACCGCGCTCGCCCCGTACGCCGTGACCATGGACGTGCTCGCCGCGACCGGCAACCCCGACGTCAAGTTCCTCCACTGCCTCCCCGCCTTCCACGACCTCGGCACGAAGGTCGGTCGCGAGATCTACGAGACGCACGGCCTGGAGTCGCTGGAGGTCACGGACGAGGTCTTCGAGTCGTCGTACTCGGTGGTCTTCGACGAGGCGGAGAACCGTCTGCACACGATCAAGGCGGTCCTGGTCGCGACACTCGCCCGGTAGGCCCACCGGGCACCGGGCCTCAGAGAGCCCCCTGAGCGGGCCGTCGCTGCTGGGGCACCGCCGGCAGCCGGAACCACACCGCCTTGCCCGACTCGGTGGGACGGTGGCCGCAGGACGAGCTGAGGGCGCGGATGAGGAGCAGCCCGCGCCCGTGCTCCTGCCAGGGGTCGGGCTCGGTGTCGTGCGGGTGGGTGAGATCGCCCGGCGGTGCCGGGTCCGGATCGTGCACCTCGACCTGGCAGCCGGTCGGCAGCAGCTCCACGACCAGCTCTATCGGTCCGTTGCCCGCGGCGTGCTCCACTGCGTTCGCGACCAGCTCCGCGGTCAGCAGCTCCGCGGTGTCGCTGTCCGCCGCGTTCTCCAGCTCGGCCAGTGCCGTGCGGACGAGCGCGCGGGCGACGGGCACGGCCGCGACGGTGTGCGGCAGCGCGATGCGCCAGGAGGCGGGGACCGGGGGTTCGTGCAAGGTGGTTCCGTTCATGGAGCAGGCGGTCCTGCTTTCAGCTGGATGCATGGTACGGCGCGCCTCGGCAGCGTCCCTCGGCGGGCGCCGTACGGGACCGTCGGCCCCGTTGCCGGGCGGCTTACCCACGTCAACGCCCCGGCTCGCCCGGATGCGCCCGCCGTTACCGGCCTGTGGATGTTCCGTGACCGAGTGACCGAGTGACCGAGTGACCGAGTGACCGAGTGACGGAGGGCCGTCGCGAAGTGGTTCGCCACGCCTATCGCGCCTATCGCGCCATCGTGACGACAGTCACACTTCGGTGATAACTTCGAGGAGTAGGCCCGTTCCCCGTCGGAGGAGGCCGCCCTCTCATGAGTCCCTTCACCGGCTCCGTCGCCCGCACCTCCGACTGGCACCATCTGCGGTGCACGGTCGCCGACGGCGTCGCCACGATCACCCTCGCCCGCCCCGAGAAGCTCAACGCGCTCACCTTCGGCGCCTACGCCGACCTGCGCGACCTGCTCGCCGAGCTGTCCCGCGAGAAGTCGGTGCGCGCCCTGGTCCTGGCCGGGGAGGGACGCGGCTTCTGCTCCGGCGGCGACGTCGACGAGATCATCGGCGCGACCCTGTCCATGGACACGGCCCAGCTCCTCGACTTCAACCGGATGACCGGGCAGGTCGTGCGGGCCGTACGGGAGTGCCCGTTCCCGGTGATCGCCGCCGTGCACGGGGTGGCCGCGGGCGCGGGAGCCGTGCTGGCGCTGGCCGCCGACTTCCGGGTGGCCGACCCCACCTCCCGGTTCGCCTTCCTCTTCACACGCGTGGGGCTGTCCGGCGGTGACATGGGCGCCGCGTACCTCCTGCCCCGCGTGGTCGGGCTCGGGCACGCCACCCGGCTGCTGATGCTCGGTGAGCCGGTACGGGCGCCCGAGGCCGAGCGGATCGGACTGATCAGCGAGCTCGCGGACGAGGGCCGCGCCGACGAGGCCGCCCACGCCCTCGCCCGCCGCCTGGCCGAGGGCCCGGCCCTCGCGTACGCCCAGACGAAGGCGCTCCTCACCGCCGAGCTCGACATGCCGCTGGCCGCCGCGATCGAACTGGACGCCTCCACCCAGGCCCTGCTGATGAACGGCGAGGACTACGCCGAGTTCCACGCGGCTTTCACCGAGAAGCGGCCGCCGAAGTGGCGGGGGAGGTGACGAGGTGAGGGTCGCGATCCTGGGCGGCGGCCCCGGAGGGCTCTACGCGGCGGCCCTGCTGAAACGCCTCGACCCGTCCCGCGAGATCACTGTCTGGGAGCGCAACGCGCCCGACGACACCTTCGGCTTCGGCGTGGTCCTCTCCGACGAGACGCTCGGCGGGATCGAGCACGCCGACCCGGCCGTCTACGAGGCGATGCGGGCCGAGTTCGTGCGCTGGGACGACATCGACATCGTCCACCGGGGCACACGGCACACCTCCGGAGGTCACGGCTTCGCCGCCCTCGGCCGGAAGCGGCTCCTGGAGATCCTGCACGAGCGCTGCCGCTCGCTCGGCGTCGAACTGCGCTTCCACTCCGAGGCGCCCTACCCGGCCTGGCTCGTGGAGACGTACGACCTGGTCATCGCCGCCGACGGCGTCCACAGCACCACCCGCGAGGCGTACGCGGAAGCCTTCGGGCCCTCCATCACCGAACACCGCTGCCGTTACATCTGGCTCGCCGCCGACTTCGCCTTCGACTCCTTCCGCTTCGAGATCGCCGAAACCGAACACGGCGTGATGCAGCTCCACGGCTACCCCTACGCGGCCGACGCCTCCACCGTCATCATCGAGATGCGCGAGGAGGTCTGGCGCGCGGCCGGGTTCGCGGAGACGGACGAGCAGGAGTCGGTCGAGCGGTGCGCGAAGATCTTCGCGGACGCGCTCGGCGGACGGCCGCTCAGGTCCAACAACTCCACGTGGACCACCTTCCGCACGGTCGTCAACGAGCACTGGTCGCACGCGAACCTGGTCCTGCTGGGCGACGCCGCGCACACCGCGCACTTCTCCATCGGGTCCGGTACGAAGCTCGCCGTCGAGGACGCCCTCGCGCTCGCCGCCTGTCTGGAGGAGCAGCCCGACCTGCCAACCGCTCTGGCCGCGTACGAGGCCGAGCGGCGCCCCGTCGTCGCCTCGACCCAGCGCGCGGCGCGGGCCAGCCTGGAGTGGTTCGAGAACCTCGGGCTCTACCTCGGCCAGCCCTCACGCCAGTTCGCCTTCAACCTGCTCACCCGCAGCCGCCGCGTCACCCACGACAACCTCCGGCTGCGTGACTCCCGCTTCACCGGGGACGTGGAGCGCGCGTTCGGCTGCCCACCCGGCACGCCCCCCATGTTCACCCCGTTCCGGCTGCGCGGCCTCACCCTGCGCAACCGCGTCGTCGTCTCGCCCATGGACATGTACTCGGCGGTGGACGGCGTCCCGGGCGACTTCCACCTCGTCCACCTCGGCGCCCGCGCCCTCGGCGGGGCCGGCCTGGTGATGACCGAGATGGTGTGCGTGAGCCCGGAGGGGCGGATCACCCCGGGATGCGCGGGCCTCTGGACGCCCCGGCAGGCCGAGGCCTGGCGCCGCGTCGTGCGGTTCGTGCACGACCAGGCACCGGGTACCGCCATCGGCGTCCAGCTCGGGCACTCGGGCCGCAAGGGCTCCACCAAGCTGATGTGGGAGGGCATCGACGAACCCCTGGAGGACGGCAACTGGCCGCTCGTGGCCGCGTCGTCGCTCCCGTACGGGCCGGACAGCCAGACCCCGCGCGAGCTGACGCGCGCTCAGCTCACCGACATACGCGAGCAGTTCTCCTCGGCCGCCTGGCGTGCCGCCCGCTGCGGCTTCGACCTGCTCGAACTCCACTGCGCCCACGGCTATCTGCTCTCGGGCTTCCTCTCCCCGCTGACCAACCGCCGCACGGACCGCTACGGCGGCTCCCTGGAACGCAGGCTCCGCTTCCCGCTGGAGGTCTTCGACGCGATGCGGTCGGTGTGGCCGGAGGAGCGGCCCATGACCGTCCGTATCTCCGCCACCGACTGGGCCGACGGAGGCACCACCGCCGAGGACGCCGTGGAGATCGCCCGCGCCTTCGCCGCGCACGGCGCCGACGCCGTCGACGTGTCCACCGGGCAGGTGGTCGCGGACGAACAGCCCGAGTACGGCCGCTCGTACCAGACGCCGTTCGCCGACCGCATCCGCCACGAGGTGGGCGTCCCCGTGATCGCCGTGGGCGCGATCTCCTCCTGGGACGACGTCAACTCCCTGATCCTCGCCGGGCGTACGGACCTGTGCGCCCTGGCCCGCCCGCACCTCTACGACCCGCACTGGACGCTCCACGCGGCCGCCGAGCAGGGCTACCAGGGCCCCGGGGTGAGCTGGCCGGCCCCGTACCGCGCCGGCAGCAGACCACCGCGCACCGGACGCACGGACGCCCCCAAACCCCGGCTGACGCTGGGGAGTTGAGGGCGCCGCAACCAGACTTGCGAGGACTTGCGAGGACTTACGAGGACTTACGACAGGTCGGCCATCCCGGCCGTCAGCGTAGCCCCGTCCGCCGGATCGACGAGGATGAACGCTCCCGTGCGGCGTACGTCCGCGTAGTCGTCGAGCGCCAGCGGCTCGGCGGTGCGCAGGGTGATCCGGCCCAGGTCGTTGGCGCACAGCTCCGTCGCGCCGCCCAGGTCCCTCACGATCGCCTTCGCTGTCCGCGTGGTGTGCCGGACCAGCACGCGGTCGCCGACCCGCAACGGCCGTTCGGCCAGGTGGCAGGCGGCGGCCCGCACGTCCCGCGTCAGCGTCGGCGCGTCGGCGGACGCGCCTGCGGTGATCATGTCGCCGCGCGAGACGTCCCGCTGGTCCGCCAGGCGCACGGTGATCGACTGCGGCGCGTACGCCACCTCCACAGGGGTGCCGAGCGCGTCGATACCGGTGATCTCCGACGTCTCGCCGGACGGCTGGACCGTCACCCGATCGCCCACGCGCAGCGCGCCGGAGACCAACTGGCCCGCGTAGTACCGGACTTCGTCGTGCCGGATCACGTACTGGACGGGGAAGCGCGCCGGGGCATCGACGTTCTCGGCGCCCACGGGGACGGTCTCCAGGAACTCCAGCAGGGCCGGGCCGGCGTACCAGTCCATGTGCGCCGAACGCTCGACCACGTTGTCACCGACGAGCGCCGACACCGGGATCGGGGTGAAGCCCGGCAGGCCCAACTCCTCGGCGTGGCCCGCGAAGTCCTGGACGATCCGGTCGAACCGCTGCTCCTCGTACCCGACGAGGTCCATCTTGTTCACGGCCAGGACCACGTGCGGGACCCGGAGCAGCGCGGCCACGGCGGCGTGCCGACGCGTCTGCTCGACCACGCCGTTGCGCGCGTCGACCAGGACGATCGCCAGTTCGGCCGTGGAGGCGCCGGTGACCATGTTGCGGGTGTACTGCACATGGCCGGGTGTGTCGGCGAGGATGAAGCGGCGACGGGGTGTGGCGAAGTAGCGGTAGGCCACGTCGATCGTGATGCCCTGCTCCCGCTCGGCCCGCAGACCGTCGGTGAGGAGGGCCAGGTCGGGGGCGTCCTGGCCACGGTTGCGGGAGGCGTGTTCGACGGCCTCCAACTGGTCGGCGAGGACCGACTTGGAGTCGTGCAGCAGCCGTCCGACGAGCGTGGACTTGCCGTCGTCGACCGACCCGGCCGTCGCGAACCGCAGCGTGTCGATGGCGGTCGTGTCGATGGCGGGCGTATTGATGGTGGTCATGCTTAGAAGTACCCCTCGCGCTTGCGGTCTTCCATCGCGGCCTCGGACAGCTTGTCGTCGGCGCGGGTCGCGCCGCGCTCGGTGAGCCGGGAGGCGGCGATCTCGGCGATCACGGCGTCCAGCGTGGTCGCGTCGGAGTCGACCGCGCCCGTGCAGGACATGTCACCCACGGTCCGGTAGCGGATGAGGCGCTTCTCGACGTTCTCGCCGTCCTTGGGGCCGCCCCAGTCACCGGCGGTGAGCCACATGCCGGCCCGCCGGAACACCTCGCGCTGGTGGGCGAAGTAGATCTGCGGCAGTTCGATGTCCTCGCGGGCGATGTACTGCCACACGTCCAGCTCGGTCCAGTTGCTGAGCGGGAACACGCGGACGTGCTCGCCGGGTGCGTGGCGGCCGTTGTAGAGCTGCCACAGTTCGGGGCGCTGGCGGCGCGGGTCCCACTGGGAGAACTCGTCGCGCAGCGAGAACACCCGCTCCTTCGCCCGCGCCTTCTCCTCGTCCCGTCGCCCACCGCCGAAGACCGCGTCGAACTTCTCGTCCTGGATCTTCTCGGTCAGCGGCACGGTCTGCAGGGGGTTGCGCGTCCCGTCCGGGCGTTCACGCAGCACTCCCCGGTCGATGTAGTCCTGCACGGACGCGACGTGCAGCCGCAGGCCGTGCTTGTCGACCGTGCGGTCCCGGTAGTCGATGACCTCGGGGAAGTTGTGCCCGGTGTCGACGTGGAGGAGCGAGAAGGGGATTGCGGCGGGGGCGAAGGCCTTCAGTGCGAGGTGGAGCATGACGATGGAGTCCTTGCCGCCGGAGAACAGGATCACCGGCCGTTCGAACTCGCCCGCCACCTCGCGGAAGATGTGCACCGCCTCGGACTCCAGCGCGTCCAGGTGCGAGAGAGCGTAGGTCCGTTCCGTGAGCTCGGCCGTCATGCCAGTCCCCTCGCCGCCAGCACCGCGTGCACCGCGTCCGCCGACTCCTGCGGCGTCTGGTTCTGCGTCTGAAGGACCAGCGCCGGGTCGACCGGCGCCTCGTACGGGTCGTCGACGCCGGTCAGGCCCTTGAGCCGGCCCGCGGCCTGGCGCGCGTACAGGCCCTTCACGTCACGTTCGGAGCAGACCTCCACCGGGGTCGCCACGTGCACCTCGAAGTACGGCGTCCCGCTCGCGTCGTGGCGCTTGCGCACGGCCTCGCGGCTGTCGGCGTACGGGGCGATGACGGGGACGACGGCGAGGACGCCGTTGCGCGCGAGTACCTCGGCGACCAGGCCGATGCGCTGCACGTTGGTGTGGCGGTCCTCGCGGGAGAAGCCGAGGCCGGCGGAGAGGAAGCGGCGTATCTCGTCACCGTCGAGGACCTCCACGCGGTGTCCCTCCGACCGCAGGCGCCCGGCGAGGACGCGGGCGATGGTGGTCTTGCCCGCGCTCGGCAGCCCGGTGAGCCAGACGGTGGCTCCCTGAGCCCTGGGGGTGGTGGTCATGCGTGCTGTCCTTTCGCGGCACCGGCGGTCGCGTGCCGTTGTCCGTGGAGGTCGGTGAAGAGCGCTTCCCAGCGCGGGTGCACGGCGTCCGGGCCGTACGAGGCGGCCGTGAGCACCGCGGCGACCCCCATGTCCGCGCGCAGCTTCTCGTCGGCCATCAGCCTGGCCATCGCGTCGGCGAGCGCGTCCGGGTCCTCCGGCGGTACCAGCAGACCGTCGATCCCGTGTGTGAGGACGTCGGCGGGACCGGTCGGACAGTCGAAGCTCACCACGGGAAGCGCGTGGCTCATGGCTTCGATCATCACCATCGGCAGTCCCTCGAAGCGTGAACTCAGCACGTAGAACGAGGCCTTGGCCAGTTCGTCGTCCAGGCGGTCGGTGTGACCCATCAGGAACACGTGATTGTAGAGGTGGTGTTCCTCGATCAGAATGCGAAGTTCCGCTTTCTTCTCGCCGCTTCCGTAGATCCTCAACTGCCAGTCGGGAAAAGTTTCCACAAGCTTCGCCCAGGCCGGGATCAGCATGTCGAAGCCCTTCTGCGGGAAGAGCCTCCCGGCCGCCACCGCGATCTTCGACTGCGGTCGTGCGGGTACCTGGTCCAGCGAGTGCACGGCGTTGGGGATGCGCACCACCCGGGTGCCGGGCAGCAGTTCCTCGTACTCGTCGCGGTCCCGTTCGGTGAGCACGGCGACCGCGTCGAAGCGGGGGTAGGTCTCCCGGATGCGCTGCTGCACGTCCCGCTTGTGGGTGCCGTGGTTCATGTGCTCCTGCGCGACGCGGACCACGCCGTTCGTGGCGTGCAGGGCTGCCAGGAAGTTGAGTGCGGGGCGGGTGGTGACGAGGACGCCGTCGGTCAACGCGCGCATGTAGGCGATGAGTCGGTCCTCGACGTACCGGTTGAAGTAGCGGTAGCCGAACTCGCCCGCCGGGATGTACCGCGGGGGCGCGTCGAGGAGCCTGCCGCGGCGGCGGTCGCGCCAGCGGTCCGCGAGGCCCGACGGAGGGGTGTACGCGGCCTCGCGCAGGTCGACGATCGTGGACACGGTGACGCGCGGGTCGAGCGGGAACTGGATGTCGTCCCGGCGGCGCACCGCGCTCACGATCTCGACGTCCCAGCCGGCGGCCACGAGGGAGTTGGCCTGGTTCATCACCGTACGGATCGTGCCGCCGCGGCCGTAGGCGTGGAGCAGGAGATAGCGGACCCTGGGGTGGGGGCGGCGGCCACTCATGCCGCGCCTCCCGTACGGCACTCCAGGGACAGGTTGTCCTTGACCGTGTAGTAGGGGCGCACACCGATGTTCCCGGTGTGCTGCTCCGGGTACACGAAGATCTTTTTCTTACCGCGGATGTCGTCGAGCCGACGCCCGGCGCGCAGTTCCGTCTCGCCGTCGCTGAGGTGGATGTCCCACTCCTCGACGGCCGCGTGGTCGGCCGTGGTGAGGTCGGCGATGGGCAGTTCGCCCTCGAAGCGGTCGCCCTTGACGTGGGCGTCGTAGCGCAGACGCTGGTCGGAGTGGGCGCGGCGGGTGAGGACGAGCGTCCACGCGCCTTCGCCGGAGTGTCCGTGGATGCGTCCCACGAGCCTGATGCGTCCGTCGCGCGGCCAGACCTCTGCGATTTCGGCGTGCGGCTTCACTCGCTGTAACCCCATGCCGTGCACATGGGCCGGAGGATCTCCGGGATCTCGTCCTCGCCGGGCAGTGCGCGGCCGGCCTGGACCGTGCCGCTCCTGATCTTGTCCCGCCAGTCACCGAGGCCCTTGACCACCTGGGCGTCGTCCTTCCTGCCGTAGTCCAGCATCGACGGCTCGAAGTCGACGTCGAGGAACAGGCACAGCCGCCGCATCTCCTTCTCAGGGTCGGCGGTGATGTCCTCGTAGCGCACGGTGTGCCCGCCGGTGATGCCCTCGCGGGCCCTCTCGACGGCCTTCATGTAGCGCAGGGCGTCGGCCGCGGCCTCTTCGTACGTGCGCTTGTCGGGGTCGCCCTCGTGCCAGGACTGGGCGATGGAGACGGGGTGGCGCAGCAGGAAGACGAAGCGGGCGTCGGGCCAGCAGTCCTTGATGCGCTGGTAGACGAACGCGTTGCTGGGCGTCTTCTCGACGATGAAGTCCTTGCCCGACCTCACCAGCTCGCGGTGCATGACCCGGTCCCACAGCAGGTGCTCCAGGTCGCCGCGCTCCAGGTCGAGGGCGCTCATGGCCTTCTGCGACAGCTTGCTGCCGTAGTCGACCTCGAGGCGCCGTATGTGCAGCTCGTGCGGGGAGTGCAGCCGTGAGTGCGCGTTCAGCAGCATCCGCAGCAGCGTGGAACCGGAACGCACCGGAGACATGATGAAGACCGGCTGCCGCAGCAGCCGGTCCGTCGCGAGGTCCTCGGGACCCGGACATCGGTACACCGCCGTGGGCCTCTTCGCGGCAGGCTGGGGGACCGCGGTCTTCTTCGGCCGGTCGGGCGTGGCGGCCGGGGCGGCCTTGCGGACCTGGAGGCCGGTGGTGGCGGTGAGCGCCCGGTTCAGATTGCGCATCAGACTCATGCGTCACGATGCTAAGTAAGAATTCTGAGAACACGAGAGGAGAACTCTAAGGGTTCCCTGAGTCCATCAAATCGTAACCGGAAGCGCGTTTACCGGATCACTCCGGGTGTTTGATCCACTCCCGCGAAGTTTGCTCCCGCGTTCCTCAGCCGCTCGTGCAGGGCCCGGAAGACAGCCGACGAGCGCGTCCCCGGCCAGTCGGCGGGGAGCAGGGCGGACGGCAGCCCGGGGTCCACGTACGGCAGGTGGCGCCATGTGTCGAGCGCCAGCAGGTAGTCGCGGTACGCCTCCTCGGCGGGCGTGTCCTCCCGGCCCTCCCAGTCGTGCAGCACCCGCGCGTGGCGGTCGAGGAACGCCTCGTGCTCCTTGGCGATCGCGGCGAGGTCCCACCAGCGGGCCACCGACTCGGCCGTCGCCGCGAAGCCCAGGTGATCACCGCGGAACAGGTCCACGTACGGGTCGAGCCGCAGCCGCTGAAGGCTGTGCCGGGTCTCCTCGTACAGGCGGGCCGGCGCGATCCACACCCCGGGGGCCGCCGTGCCGAAGCCGAGCCCCGCCAGCCGGGAGCGCAGCACATGCCGTTTCTGCCGCTCCGGCTCCGGCACGGAGAACACGGCCAGCACCCAGCCCTCGTCCTGAGGGGGCGGCTCGGTGGCGTACACGCGCCGGTCGCCGTCGTCGAGCAGCTGCCGCGCCTCCGGCGACAGCGTGTACCCGGCCGCCCCGGTCGCGGTGCGGGCCGGCACGAGCAGCCCGCGCCGCTTCAGCCGGGACACGGACGACCGGACGGAGGGCGCGTCGACACCGACCGCGGCGAGGAGACGGATCAACTCGGAGACGGGCACCGGACCGGGCACGGAGCGGCCGTACGCGCCGTAGAAGGTCACGATGAGGGAGCGGGGGGCGTGCTGCTCGGACACGTTGATCATTTTAGATCTTCAACGTCACTGGTGCTGGTCGTCACTGCTGGTCGTCACTGCCGGCCGTCCCGTCGGCCGTCCCGCTGGTCGCCGCCGGTGCGCAGCCGGAACCGCTGGAGTTTCCCGGTCGCGGTGCGTGGCAGTACGTCCAGGAAAATGATCTCCCGCGGGCACTTGTAGGGCGCCAGTTCGGTCTTCAGGAACGCGCGCAGCGCCTCCGCGTCCCGCGGCGCGCCCGCCCCCAGGACCGCGTACGCCACGACGACCTGACCTCGCGCCGCGTCCGGCCGCCCCACCACCGCCGCCTCGACCACGTCCGGGTGGCGCAGCAGGGCGTCCTCGACCTCCGGGCCCGCGATGTTGTAGCCGGCCGAGATGATCATGTCGTCCGCGCGGGCCACATAGCGGAAGTAGCCGTCGGGCTCGCGGACGTAGGTGTCCCCGGTGACGTTCCAGCCGCCCCGCACGTACTCCCGCTGCCGCGGATCGGCGAGGTACCGGCAGCCCACCGGCCCGCGCACCGCCAGCAGCCCGGGCTCGCCGTCCGGCACGGGAGAGCCGTTCTCGTCCTGCACGCGCGCGTGCCACCCCGGTACGGGAACGCCCGTCGTGCCGGGCCTGATGTGCTCGTCGGCCGCCGAGATGAAGATGTGCAGCAGCTCGGTGGCGCCGATGCCGTTGATGATCCGCAGCCCGGTGCGCTCGTGCCACGCCTGCCAGGTGGCCGCCGGCAGGTTCTCGCCCGCCGAGACACAGCGCCTCAAGGACGAGACGTCGTGCCCGTCGAGCTCGCCCAGCATCGCCCGGTACGCCGTCGGCGCGGTGAACAGCACCGACACCCGGTGCTCGGCGATCGCGGGCAGTAACTGCGGTGGCCCCGCCTGTTCCAGCAACAGGGCACTGGCGCCCACCCGCATCGGGAAGACGACGAGCCCGCCGAGCCCGAAGGTGAACCCGAGGGGCGGACTGCCCGCGAAGACGTCCTCTTGGTGTGGCTTCAACACATGCTTCGAGAAGGTGTCCGCTATGGCCAACACATCGCGGTGGAAGTGCAGGCACCCCTTGGGACGGCCGGTCGTGCCGGACGTGAACGCGATCAGGGCTATGTCGTCGGCGGCGGTGCCGACGGCCTCGAACGGTTCGCCGGGCGCGGGCAGCCGCAGCAGGTCGTCCGGCGTGTCACCGCCGTACGTCGTGATCCGCAGCCCGGGCACCTCGGCCTTGGCGAGGTCGTCCACCGACCGGACGTCGCACAGCGCCTGGTCCACCCGGGCGATCGCGCACATCGTCGCCAGCTCGTGCGGACGCGCTTGCGCCAGTACGGTGACGGCGACCGCGCCCGCCTTGAGCACCGCCAGCCAGCAGGCCGCGAGCCACGGGGTGGTGGGACCGCGCAGGAGCACCCGGTTGCCGGGGACGACGCCGAGGGTGCCGGTCAGGACATGCGCGACGCGGTCGACCCGGGCGCGGAGCTCGCCGTACGTCCAGGTGGTCCCCGAGGGGGTGTGGAACACGGGGCGCCCGGGATCGGCCGTGCCGAGCAGTTCGGCGGCGCAGTTGAGGCGGGCCGGGTAGCGCAGCTCGGGCAGGTCGAAGGTGAGCTCGGGCCACTGACCGGGGGGTGGGAGGTGGTCGCGGGCGAAACTGTCCGCGTGGGCCGAGACCGTCGGCCGTACGCCCTCGCCGGGGTCCTTGGTCTCCATGGCGGTTCGCCCCCTTTGTAGTGGTGGGCTCGCATCAGGAGCGTATCGTGTTGGTGACGACAGTCAACGGTCCGCGATACCGTCGATGGGGACCCGCCCTTCAGGTGACTCTTCAGATGGCTCTTCAGGTGACCTTCCAGGTGAGAGGACCGGCGATGACCGCATTCTCGCTCGAACCCGCACAACTCGCCTGGTGTGCCGAACTGCGCGCGCTGGCGGCGGAGCGGCTGCTGCCCCTCGCGGAGAAGGGCGAGCCGGGCCGCGTCAACCGCCCACTCGTCGCGGAGCTCGCCCAACTGGGCCTGCTGGAGCGGCTGTTCACCTCCGGCGCGCTCGACCTGTGTCTGATGCGGGAGTCCCTCGCGTACGCCTGCACGGAGGCCGAGACCGCGCTCGCCCTGCAAGGCCTGGGCGCCCATCCGGTGCACACGTACGGCACCGACGCGCAGCGCGCCCGCTGGCTGCCCGGGGTGAGGGCGGGCACGGTGGTGGCGGCCTTCGCGCTGAGCGAGCCGGGAGCGGGCTCGGACGCGGCGGCGCTGGCCCTGCGGGCGGAGCCGGACGGACCGGGCAGTCCGGACGGCTGGCGGCTCACGGGGGAGAAGTGCTGGATCTCCAACGCCCCCGAGGCCGACTTCTACACGGTTTTCGCCCGCACCACCCCCGCCACGGGTGCCCGTGGCGTCACCGCCTTCCTCGTCCCCGCCGACCGCCCCGGCCTCACCGGCACCGCCCTCGACATGCTCTCCCCGCACCCCATCGGCGCCCTCGCCTTCGACGCGGTACCCGTCACGGCGGACGACGTCCTCGGCGAGCCCGACCGAGGGTTCCGGGTCGCCATGGGCACCCTGAACCTCTTCCGGCCGAGCGTGGGCGCCTTCGCGGTCGGCATGGCCCAGGCCGCCCTGGACGCCACGCTCGCGCACACGGCCGAACGGGAAGCCTTCGGTGGCAAGTTGAGGGACCTTCAGACGGTGTCGCACCAGGTCGCCGAGATGGCCGTACGGACGGAGGCGGCACGTCTCATGGTGTACGCGGCGGCGACGGCGTACGACGAAGGGGCCCCCGACGTCCCGAGGCGCGCCGCCATGGCCAAGCTGCTCGCCACCGAGACCGCCCAGTACGTCGTGGACGCGGCGGTCCAGCTCCACGGCGCCCGCGCTCTGCGCCGCGGCCACCTCCTGGAACACCTCTATCGGGAGGTGAGGGCACCCCGGGTCTACGAGGGGGCGAGCGAGGTCCAACGCGACATCATCGCGAAGGAGTTGGCGAAGCAGTGGGAGACAGAGGAGGCAGGGGAATCGGCAAGGGAGGTGTCCGCCTCATGAGCGCCGAGCGCGTCAACCCGCCCGAGCTGTCCCCGCCCACGGGCTTCTCCCACGCGGTGGTCGCCACGGGGTCCCGGGTGGTCTTCCTGGCGGGCCAGACCGCGCTCGACACCGACGGCAAGGTCGTCGGCGACACCCTCCCGGAGCAGTTCGAGCGGGCGCTCACCAATCTGCTGACGGCCCTGGAGGCCACCGGCGGCACCCCGGCCGACCTCGCCCGCGTCACGGTCTACGCCACCGACGTGTCCGACTACCGCACTCACGCCGCCGAACTCGGCCTCATCTGGCGGAGGTTGGCCGGCCCCGACTATCCGGCGATGGCGGTCATCGGGGTCGTACGCCTGTGGGACGACCAGGCTCTGGTCGAACTCGACGGCTTCGCGGTACTGCAGTAGTTGAGGGGGCGTTGCCGAATTCGGGTGCCGTACCGTGCCCCGTCAGGGGCGCGGGGAACTGCGCGACAAGCCCCCACCGACCCGCAGGCATACAACCGCCCGCCCACGGAGCGTTACGCAGCGACAGTAAGCTCGTTAACCGGCACCCTGAGCGGAGCGACCACGCTGCCGTCGGGCAGGATCTCACCCGTGTCGTCGAAGACGATGACCCCGTTGCACAGCAGGTTCCAGCCCTGCTCGGGGTGGAAGGCGACGATGTGCGCGTCGCGGTCCTGGCCGTCGGCCGAGGGGCACTGGGACTGGTGGGAACACATGGCGCGCCTCCACATCGGATGCTGCACATCGGATGGTGCAGTACCACCGACCATGCGCGCGCCGGGCACCCGTCGCCAAGGCATGTCGAGGAAGCGTGACACCACCCGGACGTCCTGTGACACGACACTGACATCCCGGAGACGGCAGGTGCCCCGGAAGGGCCGCTGTGCTGGAGACGGACGAGTCGGCTCGCCGACCAAGGGGTGACGAAGACGGGCGGGCGCGTGCCGGGCGGATACCTCTGAACGTACCCGTTCAAGGAGGTATACCGATGTCGTTCTCCCAGGTCGTCGGCGCGGCCATGGGCTCCGCGCTGCTGGTCCTCAGCGCTCCCTCCGCGCAGGCCGCACCCGAGCCGCACGAGACCGTGACGATCGCCGCCACCGGCCGCGTGGCCGACGACGGCAAGATCACCCTGTCCGGTACGTACCGCTGCGTGGCCGCCCGCGGCCCCGTCTTCGTGTCGTCCTCGATCCAGCAGGACGGCGACCAGCAGTCCGTCGGCGGCACGCGCGCCATCTGCGACGGTGCCCTGCACTCGTGGAAGAACACGGGCAGGGTCGGCATCCGGACGCACCGCTGTATCGGCCGCGCGATCTGCCACGGCGGGGGTCCGGCCGACGGGTACCGACCCGGCCCCGCCCTCGTGCAGGCCACCGTGATGGAGCTGCGCCCGCACGCCGGCCTGCTCCTCCTGCCGTACTTCCACGCGAAGGAGGAGCAGGAGATCACGCTGGTCGCCCGCTGACACGACACGGCGGCCCCGGCCTCCGGCGCTCGGCCGGGACCGGGACCGGAGGCCGGGGCCGCCGTCGGGATTCAGCCGTCGGGAGTCAGCCGACCCGGTTGACCCGCTGGGTGGTCAGGTCGTAGCGGGCGCCGACTATGAGCAGCTCGCCCGCGTCCACCTTCGCGGCGAGATCGGGCTCGGCCGCGAGCCGGGAGCGTACGAGCTCGACGTTGGCGTCGATGGTCGCGGCTATCCGCGCGTCGCCCTCCATGCCGTGGTCGATGGCCGGCTTGATCTGGTCGGCCAGGTACTGGATGTGGGCGGGCAGTCCCTCGCCCGTCTGGTCCGCCTGGACCGCGGCCTTCACGGCGCCGCACGACTGGTGCCCGAGCACCAGGATCAGGGGGATGCCCAGTTCGAGCGCCCCGTACGCGACGCTGCCGAGCACGGCCTCGTCGAGCACCTCGCCCGCCGAGCGTACGGTCATCAGATCACCGAGGCCCTGGTCGAACACCAGCTCCGGCGGCACGCGGGAGTCGATGCAGCCGAGCACGAGGGCGAAGGGATGCTGACTCGACACCAGGGCCTGGCGCACGGCGGGCGTCTCGTCGGGGTGCCGCTCGCGGTAGGTGCGCCAGCGGAGGTTGCCCGCCGCCAGTTCCCGCAGGGCCTCCTGTGCGGTGGCCGGGCGGGGGCGGGC
>NZ_VJZC01000170.1 GCF_009377185.1 Streptomyces spongiae
GGGCGGGAGCCGAGGACGTGGGGCTCGCCGTCGTGTTGCCCGAGGGGTCCTTGGGCTTGTCCCGGTCCCCCTCCTTGGGCTTCTTCGACTTCGAGGCCGAGGGAGACGGCGACTCGTCCGGCGAGTCCCCGTCGGCGCCGGCCGATCCCCCCGCTCTGCCGCCGGCCCCCGGGGAACCGTCCGACGAGGCCGTCGGTGAGCCGGCGGGGGCGTCCTCCGCGGTGGCGGCGTTCGGCTCCGACGACGGAGCCTCCTTGCCGAGCTCCGCGAGACTCAGCCCACCAGCGGCGAGCAACAACCCCGTCCCGATCATCAGGACCCGTCGGCGACGGCGCCGGTGCAGCGCCGCGCGCCGGTCCCGCCGGCCGCCCCGCACGCCGCGTCCACGGTTCCGGGACCGGGCCCGACGTCCGTCGGCCTCGGGCCTGCCGTCGTCGTGCGCTTCGCCGCGGTCGTCCGCGGCCGCATCGTGCCACTCGGACAACGAGCCCGCGTGCTCCCGGCACGCTTCGGCCGATGTGCCGCACCCCGGGCAAGCCAGGGCGCCATTGAGGTGCCGTTGGCACGGGTGGCAGTAGTCCATGACGCCGGAAGATTAAGTTCCACACCGGTGACGTTCCCGGGTGAAGGTGTGAAAGTTGTGCATGAATCTCACGTTCCGGCGCACGGGGGCGAGGACAGCCCGGACCATTCCCCGCCAACCCCGCCGCCTCCGCCATCCCCGCCGACGCATCAAAACCGTTATGCGTTCGACCGCTCGACCCATTGACACCCCGACCGCGTCGTCCTTACTGTCGCGCCAGCATTTCGAACACGTGACGATATTTCGAACAGACCGAAAAGTACAGGGAGTAGCTAACGTGCGCATCACGGGAATCAGCACGCACGTGGTAGGGACGCCGTGGCGCAACCTGACCTACGTCCAGGTGCACACCGACGAGGGGCTCACCGGCGTCGGCGAGACCCGGATGCTGGGCCACACCGACGCGCTGCTCGGCTATCTGCACGAGGCAGAGGCCAACCACATTCTCGGGTCGGACCCGTTCGCTGTCGAGGATCTGGTCCGCCGCATGAAGTACGGCGACTACGGTCGGGCCGGCGAGATCGTGATGTCCGGCATCGCCGTGATCGAGATGGCCTGCTGGGACATCAAGGGCAAGGCCCTGGGCGTCCCCGTCTGGCAGCTTCTCGGCGGCAAGGTCACCGACAAGGTCAAGGCGTACGCCAACGGCTGGTACACGACGGAGCGGACGCCCGAGGCCTACCACAAGGCCGCGCGGGCGGTCATGGAGCGCGGGTACAAGGCGCTCAAGATCGACCCCTTCGGCACCGGGCACTTCGAGCTCGACCACGAGCAGAGCCTGTACGCCGTCTCCCTGATCGAGGCCGTCCGCGACGCCATCGGCCCCGACGCCGAGCTGATGCTCGAGATGCACGGCCGTTTCTCCCCCGCCACCGCCGTACGCCTCGCCAAGGACCTCGCCCCGTTCAAGCCGGCCTGGCTGGAGGAGCCGGTGCCGCCGGAGAACCTGAAGGCGCTGGAGAAGGTGGCCGCGAAGGTCGAGATGCCGGTCGCCACGGGTGAGCGCATCCACGACCGGATCGAGTTCCGGGAGCTCTTCGAGAGCCAGGCCGTCGACATCATCCAGCCGGACGTCGGTCACATCGGCGGTATCTGGGAGACGCGCAAGCTGGCCGCAACCGCCGAGGCCCACTACATGCTCGTCGCCCCGCACAACGTGGGCGGGCCCGTCCTGACCGCCGCCTCGCTCCAGGTCGGCTTCACCTCCCCGAACTTCAAGATACTCGAGCACTTCAACGACTTCGCCGACGCGGAGATCAAGAAGGTCATCAAGGGCGCCCCCCAGGTGAACCCCGAGGACGGCTGCTTCCACCTCTCCCACGAGCCCGGTCTCGGGGTCGAGCTGGACGTGGACGCGGCGGCCGAGTTCCCGCAGCAGCAGGCCCGGTTCGACCTGTGGGCCGAGGGCTGGGAGCAGCGCAAGCCCAAGGGCAGCAAGTGAGCATCCGTCGGTCCTACAGGTCCTACGGGGAGGGGGCGCAGTGAGTACCGCAGTCGTCATCGAAGCACCGGGCGAGCACCGGCTCGTCCCGCACGAGCCGAGGCAGCCGGAGGCCGGCGAGGCGCTGGTCCGTGTGCACGCCTCGGGGATCTGTGGCAGTGACCGCGAGGTCTTCCAGGGCAACCGGCCGGAGGGTTATGTCCGGTATCCGCTGACTCCGGGGCACGAGTGGTCCGGGACGGTCGAGGCGGTCGGGGCTGGTGTGCCTTCGACTCTTGTGGGTCGCAAGGTCGTCGGTGAGGGCTTCCGGAACTGCCAGGTCTGCGACCGGTGCCACGCGGGCGAGACCACGCTGTGCACGGCCGGGTACGAGGAGACCGGGTTCACCCAGCCCGGGGCGATGGCCACCACGCTGACGCTCCCCGCCCGCCTGCTGCACGTCCTGCCGGACGACTGCGATCTGACGGCCGCCGCTCTGCTGGAGCCGGCCGCCTGCATCGCGGCCGCGGCGCTCAAGGCGAACGCCCGGCCCGGCGAGCGGGTGGCGGTCGTGGGCACCGGAACGCTCGGGATGTTCGCCGTTCAGTTCCTGAAGGCGGGTTCGCCGGCCGAGCTGCTGGTCGTCGGCACGCGTCCGGACCGTGCGGCGATGTCGCGGGAGTTCGGTGCCACGGACTTCCGTACCAAGGACCAGGAGCTCCCGGACGACTTCGACGTCGTGATCGAGACGGCCGGGTCCGCGGACGCGGCGCGCACCGCCGCCGCCCTGCTGCGGCGCGGCGGGCGTCTGGTCCTCACGGGGATCCCGGCGCCGGGTGCCGACGGCCTCGACCCCACCGATCTCGTCGTACGGCAGCTGGAGGTGCACACCGTCTTCGGGGCACCGCCGGACGCCTGGGCGCACACGGTGCGGGTCTTCGGGGCGGGTCTGCTCGATCCGCTGCCGATGGTGACGCACGAGCTGCCGCTCGCCGAGTTCCCGCACGCCATCGAGCTGGTGGGATCCGGCGACCCGAAGGTCGGAAAGGTCCTGCTGCGGCCGTCCCTCCCCTGAGCCGTACGCCGGTACGGGGACCCTGACGCCTCGTACCGGCGTACACCCAACGCCACGTGCACCCTGAGCCACGAACTCCGTCCGAAATACCGAACATGAAGGACAGATTGTGACGACCGACGCTTCCGCCACGTCAGCCCGTCGACCCGGCGAGCAGGCGCTCGCCGCGCTCGGCCTGGGCGCGCCCGACCTGTCCCCCGCCGACGCCTCGCCGCACACCTTCCCCGGAGGCGGCCGCTGGCGCACCGAGGTCCCCTCCTGCGAGGGGCCCGAGGCGCTGGCCGTGATCCTCAAGGAGGCCTCGCGTCTCGACGTGCCGATCCACCGGATCAGCCAGGGCTCCGGCGTGTGGATGCTGACCGACGCCGAGATCACCGAGATGGTCGAGGCCACCGGCGAACGCGACATCGAGCTCTGCCTGTTCACGGGGCCGCGCGGCACGTGGGACATCGGCGGCTCCACCCGTACCGACTCGCGCGGGGCGGGCCTGCGCGCCCGTGGCCACGACGCCGTGGCCGGGTGCGTGGAGGACGCGATCCGCGCGACGGAGTTGGGCGTCAAGTGCCTGCTCGTCGCCGACGAGGGCGTGCTGTGGACGCTGCACCGGGCGCGCGTGGCCGGGATCATCCCCGCCGACACGACCTTGAAGGTGTCCGCGCTGATCGGTCCGGTCAACCCGGCCGCGTACGCCGTGTACGAGAACCTCGGCGCCGACTCGGTCAACGTGCCGAGCGACCTGACGCTCGATCACCTCACCGAGATCCGCCGGGTGTCGGGCGCCCCCATGGACATGTACATCGAGGCCCCCGACGATCTCGGCGGCTACGTGCGGATGTACGAGCTCGCCGAGCTGATCCGGCGCGGCGCACCGCTCTACCTGAAGTTCGGCCTGTCGAAGGCCCCCGGGATCTACCCGTACGGGCACCACATGCGCGACCTGACGCTGGCCACGGCCAAGGAGCGGGTGCGGCGCGGCCGGCTCGCCCTGGACCTGCTCGCGCGGCACGGAGCCGACGGGGACATGGCGCCGCTGGGGTCCCGGCTGCCGGGTGCGCTCAACCGGTTCGACACGCCCTCATAACGTTCCGAACACGCCCTCTTCACAAAAGACGACGCAGCCGCACAGAATCCGACACACTTCTTTCTCGGTCTTTACCCGCACCGCCCTTCGGAGCAACCGCGCATCGCAGACCGAGCCCGGTCACACACATCAAGGAAGATGATCATGCGCACTCGCAAAGCAGCGCTCGCCGCCATCGCCACGGCCGCCTCCCTCGCCCTCACCCTCTCCGCCTGTGGACAGGACAGCGAGGGCGGCAGCGATGACTCCGGGGGCAGCGCCAAGGGCGGCACCATCGGCATCGCGATGCCGACCAAGTCCTCCGAGCGCTGGATCGCGGACGGCAACAACGTCGTCAAGGACCTCCAGTCCAAGGGCTACAAGACCAAGCTGGTCTACGGCGAGGACGACCCGGACCAGCAGGTCTCGCAGATCGAGAACCTGATCACGCAGGGCGTGAAGGCCCTGATCGTCGCGGCGATCGACAACAAGTCGATGAACAACGTGCTCCAGCAGGCCGCCGACGCCAAGATCCCGGTGATCTCCTACGACCGCCTCATCCTCGGCACCAAGAACGTCGACTACTACGCGTCGTTCGACAACGAGAAGGTCGGCGAGCTCCAGGGCAGCTACATCGTCGAGAAGCTCGGCCTGAAGGACGGCTCCAAGAAGGGCCCGTTCAACCTCGAGCTCTTCGCCGGCTCCAACGACGACAACAACACGCGCTACTTCTTCCAGGGCGCGATGAACGTCCTGCAGCCGTACATCGACAAGAAGCAGCTCGTCGTCAAGTCCGGCCAGACGGAGCTGACCAAGGTCACCACGCTCCGCTGGGACGGCGCCACCGCGCAGCGCCGCATGGACGACATCCTCACCAAGTCGTACAAGAGCGGCAAGGTCGACGCCGTGCTCTCGCCGTACGACGGCATCTCCATCGGCATCATCTCGGCGCTGAAGTCGGACGGCTACGGCTCCGCGAGCAAGCCGCTGCCGGTCGTCACCGGCCAGGACGCCGAGGTCGCCTCGGTGAAGTCGATCATCGCGGACCAGCAGGCGATGACCGTCTACAAGGACACCCGTGAGCTCGCCAAGGTCGCCTCGACCATGGTCGACGACGCGCTGAACGGCAAGAAGCCCGAGGTCAACGACACCAAGACCTACGACAACGGCGCGAAGGTCGTCCCGGCCTACCTGCTCACGCCGGTCGCCGTCGACAAGACCAACTACCAGAAGACCGTCGTCGACTCCGGCTACATCAAGGCGAGCGACCTGAAGTAACAGCCCGCCACCGACCGACGATTCACTCTGATTGGAAGGCAAGACCATGGCGGGACCCGTCCTGGAAATGCGCTCGATCGTCAAGACCTTTCCCGGCGTCAAAGCGCTGTCGGACGTCACCCTGACCGTCCAGCGGGGCGAGGTCCACGCCATATGCGGTGAGAACGGCGCCGGCAAGTCGACCCTCATGAAGGTCCTCTCCGGCGTCCACCCCCACGGCACCTACGAGGGGGAGATCCTCTTCGACGGAGAGGTCTGCAGCTTCAAGGACATCAGGGCCAGCGAAGAACACGGCATCGTGATCATCCACCAGGAGCTGGCCCTGGTGCCCTTCCTCTCCCTCGCGGAGAACATCTTCCTCGGCAACGAGCACGCCAAGGGCGGGCTCATCGACTGGCGCGAGACCCTCAAGCACGCCAGTGAACTGCTGCGCAGGGTCGGCCTGAGCGACCACCCGGAGACCCGCGTCGCCGACATCGGCGTGGGCAAGCAGCAGCTCGTGGAGATCGCGAAGGCCCTGTCGAAGAAGGTGAAGCTGCTCATCCTGGATGAGCCGACCGCCGCGCTGAACGACGAGGACAGCGGCAAGCTCCTGGACCTCATCCTGGAGCTGAAGAAGCAGGGCATCACCTCGATCATCATCTCCCACAAGCTCAACGAGATCCGCAAGGTCGCCGACTCGGTGACGATCATCCGCGACGGGCGGTCCATCGAGACCCTCGACGTGAAGTCGGCCGAGACCACGGAGGACCGGATCATCAGCGGCATGGTCGGCCGCGACCTGGACCACCGCTTCCCCGAGCGCACTCCCCACGAGGCGGAGGCGAAGGCGGCGCCGGCCCTGGAGATCCGCAACTGGACCGTGCACCACCCGATCGACCAGACGCGCAAGGTCGTCGACGACGTGTCGCTCAGCGTGCGGCGCGGGGAGATCGTCGGTATCGCGGGCCTCATGGGCGCCGGCCGCACCGAGCTCGCGATGAGCGTCTTCGGGCGGGCGTACGGCCGGTACGCGGGCGGCACGGTCCTCAAGGACGGCAAGGAGATCCGGACGAGGCACGTGGCCGAGGCGGTGGAGCACGGAATCGCCTACGTCACCGAGGACCGCAAGCACTACGGCCTCAACCTCATCGACAACATCAACCGGAACATCTCGCTGACCGCCCTGGACAAGGTCGCGAGGCGCGGTGTGGTCGACGAGCACGAGGAGCGGAAGGTCTCCGAGCGCTTCCGCAAGTCCATGAACATCAAGACGCCGACCGTCTTCGAGACGGTCGGCAGGCTCTCCGGCGGCAACCAGCAGAAGGTTGTCCTCAGCAAGTGGATCTTCGCGGGTCCCGAGGTGCTGATCCTGGACGAGCCCACCCGCGGCATCGACGTGGGCGCCAAGTACGAGATCTACACGGTCATCGACCAACTGGCCGCCGAGGGCAAGGCGGTCGTCTTCATCTCCTCCGAACTGCCCGAGCTGCTCGGCATGTGCGACCGCATCTACACCATGGCCGCCGGGCGGCTGACCGGTGAGTTCTCGCGGGCCGAGGCCACGCAGGAATCGCTGATGCGCCAGATGACGAAGGACAAAGAGGTAACCCGATGAGCACGGATGTGACCGCCAAGACCCCGGCCCCGGCGCCGCCGGGCAAGACCGGAGGGGCCACGGGCGGGGGCCTGCTGCAGCTGGTGCTGGACGGCCTGCGCCGCAACATGCGCCAGTACGGCATGCTGCTCGCCCTCGGCCTGATCGTCGCCTTCTTCGCGGTCGTGACCGACGGAGACCTGCTGCTGCCGCGCAACGTCTCCAACCTGATCCTGCAGAACAGCTACGTCCTGATCCTCGCGATCGGCATGATGCTGGTGATCATCGCGGGTCACATCGACCTGTCGGTCGGGTCACTGACGGCGTTCGTGGGCGCGTTCGCGGCCGTGCTGACGGTGCAGCACCACATGGCGTGGCCACTCGCCCTGGTGCTGTGCCTGCTGGTGGGCGCGGCGGCCGGCGCGGCGCAGGGGTTCTTCATCGCGTATCTCGGCATACCCTCGTTCATCGTCACCCTCGCCGGAATGCTGGTGTTCCGCGGCGCGACGGAGATCCTGCTGGAGGGGCAGACCCTCGGCCCCTTCCCGGACGGTCTGCAGAAGATCGGCAACGGCTTCCTGCCGGAGACCGGCCCGGACACGAACTACCACAACATCACGCTGCTGCTGGGCCTCGTCCTGATCGTCTTCGTGGTGCTCCAGGAGTTCCGGGACCGCAAGCGCCAGCAGGAGTTCTCGCTGGACGTGGTGCCGCTGAACCTCTTCCTGCTCAAGATCGTCGCGATCGTCGCCTCGGTACTCGTCGTCACGATGCTGCTCGCCAGCTACAAGGGTGCGCCGATCGTGCTGCTGATCCTGGGCGCGCTGGTGGTCGGCTACGGCTACATCATGCGCAACGCGGTGTTCGGCCGCCACATCTACGCGATCGGCGGCAACCTGCCGGCGGCCAAACTGTCGGGTGTGAAGGACAAGAAGGTCACCTTCCTGGTCTTCCTGAACATGGGCGCGCTCGCGGCCCTGGCGGGTCTGGCGATCGCCGCCCGTCTGAACGCGGCCTCGCCGAAGGCGGGCCTGAACTACGAACTCGAGGCGATCGCCTCGGCGTTCATCGGTGGCGCGTCCATGAGCGGCGGTGTCGGTACCGTCCTCGGCGCGATCATCGGTGGTCTCGTCCTCGGTGTACTCAACAACGGCATGAACCTCCTCAGCGTCGGCACCGACTGGCAGCAGGTCATCAAGGGCCTGGCCCTGTTGGCGGCGGTCGGATTCGACGTGTGGAACAAGCGCAAGTCCGGTTCGTGAGCGAGAAGGGCCCCGCCCCAACGGCGGGGCCCTCCACCCTCTCCGTCTCCATCGCGGAAGCCGCACATCAGGCCAAGGGAGGCAGTCAGAAGCCCGTGAAGAAGCTCTTCGGAAAGCTCGCCGACGGAACCAGGATCCACAGCTGGTCGCTGGCGAACGGCGGCACGCGCATGACGGTCCTGTCGTACGGCGGGATCGTGCAGTCCCTGGAGATCCCGGACGACAAGGGCCGGTACGCGAACGTCTCCCTGGGTTTCGACAACATCGAGGACTACGTCGCCCAGAGCCCCTACTTCGGCGCCCTGATCGGCCGGTACGGCAACCGCATCGGCAAGGGCAAGTACACCCTCGACGGCAGGAGCCACCAGCTCTCCGTCAACGACGGCGCGAACAGCCTGCACGGCGGAGACAAGGGCTTCGACAAGCGTGTGTGGGACATCGAGCCGTTCACCAAGGGATCCGACGTCGGCCTCCACCTGTCCTGCACGAGCGTCGACGGCGAGATGGGACACCCCGGCACGCTCGACGTGAACGTCACGTACACCCTCACCGAGCAGGGCGACTGGCGCATCGACTACGAGGCCACCACCGACAAGGCCACGGTCGTCAACCTCACCAGCCACGTCTACTGGAACCTCGAGGGCGAGGGCAGCGGCTCGGCCCACGACCACGAGCTGGAGATCGCCGCCTCCCACTACCTCCCCGTCGACTCCGGCTTGATCCCCACGGGTGAGCCGGAATCAGTCGTGGGGTCCCCCTTCGACTTCCGGCGGGCCAAGAGGATCGGTGAGGACATCCGCGAGGCGCACCCGCAGTTGCTCTACGCCAAGGGCATGGACCACAACTGGGTGCTCGACAAGGGGACCACGACCGAACCCGAGCACATCGCGACGCTCCGCGCCCCCTCCTCCGGCCGTACGCTCAAGATGGCGACCACCGAGCCTGGCCTGCAGTTCTACTCGGGGAACTTCCTCGACGGCACGCTCGTCGGTACGGGTGGCAAGATCTACCGTCAGGGTGACGCCCTGTGCCTGGAGACGCAGCACTTCCCGGACTCGCCGAACAAGCCGTCGTTCCCGTCGACGACACTGCGCCCGGGACAGACGTACCGCTCGACGACGATCCACTCGTTCAGCTGACCCACCTTCACAGGTGGCACACAAGTTCTTACCGATTTCTCAGCGGTTGAACAGCGCCACCCCAGCCTCCGTATGTAAGGGCGGCCCGTGCTCCCCCGCGCGGGCCACCCAGAACTGTCGGGCCCGGTCGTCCCCAACGGGCCCGCCCCCTACGGAGGTTTCATGGCCGGGAACGTCGCCTCACTCTTCCGCAGCACGGCAGCGCACAGCCCGTCGATGGCTGCGCTGACGCGCGAGGGCGGTGAAGGCGTCGGACCGATCGACTTCTGCATCCCGTGCAACCCGTACTTCCCCACCCCGGCCATGTTCGACGATCTGGCGGGCCGGCTGCGCGAGATCATCACGTACTACCCGAGCAGCGCCGACACCATCACGGCCGAGCTCTGCAACCTCCTCCAGCTCCCGCCGCAGTGCGTGGCGATGGGCAACGGCTCGACCGAGCTCATCACCTGGATCGACCACCTGCTGGTCCGCGAGTCCCTCGCCATCCCCGTCCCCACCTTCGGCCGCTGGACCGACCAGCCCCAGGAGACCGGCAAGCGGGTCGACATGTTCCCGCTCCAGGAGTCGAACGGCTTCGCCCTGGACCTCGCGCAGTACGCCGAGTTCATCCGGCAGCGCGGCACGAAGGTCGCCGTCATCTGCAACCCGAACAACCCCGACGGCGGCTTCCTCCACCGGCACGCGCTCGTGCAGTTCATGGACGCGATGGCGGACCTGGACCTGATCGTCATCGACGAGTCGTTCCTGGAGTTCGCCGACGCCGAGTCCGAGCCGAGCACCGTCGAGGACGCCGTGATGCGGCCCAACGTCGTCGTGCTGCGCAGCCTCGGCAAGAACTTCGGTCTGCACGGCATCCGCTTCGGCTACATGGTCGCCAACCCGGCCCTCGCCGGGAAGGTCCGCTCGATGCTGCCGAAGTGGAACCTCAACTCCTTCGCGGAGACGGTCGTCTTCATGCTCAAGAACCACGGCGCCGAGTACATGGAGAGCCTCCACCAGGTGCGCCGGGACCGCCTGGAGATGGCCCGTCTCCTGTCCAACCTGCCCGGTCTGACGGTCTACCCGTCGCAGGGCAACTTCCTCTTCGTGCGCCTTCCCGTCGGCGCCGAGGGCACTGTGGTCCGGGACCGGTTGCTCTCCGAGCACCGGATCCTGGTCCGCGAGTGCGGCAACAAGATCGGCTCATCCAGTCGCTTCCTGCGGCTCGTGGTCCGGCCCGAGGTCGACGTGCGTCGCCTGGTGTCCGGCCTGGAGTCGGTGCTGTACGGGTCCAGGAGGGGAGCCGCCGTACCTGAGCTGAGCACCGGGACCAGCTACAGCTCGGGTACGGCGGCCGTGGACCGACTGATGAGTGAGACCAACGGCTCGGGTATGCAGGGCGTGGCGGCCCAGGCGATGGGCATGCCGGCGCCCGCCCCGGCCCCGATGCCCGCGCCGGCTCCCGCGCCCGCGCCTGCCCCCATGCCGGCGCCGGCTGCCGCGTCGATGCCTCAGATGCCGTCGATGCCGTCCATGCCTTCGATGCCTTCCATGCCGTCGGTTCCTTCGATGCCGAACGTGGCCTCCATGCCCGGCATGACCCCCGCGCCGGCCGCCGGCCTCCAGCCGGTCGCCCAGACGGGCATGCCCGGCATGGCCGCCGCCGCCAATCGCCGCGCGATGGGCGCGGCGCAGGGGCTCACGGCGGCCCAGGTCCGGGGCCGCACGGCCCCGGAGGGCCAGCCGGAGCCGCTGGGGTGGCCTGCGGCCGGGGCGATCTAGGTAGCAGGTCGGCTGCGGGCGCGTTTTTCAGGGGCGCGGGGAACCGCGCGACAAGCCACAACACGCCCGCAGCCGTCACACAGCCCGCAACACCCATTGCCGACACGCATCGCTCAGCCGGGTCAGTAGGCGACGGGCCAGCCGCTGCTCCAGTTCAGCAGGTTGATGCCGAGCTTGGGCGTGCCGTTGTCGTTGCCGTCGTAGTAGTGGTAGACGATCAGGTCGCCGTCGGCGTCCCCCAGGATCGACTGGCCGCCGGGGCCGATGACGCTGCCGTGCGACTCCAGCACGGGCGTGCCGCCGTTGTTGGTCATCGCGACGCCGTTCTTGTCGCGGTACGGCCCGGTGACGCTGGTGGCGCGGCCGACCTTGACCTTGTAGGTGGAGCTGGTGCCGGCGCAGCAGGTGTCGTACGAGGCGAAGAGGTAGTAGTAGCCGTTTCGCTTGACGACGAAGGGGGCCTCGACGGCCTTGGTGCCGGTGGGGCGGGACGCGAGCGAGTAGCGCGTGGTGTTGGACGAGAGCTGCTTGCCGGTCGACGGGTTGATCTGGATCATCTTGATCCCGGACCACCAACTGCCGAAGGACAGCCACCACTTGCCGTCGTCGTCGACGAAGAGGTTGGGGTCGATGGCGTTGTAGTCGGTGGAGGAGCTGGACGTGTAGACGGTGCCGTAGTCGGTCCAGCTGCCCGGCTGTCCGGTGGTCGAACCGGCCAGCCCGATGGCCGAGTTCTGCGAGCCGAAGGACGAGACCGAGTAGTACATCAGGTACTTGCCGCCGTGGTACGAGATGTCCGGCGCCCACGCCTCCGGCACGGAGGAGTAGGTGGACCACCAGCCCGGCTCCGTGCGGAACGCGTCCGCGCCTGCGCTGAAGGCGATGCGGTCGGTGGACGTCTTGTTGGCGAGGCCGCCGCCGGTGGCGTACAGCAGGTACTGGCCGGACGGGGTGCGGATCATCGACGGGTCGTGGACGACCGTCGAGCCGGTGACGCGACCGGGGTTCGGGTACGCGTTGGCCGTACCGGGGACGAGGGCGAGCAGGACGGCCGCGGGGACGGCGAGGAGAGCGGTTCTTCGGGAGGTGCGGCTCATACGGAACCTCCTGGGAGTGGGGGGAGATTGCCCAGCACGACCGTCCGGAATGCCGAACATCGGCCGTTCTGTCGGACAGCCGTGTGCCCGAAACGTAGAATCGAAGCGCTTGCGCGTCAACGGTTCCCACACGGGCAACTCGCGTCATCCCCATGTGATTTGAGACCACTCACGCCACCGTTGCCTCCCTCGTCCCACTCGCGTCTCAGCGGGCTGCGAAACGCCCAGCTCAGGCGGCGGATGCCGTCCCGGTCATCCCACTGGGACCCGTTTCCTTGTCGGTGGCCGGTGTGCCCTGCCAGCGTCGGTCCGGCATCAACAGCACCTCCGCGACAGCGGGACCACAGCCGAAAAGGGGAATTGAATGCGACCGAGCGTTGTGACAAGGTCACTCGTCAGTGTCACGGCCGTCGTCGGGATCGCCGCCGCGAGCCTGGCGGGTGCGAGCGCGAGCTTCGCGGCGTCCGCGCCGGCCTCGAAGCCGGCGGTGAGCACCAGGGCCGTCGCCCCGCTCGCGACGGTCAACCTCGGCCTGAGCACCGCGCAAGCCAAGAACGTCCAGTGCTGGCTGGTTGTGCACTGGGACTACAACGACGCGCTCGACGGTCAGCTGGGCACCAACAGCTGGAAGGCGATGCAGCGCTTCCTCAAGGCGTACTACGGCTACACCGGCCAGATCGACGGAGTCGTCGGCAGCGGCACGGTTTCGGCGCTGCAGCGCTATCTGAAGTCCAGCCATGGCTACGAGGGCGGCATCGACGGGCAGGCCGGAACGCAGACCCAGGCAGCGTTCAAGCGGTTCGCCGCTTGGGCCGGCGGCTTCTGCAACTGAACCCCCGTGGCTGACCGGGCCCCGCCGGGGGACGGGGCCCGGTCACGCCGGGGTCAGCGCGGCGTCGAGGAGGCCGCTGCCGTGGGAGCAGCCGACTTCAGGGCCCGGCTGCAGTGGGGCCAGTCGTGAAAGTCGCGTTCCCGGTTCCACAGGCGTTTGGCGGCCTGGATGTTCCATTCGGGGTCCAGTGCCTTGAGTGGCGTGCCCTTCAGTTCCCGCAGCCGTGTGTCGGAGATCTGGAACAGGCCCCAGTTCCTGCTGCCGTTGGTGTTCGGCAGGATGTGCAGCGGGTCCAGGAATGACTGGCAGTCGGCTATGGCGACGGCGTCGTCCGGTGCCTCGGTGAACACCTCGCGGATACGTTCGCGGACCTTCTCCGGCGACCAGGTGTCCAGGCGCACCTTCGACTCGTAGAGGGCCTTCTTCGTGGGATCCGCGACGACCCCGTTCGGGGAGATGCCCGCGAGCACCTGGAACGCCGTCACCCGGCGCAGGGTCTCCGGACCGAAGGAGCCGTCGACACCGATGGTCGCGCCGCGCCGCCGGAGCAGCAGCTGCGCCTCCCGTACGCACTCGTCGTGCTGGCCCATACTCACCACGGGCCGGCAGCCCGCCGAGAACAGCAGCCGCCGGTCGACCGCCTCGGCACTCCCCGCGGGCGAGGAGCCGAGGGACGCCCGCCACGTCACGACGGCCAGCACGAGGACGGCGGCCACGGCGGTGACGACGGTGAGCCGGCGCCCCCCTACGAACCTCCTTCTCTCCCCCGGGGTCTGATGCTCCGACGGCGGCTGCGGCGCCAGCTCCCGGGGCGCTTCCGCTGTCTCCGGGGTCTCCGCTGTCCCCGGGCTCTCCGGGCTCTCCGGGCTCTCGGGGCTCTCCGGACTCTCTGGACTCTCCGGATGCCGGGCGGCGGACACCGGTGCCTCGGGGGCCCCGGCCGCGAGCTCCTGCCCTTCCTCCGGAGAGGCGCGAGGACCCCGCTCGGCGTCCGCCAGGGCCCAGAGGCGGTGCAGTTCGCGCAACTCCGCGGGGGTGGCCCCGCAGACCGTGGCGATGCGGTGGGCCACGCCGTAGTCCGGCGGAACGGAAGTGCCCACGCAGTAACGATGAAGGCTGGAGCGGCTGATACCGGTCTTCTGGGCGAGTGTCTCGTAGCTGTGCCCGGCTCTCTCCCTCAGCATCCGCAGCCATGAGGCGAACCGTTCGACGTCGCCGTACTGGGCCATTGTGCCCCCCTGTTTTCCGCGAGCCCCGGCGGTCGTCCCCCCGACATCCCAGCAACTCGATGTGGTTCCCCCGGGACGCGGTCGGTGTCCCGGTGTGTCCATGCGCCACAGCATCTTGGCAGGCTCATTACACATCAGGGTTGAACTTTCACATACCCGGGATCAGTGCGGGGATTTCGCGGGCAGTTCCACAGTGATGCGGATCCCTCCGGCGGAGCGCGGGGTGAGGGTGAGTGATCCGTCGTGGGCCTGGGTGATGGTCTTGACGATCGCCAGGCCGAGGCCGACGCCCGCGTGGTCGGTGTGCAGGCGTTCGGTGCCGCGCTGGAATGGTTCGGTGAGTGTCGAGGCCAGCCGTGGGGTGAGCTGCTCGCCGGTGTTCTCGACAGTGAGCACCGCCGTCTTGGGGCGGACGCCGGTATTGACCCACACGGTGCCCTGTTCAGGCAGGTTGTGGACGATCGCGTTGTGCACGAGGTTCATGGTCAGCTGCAGCAGAAGCGCCGGCGATCCGACCGCGGGGGTGATGTCGCCGCAGGTCTCGATGGTGACGCCGTGCTTTTCCGCGAGGGGGAGGAGTGTTTCGGTGGCTTCTTCCGCCACGAGGGACAGGTCGACGCGTTCTCGGGTGAAGGACCGCTGCTCAGCGCGGCTGACCAGGAGCAATGCCTCGGTCAGGTCGATCGCTCGGGTGTTGACGGCGTGGAGGCGGTCGATGAGTTCGCCGACGTCGCGGTTCGGATCGGTGCGGGCCACGTCGAGAAGTGCCTTCGAGATCGCCAGCGGGGTGCGCAACTCGTGAGAGGCGTTGGCTGCGAATCTCTGCTGCTCGGCGACGTGTGCTTCGAGCCCTGAGAGCATCTTGTCGAAGGCGTCGGCGAGTTCGCGGAACTCGTCCTTGCGGCCCGGTAGCCGGATCCGGTGGGAGAGCGATCCGGTCGAGGCCAGGCGGGTGGCGTCAGTGATGCGGGTCAGCGGGGCGAGCATCCGGCCGGCGAGGATCCACCCTCCCACGAGTCCGAACACCAGCAGGAACGCCAACACCGCGACCGCCCTCGGAGCGAAAACGTCCAGGAGGCCGGACCGGACAGGAAAAACACCGTTCGTGGAGTCGTCGTCGTGGTTGATGAGCGTCGCACGCTCGGGGACGTAACGCAGGAGGAACACCCACACCGCCGCGAGCAGCAAGGCGCCTGCGGTCATGAGGAATCCGGCGTAGCTGAGGGTGAGTTTGAGGCGAACGCTCAACCCGGGTTCCCTATCCACGGTCTCCTCCCTGGTGTCCGGCCTTCGGCTGCGCGTCGATGCGGTAGCCGACGCCTGGCACAGTGGCGATGATCCAGGGTTCGCCGAGACGCTTGCGCAGTGCCGAGACGGTGATGCGTACGGCGTTGGTGAACGGGTCGGCGTTCTCGTCCCACGCCCGCTCCAGCAGTTCTTCGGCGCTGACGACACCGCCTTCGGCAGCGACGAGGACTTCGAGCACGGCGAACTGCTTCCGGGTCAGCGCGACGTAGCGGCCGTCCCGGTACACCTCTCTGCGGAACGGGTCCAGCCGCAGACCCGCGATCTCCCGTACGGGTGGCCTGTGGTGGGCACGTCTGCGGTCGAGTGCTCTGAGCCTGAGCGCGAGTTCCTGGAGTTCGAAGGGTTTCGTGAGGTAGTCGTCGGCGCCGAGTTCGAACCCGGATGCCTTGTCGTCGAGACGGTCGGCCGCGGTGAGCATGAGGATGGGCATACCGCTGCCGGAGGCGACGACGCGTTTGGCGATCTCGTCACCGGACGGCCCGGGAATGTCGCGGTCGAGGACGGCGATGTCGTAGGTGTTGATGCCCAGCAGTTCCAGAGCGGTGTCACCGTCACCTGCGATGTCGGCCGCGATCGCTTCCAGGCGTAGGCCGTCGCGGATGGCTTCTGCCAGATAGGGCTCGTCCTCGACAATCAACACACGCATGTTCTTGAGGCTACGAGTCGGCGCATATCGTCGGCATATCGAAAACCACATACATGCCGGCAACACCGCGCTGCCTTGACTGGCGGTATGACCCGAACCCGAACCCCACGATCAGCACGCGGTGACGCCGGCGATGCGCCTGCGCAGGTGGACACGGCGGAGACCGGACAGGGCGGCGCGGGCCGCCGGGACACCGGCTCGAGTGCCCCGGCGGCGGATATCGGGCGGGACACCGGCGCCGGGACCTGGCGCGCGGGCGTCCGCCGGGTGATCCGCGTCTGCTCCCGGCCGGGGCCCTGGAAGCGCGGCCCGGTGCTCGCGGCCCTGGCGCTGCTGCTCGGCCTGTTCATGCTGCTGCACGCGAAGATCCCGAACCGGGTCGGGGGCCTCGGCAGCCTGGTGGAGACCTTCCTTCCGTGGTTCGGTCTGTGCATCCCCGTGCTGCTGGCCGGGGCACTGTGGCGCCGCTCCGCCTCCGCGGTGGCCGCGCTGCTGCTGCCGGTCATGGTGTGGCTGAGCCTCTTCGGCGGGCTCCTGGGCGACAAGTCCCACCCGGGCGGTGACCTCACCGTGGTCAGCCACAACGTCGGCGCCGAGAACCCCGACCCGGTAGGCACCGCGCGCGACCTGGCCGCCTCCGGTGCGGACGTGCTGGCGCTGGAGGAGCTGACCCCTCAGGCCCGGGGCACGTACGAGAAGGAGCTGGCGAAGGCGTACCCGCACCACACGGTGCAGGGCACGGTCGGGCTGTGGAGCAAGCTGCCGCTGTCCGACACCCGGCCGGTCGACATCAAGATGGACGCGGGGCCGCTGGCGGCCACCAAGCCGGCCGACGTGAAGATGGCCTACAACCGGGCGCTGCGCACCACGGTGGCCACGGACCACGGGCCCCTCGCCGTGTACGTGGCCCATCTGGGGTCGGTACGGGTGAACCCCCGGGCGGGCTTCTGGACGGCCGGTCGGGACAGAAACGCGCAGGCGCTCGGCGAGGCCGTCGCCGCCGAGAAGAACGATCGGGTGGTGCTGCTCGGCGACCTGAACGGCACCATGGACGACCGCGCCTTCGCCGGCATCACCTCGCAGCTGCACTCGGTCCAGGACGCGGCCGGGGACGGCTTCGGCTTCAGCTGGCCGGCGAAGTTCCCGGTGGCGCGGATCGACCAGATCCTGGTGCGCGGCGTGGCGCCGGAGGGCTCGTGGGTGCTGCCGGCCACCGGCAGCGACCACCTGCCGGTGGCGGCCGGAATCAGCTGGTGAGCGTCGCGCAAAGCCTCCCGGTACCCCACGGTGAGGCCCGGCCGGTAAGCGGCTTGACGATCCGTCACTTTGCCGAACACACAGCTCATCGACAGGTCACCTCCCTATATTGCCGTGCTCATGACAGACAAGCAGGCAACTCCCCCCATCGGGCGCCGCACCGTACTGATCGCCTCGGGCGCCACGGCCGCCACCCTCGCCGTG
>NZ_VJZC01000017.1 GCF_009377185.1 Streptomyces spongiae
GCCCCGCACCACCCGCGCCGGCTGCCCGCAGACGACGTCATCACCGAGACCAGCCTCGCCCTGCCCCGCCTCCTCGCCCGCTGCGGCATCCAGCCCGAACGGTGGAAGAGCCTGCGCAAGGCCCTCGGCTACGGCCCCGAAACGCAATCGGCGCTGATTCGCGCTGCCACACCGTCTTGGATCGACCTCACCCAAACGGGTTATGTCGGGACCCAAATGGCGCGGTGATCGCCGATGATGGGGACCACCCGGGGCAACGGATCGAGCAACGCTGAAAGGACGCAACATGGCGGTGGAGGCCGGCACGCAGACCGAGCGCGTCGCGGGGCGGGTGTGGACGGTGCGTCTGGATCCCTACGGTCGCCCCTCTGCCGGGACGGTCCGGCTCTCCTGCTCCCGCGCGGCCTGCGCTGATCAGCGCTTTCCCGGCGGCTCCGCCGCGGGACGCAAGGCCGCGGTCGAACACGTCAATCTGCACCTCGCCCACATCCGTTCAGGCGGCGGGCCGCGCGGCGAGGCGTGGTGCGCATGCCGTGCCGCCGACTGCGCCTGGCACACCCCCGCCCCCGTCGCCGCCGGACCGCGCGGCGAGGCGCAGTCGGCGGGGGCGGTGTGGTGCGGCGGTCCGGTGGTACTGACGGTGTACGCGGACCGGGCCGGAAGGCTGTGGCGGATCGCGGAGATGTGCGCCCGGTGCGCGGCCGCGACGGCCGACTGCCGTGTCCTGGACACCGCCCTGCCCCCGGCTCGCACGGCCCCGTCCGGGGCGAACCACGCGGCGGTGAAGGCGGATGAGAAGCGGCGGCCCGCAGGCGGCACGCCCACAGATGGCATGGCGGCGGTGTTCTCCGACCACGCCCCTCTCTCCTCCGCAGCCGGTGCTTCGTCTTCCGCGGCCGCCACACCGGATTCGGGCTCTCGTGCCCGCGCCGCCTCACGGACCACAGCGTCCCGGCGCCCGAAGCGATGGGGGAAGATCGCGCAGCGGATCGTGCCGCACGACCTGGAGCCCGACGTCCTGCGCCTCGAGCTCATCGAGCTCGGGGACGCGTTTCGCACCTATCAGCGGAGCCCCGAGCCCGACCTCGCCCTCCTCGCCACTCTCCACGAGCGCAAGGCCCGCGCCTTCCGCCTGTGGGCCGATGTGAGTGGCGACGCCTCCCTGCGCCACGAGGCGGACCGCGCCGAGAAGGCCGCGCAGACCACCCTCGAGATGCACGCCAACCGTGGCGGTCAGCCCGCCGGCGACGACCAGTTGGTGGTGGAACGGCTGCTGACCCGGCAGCAGGCCGTGCACGCCCGCACCGTCCTGGACTACGTCACCGCCCACGCCCCGCACCCGGAGGCCGAGGTGCGCCTGGCGGTGCTCATGCTCACCCTGCGGGCCGCACGCGCCGGCACCGGGAACGTCACCGGACAGGACCTCACCGGCTGGCTCCAGGGCGATGCCGAGCGGGTCCTTCAGCAGTTGGTCGCCGCCGACTGGCTGCGCCTGCCCGGCACCGTCGCCGATGTGATGGCCTCCGCTCCCGAGAACCCCACCGCGTTCACCGTCCCCACGCTGTTGCCCGAGCAGCCCTCCCCGTTCGCCTTCGGCAAGACCACCCGCTCAAGGGTCTCCGGCTGGGCACAGAAAGCGGTGGGTGACCGGAAGATCCGCAAGAAGAAGCTGGGTGCCGCCACCCGGCTACTGGCCCTGTACACCGCTGCCCACACCCGCCCCGACGGACGCCTTGGACCCGCCGAGGACGGCGGACTCCACCTGGATCAGGTCGCCGCGTTCTGCACCCTGCCACCCGACCACGTCGCCGAACACGCCGGGCTCCTGGTCACCGCCGACTGGCTCGCCGAAGCCGACATCGCCGGGGAACGGCTGCTCGGACAGCTCACCGAGCGCATCCTGCCGCTGGGCGGGCTGCTGTAACAGGCCGCAATGGTGGCGTCGTTCTCGTGCGTCACCAGCACCCGGGCCGACAGGGAGGACGCCGTACGCCCCAAGGCATCCGATCCCGCTTCCAACAAGCCGGTCCGGGCCGTAATGGGCCCAACCGGTCCGCACGGTGATGCCCGCGGTAAGGAGCCGAACCGCACACACCGGCGGGGTGGGCGTGCCATATCCTCATCATCATGATGATGGCTTCGGGGTCCGGCACCGGCTCCTCCCCCCGCAAACCGATCAAACGCGGGCTCAAGGTCGCCGAATCACTGGCTCAGGAGATCGTCCGCGAGATCGTGGCACGGAAGTTGCCACCCGGCACGCTGCTGCCGTCCGAGACGGAGATGATCGAGGAGTACGGAGTCGGTCGCGGCTCACTGCGCGAGGCGCTCCGCATTCTGGAGATCCACGGCCTGATCACCATGAAGCCGGGCCGTCATGGCGGCCCGATCGTGATCGAGGTGGGCACGAGCGACTACGGGCGCATGTCGACGCTCTTCTACCACCTCGGCGGCGCCACCTTCGGGGAGCTGATGGACGCCCGGCTGGTGCTGGAACCGCTGATGGCGCGGCTCGCCGCCCAGCGCGGCGACCCGTCACTCGCGGACCGGCTGACGCGGAGCGGGGAACTGTCCGATCTCTATGACGACCGGGCCTACTTCGCCGCGACGCACGACTTCCACCGGACGGTCGCGTCGCTGTCGGACAACCCGATCCTCAACCTCGTGGTCACCTCGCTCGAGCACATCTTCCACGACCAGATCAGCGGTCTGCTGTTCCCGACCGAGCGGCGCGAGGAGGTCATTCGGGCGCACGACGCGATCGCGAAGGCGATCGCGCGGGGCAAGGCGGCCGAGGCCGAGCGGCTCATGCGTCAGCACATGCAGGAATATGCCGACTTCGTCCGCCGCCGGCACCCGCATCTGATCAACGAGGTCGTCGACTGGCGATGAACGCACGGGCCGTCGTCGGCACGCATGACGTTCGTCATTCCCTTCCTGGCCCGCTCGCCGGCCTGCTGGAGGGACATCACCCGCTCATCGCCCCTGCCAGAGCGGCGACCGTTTCTCTGTGAACGCGGCGGCGCCTTCGCGCGCGTCCTCGGAGGAGCGTACGGGTTCGTAGATCGCGTTCTGCCGGGCGAATGCCTCCGCCTCCGGCCACTGCCCGCCTTCCGCCAGAACCCGTTTCGTCGCACGTACGGCGGGCGGGCCGTTGGCCGCGATCCGCTCGGCCAACTCCAGCGCCGCGTCCAACGCTCCACCGGGTGGGGTGAGCCGGTTGAGCAGGCCCGCCGCGTGGGCGTCGGCGGCGCTGATCCGGTCGCCGGTGAGCGCCCATTCGGCGGCCTTGCCCCGCGGGACCCGTCGGGGCAGCCGCAGCAGTCCCCCGCCGCCGGCCATCAGCCCGCGCCGTACCTCTGGCAGGCCGAAGCACGCATCGTCGGCGGCCGTGATGAGGTCGCAGGCGAGCACCATCTCGAAGCCACCGGCGAGCGCGAAGCCCTCGACGGCGGCGATCAGCGGCTTGTCGGGCGGCCGTTCGACCAGCCCGGCGAAGCCGCGCCCCGGCACAGCCGGGCGCTCCCCGGCGAGAAACGCCTTGAGGTCCATGCCGGCGCAGAAGACCCCGCCGGCGCCGGTCAGCACACCGGCGCGCAGCGAGTCGTCCGCGTCGAGCCGTTCCATGGCCGCACCGACAGCGACCGCGACCGCCGTATTGACGGCGTTGCGCGCTTCGGGCCGGTCGAGGGTCACCACGAGTACCGCTCCTCGGCGCTGCGTGCGTACGACCGGGCCGGGGTCCGCGCTCATCGGGGCTGCATCCGGATTGCGCCGTCGAGCCGGATGGTCTCGCCGTTGAGCATCGGGTTGTCGATGATGTGCAGGGCCAGTCTGGCGTACTCGTCCGGGATGCCGAGCCTCCGCGGATGCGGGGCCATGGTCGCGAGCGAGTCGCGAACCTGCTGCGGCAGCCGGGCCAGGAGGGGCGTGTCGAACAGGCCGGGGGCGATGGTGCACACCCGGATCAGCTTCCCGGCGAGGTCGCGGGCGGCCACCACGGTCAGTCCGACGACACCGGCCTTCGCCGAGGCGTAGGGCAGTTGACCGATCTGGCCCTCCCAGGCGGCGACCGAGGCGGTGAGGACGCAGACGCCGCGCTCGCCGTCGACGGGTTCGGCGCGGGCCATGCGGGCGGCCGCGAGGCGCAGCATGTTGAAGGTGCCGGTGAGGTTGGTGCGCACCACCGACTCGTAGAGTTCGAGCGAGCCGGGGGAACCGTCGCGTTCCACCACCCGCATCGCTCCCCCGCGCCCCGCGCAGTGCACGAGGATCCGCAACGGTCCCGTCTCCTCAGCGAGGTCGAGGGCCGCTTCGACTGCCGCCGGGTCGGTCACATCGGCAGGAGCAAAGCGCGCCGGCTCACCCAGTTCCTTGGCCGCCGCGGCCCCGTCGGACGTGGGCAGGTCGAGCAGTACGGTGGGGACCCCGGCGCCGACCAGCCGTGAGGCGGTGGCCAGGCCGAGGCCCGAGGCCCCGCCGGTCACCACTGCCGACAGCCTGGGCCGTCCTGCCGCTGTCCGTGCTCTGATGTCCATCTGTCCGACCGCCTCCTCGAAGGTGGGACGGGCGCTCAGGTCGCGCCGAGGTTTTCCAGGATCATCGCGTTGGCCATGCCTCCGGCCTCGCACATCGTCTGCATCCCGTACCGGCCGCCGATGTCCTCCAGGTGGGCGATCAGGGTCGTGGCCAGCCGTATGCCGGAGGCCCCGAGCGGGTGGCCGAGCGCGATGGCGCCGCCGCGCGGGTTGAGCCGGTCGTCGGGCACGCCGAACTCGAGCTGCCAGGCCAGCGGTACGGACGCGAACGCCTCATTGACCTCGAACGCCGCGATGTCGGCGCGCACGAGGCCGGCGTGCCGCAGCACCAGACGGGTGGCGGGGACCGGGGCGGTCAGCATCAGCAGCGGGTCGTCGCCGCACACGGCCGAGGCGACCACGCGGGCTCGTGGCCGTAGCCCGAGGGCCGCCGCGCGGCGTGCGCTCATCACCAGCATGGCGGCGGCGCCGTCGGCGAGTTGTGAGGCGTTTCCGGCCGTGATCTTCCAGTCCAGGGCGGGGAAACGAGCGGTGTGCGCGGAGTCGGCGAACACGGGCGGCAGGCCGGCCAGCCGCGCGGTGGTGGTGCCGGGGCGGATCGTCTCGTCGGCGGTCACCACGCCCTTCGCTGTGCGGATCGGCACGGTCTCGCGCGCGAAGGCTCCCGATGCCGCCGCGTGGGCGGCTAGCGCGTGTGAGCGGGCGGCGTACTCGTCCAGTGCCGCGCGGCTCAGCTTCCTGTCGTGGGCGACGAGTTCGGCGCTGATGCCCTGTGGCAGCAGGCCCGGGGCGTAGCGGGCGGTGACGCCGGCGCCGTAGGGGTCCGCGTCGCCGCGGGCGGAGCCCATCGGGACGCGGCTCATGGATTCGACTCCGGCGGCGATGGCGATGTCGTACGCGCCGGCGACGACGCCCTGGGCGGCGAAGTCGAGGGCCTGCTGACCCGAGCCGCACTTCCGCTCGATGGTCACCGCGGGGACGTGCTCGGGCAGGCCGGCCGCCAGCCATGCCATCCGGCCCGGGTTCGCGGACTGTTCGCCGCTCTGGCCCACACAGCCGACGAGGATGTCGTCCACGGCGCCCGGGTCGACGCCGGTGCGTTCGAGCAGCGCCACCAGAACCTGCGCGAGCAGATCCACGGGGTGGACGGTGCTGAGCATGCCGCCGGCTCTGCCGCGGCCCATCGGGGAGCGGACCGCGTCGACGATGACGGCATCCGTTCTGCCTGTGCCTGGCATGGCGGCTCCGGGTCTCTGCTGATGGGCGGCACCTTGACATGTGAATAATGCATATCAGTATCATGGTTTTGTGTCCGTTGCCACAGCACACGCACCCGCAGACGGTCTCTCCGAGCACCAACGGGAGATCCGCGCGATGGCTCGCCAACTGGCTCGCGAGCACTACGCCCCTCTCGCCGCCGAGTGGGACGCTGGGCGGGTCCCTCTCCCCGCCGAGGAGCGCCGCAGACTCGGCGACCTCGGCCTGCTCGGCATCACGCTGCCCGAGGAGTTCGGCGGCTCCGCCGCGCCGGTGCTCGACGCCCTGCTGGTCATCGAGGAACTGGCCAAGGAGTGCCGCCCCGCTGCCTTCCAGGTCTTCGAGTGCACCACCGGCCCCGCCACCGTGGTCAACCTGCTCGGCGGCGACGAGCTGCGGGCCAGGTACCTGCCGCCGATCATCCGCGGCCAGGCGACCATGGCCGTCGCCATCTCCGAGCCCGACGCCGGGTCCGCGGCCACCGACATGACCACCCGCGCGGTCCTCGACGGCGACGTCTACCGGGTCACCGGAACCAAGCGGTGGATCTCCGGCGGCGGCCACGCCGACCAGTACCTGCTGTACGCGCGCATGGCCGACGTGCCGGGCGCCCGTGGCATCGGCGCGCTGGTCGTCGACGCGGACACCCCGGGCATCAGCTTCGGCGCGCAGGAGAAGCTGATGGGCTTCCGGGGCATTCCGTCCTGCGACATCCACCTGGACGACGTACCGGTGCCGGCCGCCAATCTGCTGGTACCGGCGGGCCGCTTCCGCGATCTGTTCACCGGCTTCTCCCTGGAGCGGCTCGGGAACGCCACGATGAGCCTGGCCATCGCGCAGGCCGCGCTGGACCGGACGCTCGGCTACGTGGTGGAGCGCCGGGCGTTCGGAAAGCCGCTGATCGACTTCCAGGCCACCCAGATGACCGTGGCCGACATGGTGCTCCAGGTCGAGGCGGCCCGGCTGCTCGTCCATCGCGCGGCCCGCACCGCGGGGCACGGCCTGCCCTCGCCGCTGGAGGTGTCGCTTGCGAAGTGCACCGCCAACGAGACCGCCAAACGCGTCACCGACCTGGCGATCCAGCTCCACGGCGGCAACGGCTACACCGAGGAGTACGGCCTGGAGCGGCTGCACCGCGACGCCCACGGCTGGGCCCTGGCCGGGGGCACACCCACCATGCAGCGCACCCGGATCGTCTCCGAACTGCTGGGGCGCGCCTTCGACCAGCGGCGCTGAAAGCTGAAAGGGGCCCAGGTGTCCTTCGAACTGTCCGCGGAGCATCTGGCCGCACGGGAGCGCGCGCGGGTACTCGCCGAGCGGCTGCGGCACCGGGCCGAGGAGGCCGACGCCGCGACGGAACTCGACCCGGTCGTACGGGAGGCACTGCGGGCGAGCAGGCTGGTGGAGCTCGCCGTGCCCGCCGGGAACGGGAAGGGGGCGGTCGATCCGGTGGCCGTCACCGTGGTCCGCGAGGCACTGATGGGGGTCTCCGCGCACCTGGACTCGATGTTCGCCATGCAGGGGGTGGGCAGCTACGCCCTCGCGGCAGCGGGGAGCCCCGATGTGCGGGGCAGGTGGCTGCCGAGGATCGCGGCGCTCGACGCCATCGCGGCGCTGGCGCTGACCGAGCCGGAGATCGGCTCCGACCTGCGAGCCGTCAGCACCCGCGCGCAGGAGCGCGGCGGGGCGCTCGTGGTGTCCGGCCGCAAGTCCTGGATCACCAACGCCGGGGCGGCCGACTGCTTCACGGTGCTCTGCCGCGAGGGCGACGGCCACAGCCTCGTACTGATTCCCGCCGACACCCCCGGTCTGCGGGTCGAGCCGGGGCCGGACATCATCGCGCCGCATGTGCTCGGGACGGTGGATCTGGACGACGTACGCGTGCCGCAGGACCACCGGATCGGCGCGGCGGGCGGCGCCTTCCCCCTCGTGCTGGCGACCCTGGCGACCTTCCGGGTCTCCGTCGCGGGCGCCGCCGTCGGCCTGGCGCAGGCCGCGCTGGAGGAGGCCGTTCGACACACCACCTCCCGGCGGCAGTTCGGCACGACGCTGGACCGGCTCGGGCCCCTCCCCCATCTGCTCGGGACCTCGTGGACGGAGGTCGAGTCGGCGCGGCTGCTGACCTACGCGGCGGCGACCAGGGCCGCCGCCGATCCGAAGGCCGCCCTGCACTGGTCGTCGATGGCGAAGGTCGCGGCGACGGAGACGGCGGGCCGGGTGGTGGACCGCTGTGTGCAGATGATGGGCCGGTTCGGTCTCGTGGCGGGTTCGACCATCGAGCGGCTGTATCGCAATGCCCGGCCGATGCGGATCTACGAGGGCGGCAACGAGGTGCTGACAGCGCAGCTGGCCAAGACCCTCACCCGGCCTCTGGCGCCGAAACCATGATTATGTTTATTGTGTTTCCGCACCGGGTTGGACCGCCTACCTCGGATGGGGTGACATGAGGACCTACACGGATCTTGTTCCCGCCTTTCCGGACCAGAGCGACTGGACGGTGGCGACCGTGCTGCGCCACCAGGCAAGGGTCCGCCCGGACTCGGTGTTCCTCGACTCCCCCGAGGAGGGGGTCACCCTGACCTACGCCCAGACCCTGACCGACGCCGAATCGGTCGCCGGACGACTGGCCGCGGCCGGCGCCGTGGCCGGCGACCGGGTGCTGGTCATGGCGGCGAACTCCACACAGTTCATCCGCACCTGGCTGGGCACCGGGGTCGCGGGATATGTCGAGGTCCCGGTCAACACCGCGTACGAGGGCGCCTTCCTGGAGCACCAGCTCGCCACCGCCGCGCCCCGGTGGGCGGTGATCGACGACACGTTCGCCGACCGGTTCCCGGCGCTCGACGCCGCCGCCCGGGTCGTCGAGCGCTTCTGGGTGGTGGACAACGGACGGCGGGCCGAGGCCATCGCCCTGCTGCGCGCCGCCGGGTGGGCCGCCGAGCCGTGGGAGGACCTGCTCCTGCCCGGGGCGCCTCTCCCGGGCCGGGACCGCCCGGCCCCGCCCGTGGCCCGGTCGCTCGCCGCGATCTTCTTCACCTCGGGCACCACCGGCCCGTCGAAGGGCGTGGCCATGCCGCACGCGCAGATGTACTTCTTCGGGCAGGAGGTCGTCAGCCTCCAACGGCTCACCGCCGACGACGTCTATCTCACCTGTACGCCGCTGTTCCACGGCAACGCCCAGTTCATGGCGGCCTACCCGGTACTGATCGCCGGTGCCCGGCTGGTGCTGCGCCGCCGTTTCAGCGCGAGCCGCTGGGTGGACCAGCTGCGCGCCTCGGGGGTGACCGTCACCAATCTCATCGGGGTGATGATGGACTTCATCTGGAAGCAGCCGCCCCGGCCCGACGACGCCGACAACCGGCTTCGCTCCGTTTTCGCGGCGCCCACCGCCGCCTCCGTCCTCACCGGGTTCCGCGAGCGCTTCGGAATCGAGGCGTTCGTCGAGGTCTTCGGCCTGACCGAGACCAGCGCACCGATCCTCTCCCCGTACGGCGAGGAACGCCCGCCCGGGGCCGCCGGGCTGTGCGCGGCCGACTGGTTCGACGTCCGCCTGGTCGATCCCGAGACCGACGCCGAGGTGCCGACCGGCGAGATCGGCGAACTCGTCGTACGGCCCCGCCATCCATGGACGTGCAGCCTCGGCTACTACGGCATGCCCGAGCGCACCGCCGAGGCCTGGCGCAACCTGTGGTTCCACACCGGCGACGCGCTGCGTCAGGACGCCGAGGGCTGGTTCTACTTCGTCGACCGCTACAAGGACGCGCTGCGCCGCCGCGGCGAGAACATCAGCTCGTACGAGGTCGAACAGGCCCTGCTCGCCTTCGAGCCGGTCGTCGAATGCGCGGTGATCGGGGTGGCCGCCGAGGCGGAGGCCGGTGAGGACGAGGTCATGGCGTACGTCGTGGCCTCCCGGAAGCTCGATCCACGGCAGCTGTGGGAGTGGTGTGAGGGACGGGTCCCGGCCTTCGCCGTCCCCCGTTACATCAGGTTCGCCGACCGGCTGCCCAAGACCCCCTCGGAGCGCGTGCGCAAGGCCGCGCTGCGCGCCGACGGCGTCACCGCGGACACCCACGACCGACTCGCCGCACCCGCCGGGACCGGCCTATGAAGCCCTACCGTACGTTGCTGTTCGTGCCCGGCCACAAGCCGGAGTGGGCGCTCAAGGCGCTCGCCGCGGGCGCCGACGCCATCGTCCTCGACCTGGAGGACTCCGTACCGGAGGACCGCAAGGCCGAGGCCCGCGCCACGGTCGCGAAGACGCTGGCGGCGCTGCGCGAAAAGCGGCCCGACGCCGGGATCCTGGTGCGGCCCAACGCCCTGGACACCCGGCTGACCGGCACCGACCTGGAGGCGACGATCCTGCCGGGCCTCACCGGGATCTTCGCCCCCAAGATCTCCGACGCGTCCGATGTGATCCGCTACGACGCGCTGCTGGACCACTTCGAGCACCGCAACGGCGTCAGCGGGGTCGAGTACGTCGTGCCGGTGGAGACGATCGGGGCGATCCACAACGCCCGGCGCATCGCGCACGCCTCCCCCCGCGTGGGGGCGATGATCGGCCCGACCGCCGAACACGCGGACATCGCGCGGGCGGTCGGCTACGAGTGGACGCCCGGCGGCGAGGAGACGCTGTACCTGCGCAGCCGGGTCCTGCTGGCCTGCCGGGAGGCCGGCATCCATCCGCTCACCGCCCTGTGGGAACGGGTCGACGACGTCGAAGGGCTGCGGTCCTTCGCCGAGGCGGGCCGCCGGCTGGGCTTCCGGGGCATGATCGTCATCCATCCCGGACATGTCGCCTTGGTCAACGAGGTGTTCCGGCCGTCGGCGGCGGAGGTCGCCTTCCACGAGGGGCTGATCGACGCGTACGAGCGCGCCGCGGCGGCGGGCGACGGCGCCGTGCGCTACCGCGGACTGCACATCGACAGGGCACACGCCGAGACCGCTCGCGTGTGGCTCGAAAACGCCGCCGCGCAAGGGGCGTTCACCAGGCGCGGCCCGGCCGCCACCCACGCCGCGTCGAACGAGGAGCCCCCGGTATGAGCCGTATCGACCGCCCGGCCACCGCGCCCCTGCACGGGGTCACCGTTCTCGAACTGGGCACCATGTACGCCGCGCCGACCGCCGGCCGGATGCTGCGCGACTTCGGCGCCCGGGTCGTCAAGGTCGAGGACCCGGCGACCGGGGACTACGCCCGGCACTGGACCCCGCAGCACGAGGGCCTGTCGCTGGGCTTCGCCCGGCTCAACGCGGGCAAGGAGTCGATCGGCATCGACCTGCGGCACGCGGCGGGGCGCGACCTCGTACGCCGCCTGGCGGCCCGGGTGGACGTGGTACTGGAGTCCTTCCGGCCCGGCCGCCTGGAGGACTGGGGCCTGGGGTACGAGGTGCTGTCGGCCGCCAATCCCGGGCTGGTGCTGACCCGGGTATCGGGCTTCGGGCAGACCGGGCCCTACCGGCGACGACCCGGCTTCGGCACGGTGGCCGAGACGGCCAGCGGCTATGCCTTCACCAACGGCTGGCCGGACACACCGCCCACCTCACCGCCCTTCGGCTTCGCCGACTCGATCGCCGGGCTGGCCGCCGCGTACGGGACCGTCACGGCGCTCGTCGCCCGTTCCCGCTGCGGCCTGGGCGACGTCGTGGACGTGGCCCTCTACGAGCCGCTGATGTTCATTCTGGGCGACATCGTGCTGTGGTACACCAGCAGCGGCGAGATCCAGCAACGGGTGGGCAACGGCTCCGGGTCGGCGTCGCCGCGCGGCATCTACCGCGCCGCCGACGGCGGATGGCTGTCCATCGCGGCCTCCTCGCAGAACATCGCGCTCCGGCTGTTCACCGCGATGGGACATCCCGAGTTCCGCGACGACCCGAGGTTCGCCACGAATCCCGCGCGGATGGCCAACAACGAGGAGCTGCAGCGCCTGGTCGACGAGTGGGTCGCCCGAAGGCCCCGGGACGAGGTGCTGGCCGTTCTGGAGGCGCACGAGGTGGTGGCCGCGCCGGTCAACGACGCCAAGGACATCGTGGAGGACCCGCACTTCCGCGAACGCACCCTGGTCGATCTGGCCGGCACCGTGCTGGGTCCGGCGCTCGTGCCAGGCCCCGTGGCCCATCTGGGCAGTTGCCCGGGGCCGGTGTACGACGGTGTGCCGGACATCGGGGAGCACACCGAGCGGGCGCTGCGGGAATTCCTCGCGCTGGACCCCGCCGAGTTGTCCGAGCTGTGCGCGGCGGCCGTGGTGAGCCCGGCCCGCGCCAAGGCGTCGTGATGGAGGCGGCCGACCTGCGGGGGCGCACGGCCCTGGTCACCGGCGGCAGCCGGGGCCTGGGACGCCGGATCGCGCAGGGGCTGGCGGAGGCGGGGGCGGACCTGGTGATCGCGTCCCGCGACCTCGCGTCCTGCGAGCGGGCCGCAGCCGAGATCGGCGAGGCCACCGGGCGGAAGGTGATGCCGTACGCCTGCCACGTCGGCCGCTGGAACGAGGTCGGCCGCCTCACGGAGGCGGCGTACGAGCGCTTCGGGCACGTCGACGTCCTCGTCAACAACGCCGGGATGTCGCCGCGTTACGACACCGTCGCCGACGTCGGCGAGGAGCTGTTCGACAAGGTGGTCGGGGTCAACCTCAAGGGGCCCTTCCGGCTGGCCGCCCTGGTGGGCACCCGCATGGCCGAGGCCGGTGGCGGTTCGATCATCAACATCAGCAGCACCGCGGCGGTCAGACCGCGCGCGGACATCGTCCCCTACGCGGCCGCCAAGGCCGGTCTCAATGCCGTCACCATCGCCTTCGCCCACGCCTTCGGCCCCACCGTACGGGTCAACGCCATCATGGCCGGCACCTTCCTGACCGACGTCAGCGCGAGCTGGGACCCGAGCGTCTTCGCCCGCCGCGCGGCGGGGTTCGCCCTGCGCCGCGGTGGCGATCCACGCGAGATCGTCGGCACCGCCCTGTACCTGGCCGGTGGGCTGTCGTCCTACACGACCGGCTCCGTGATCACCGTCGACGGCGGCCAGCCGTGACGCGGGGGCCGTCGTGAAGCGTCGTGAAAGGAGCGCAAGGTGATCATCGACGTGCACTGCCACGCCTGGCCCGACGCCATCGCCGAACGCGCGCTGGCAGGCCGTGTCCCACAGCTGAAGCGTCATGGTGACGGCAGGATCTCGACGCTGCCCGGTGTGCTGGCGCGCAGTGGCGTGGACCGGGGGGTGCTGCTCGGGATCGCGGACTCGGCCCGGCACGTGGACTCCGTGAACCGCTTCGTGGCCCGGCAGCGCGGGCCCGCGCTGCTGGGCTTCGGAACGGTGCACCCGGATCTGCCGCTGGAGGAGAACGTGGCGAGCCTGAAGCGGAACGGCATCACCGGGATCAAACTGCACTCGCTGTTCCAGGGGTTCGCCTACTCCGACCCTCGCGTGTGGGAGCTGCTGGAGGCGATTTCCCCGCAGGTCACGGTCATCGCGCACGTCGGCGCGGGCGGCGACCGGGAGAGCAACGAGCGGGCCACTCCGGGCATGATCCGGGACCTGGTGCGCGGGATTCCGGGCCTGCGCCTGATCGCCTGTCACTTCGGTGGCTACCACCGGCTGGAGGAGGCCGAGGAATCGCTGCTCGGTGAGAACGTCCACCTGGAGACGTCCTGGCCGCCGACGATGGCGGCCCTCGCGCCGGAACGGGTGCGCGCCATCATCCGCAGACACGGCGCGGACCGGGTCGTCTTCGGCTCGGACTGGCCGATGGCCGATCCCGCCGCCGAGATCGCCGCGATCAGGGCGCTGGGCCTGCCGGACGCCGACACCGAAGCCGTGCTGGGCGGCAACTTCGCCCGGCTGATGGGGCTGTCATGACTGCCCCGGACAGCGCCGGCGTGATCGTGACCCGGCGGGGAGACGCCACGTGGATCACCCTGAACCGGCCCGAGCGGCGCAACGCGTACGACCCGGTCATGGCCGAGACGATCAGCGCCGCGATCGACGACGCCAGCCGCTCCCGGGCGGTGGTGATCACCGGATCCGGCGGCAGTTTCTGCGCCGGCGGGGCGCTGAGCGGCCTGGCGGAGCCGGACGTGACGGGGATGCGGGGGCTGTACCGCGGCTCGCTGCGGATGTTCGACGCCGTACGGTCCTGCCCCCGGCCGGTCATCGCGGCCGTCAACGGGGCTGCGGCGGGCGGCGGGAACGAGCTGGTCGTCGCCTGCGACCTGGCGATCGCCGCCGAGTCGGCGACCTTCGGGCAGACCGGTCCGCGGGTGGGCAGCGCGCCGGTGACCGGGGCCACCAATGTCATGGGCGTGCAGATCGGCGAGAAGCGGGCGAAGGAGATGGCGATGCTGTGCCGCCGCTACAGCGCCACCGAGGCGCTCGGCCTCGGTCTGGTCAACGCGGTCGTTCCCGACGCGGAGTTGACGGCGACCGTCGAGGCGTGGATCGCCGAACTCGCGCGGCTCAGCCCGCGGTATCTGGAGATCACCAAGATCAGCTCCAACGTGTGGTGGAACGCCGCCCGCGACTCGTTCGCCACCGGGCTCGGCATGCTCGTCCAGGCGATCGGCAGCGCCGACATGACCGAGGGCGCGCGAGCGTTCCTGGACAAGCGGCCGCCGCGTTTCCCCGGCCCCGACGAGCCCGGGGGACCTGACGTGCGAGTCGTCGTCGTGGGGGCCTCGCTCGCCGGGGTGCGGACCGTGCAGGCCCTGCGCCGCCGGGGCTGCGACGCGCGGGTGACCCTGGTCGGTGCCGAGCCCGCCATTGCCTGCGACCGGCCGCCGCTGTCCAAGTCGTTCCTGGCCGCCGCCGACCGCGACGCGCCCGCCGCCCCGGTGATCGCTCCGGACCGGCTCGCCGCACTCGACGTCGCCCTGCGGCTGGGGACGGCCGCGGTGGCCCTCGACCCGCGCGAGCGGACGGTCGTCCTGGACGACGGCGACCGGCTGCCGTACGACGCCCTGGTGGTCACGACCGGTTCGGCGCCCCGGGTGCTGCCCGGTCTGCCGCCGGGGTCCGATGTCCATGTGCTGCGCACGGAGCACGACGCGGCGGCCGTCCGGGCCGGGTGCGCGCCGGGCGCGAAGGTGGTCGTGGTGGGTGGCGGGTTCATCGGCGCGGAGGTCGCGTGGACGGCCCGCGGCCTGGGCTGCGAGGTGACGGTGGTCGAGCCGGCGCGGGCGCTGATGCCGCGCGGGCTCGGTCCCGTACTCGGCGCGGCACTGACCCGGCGGCATGTCCGCGCCGGCGTCCGGGTGCTGCTGGGCGCCGAGGTGACCGGGGTGGAGAGCGGCCGGAGCGGGGTCGAGGCGGTACGGCTGCGGGACGGCCGGACCCTCCCGGCCGACCTGGTCGTCGTCGGGGCGGGCAGCGTGCCGCAGACCCGCTGGCTGACCGGGAGCGGCCTCCCCCTGGACGACGGAGTGGTCTGCGACGACCGGCTGCGCGCCGCCGGGCTCCCGGACGTCTACGCGGCCGGTGACGTCGCCCGCTGGCACCACCCCCGCTACCGCGCGCTGGTCAGATGCGAGCACTGGACGAACGCGGTCGAGCAGGCAGACGTCGTCGCCGCCAACCTCACCGGCGAGGACCTGCCGTACACGGCCGTCCCGTACGTCTGGTCGGACCAGCTCGGCACCCGGCTGCACATCCACGGCCGGGTCGGGCCGCACGACTGGGTCCGGGTGGTGCACGGCGATCCGGGCGACGGCGCCTTCGTCGCCGTCACCGGGCGCGGTGAGGAGCTGCGGGCGGTGGTCGCCCTCGGTGCGGCGCGGGCCCACGCGCCGTACCGCGATCTGCTGCTCACCGGCGGAGACTGGGAGCAGGCCCGCACGCTCGCGGAGGGGTGCTCATGAAGTTCGGTCTCGCGGTCATGAACGACTTCCCGCCCGGAACCGTGCCCGCCGAGAGGCTCGACCAGCTGCGCGAGCAGGTCGCCGTGGCCGCCGAGGCGGGCTTGTCGTCCATCTGGATGCTCCAGCACTACCTGGGCTCCATGCCGACGCTGCAGCCCGTCCCGACGCTGGCCGCGCTGTCGGCGGAGGCTCGCGGTATGGACGTCGGCACGAACATGCTCATCCTCCCGCTGCGGCATCCGGTGGAGGTCGCGGAGACCTACGCCACCCTCGATCATCTGACGGGTGGTCATGTCATCGCGGGCTTCGGCATGGGATACCGGGAGAACGAGTTCGCTTCCTTCGGCGTCCCGATGGACGAGCGCGTGGCGAGGTACGAGGAGTCCGTCCAGGTCATCAGGGCACTGTGGTCGGGCCGCACCGTGCACCACGACGGCGTGCACTTCCGGCTCGACGGCGAGCGGATCAGTCTGCCGCCGGTACGTCCGGGCGGCCCGCCCATCATGGTCGGCGCCGGGGCGCACCGTACGGGCGCCCGGCGGGCCGCGCGGTTGGGCGACGGATGGATCGTCCCTCCGCATGTCTCCGAAGAACGGCTGGCGACCGTGCTCGGCTGGCACCGGGCGGAGGCCGAACGGATCGGCGACGGACGGCGGCACGAGTACGTGGTGCGCCGGGAGCTGGTGCTCGACACCGACGGCGAGCGGGCCCGCGAGACCGGGCTGCGCGCCCGTGGCGCCCTCACTCGTGCCTACAGCGCCTACAACGCCCCGGACAGCTCGGCCTCGTACCGGCACCTGGGCGGCGGCCGAGGTCGCCGACGAGTCGTACATCTTCGGCACGCCGCGGCTCGCCGTGGAGCGGCTGACCCGGTTGGAGCGGCTGGGCGTGGGCCAGGTGATCCTTCGTGCCCAGTGGTTCGACCTGCCGCAGCGGCAGGTGCTGACCACGCTGCGGCTCTTCCGTGACGAGGTGCTGCCGCACTTCACAGCGGCCGGGTGACGAAGCCCGGGTAGTCACCGGCGGCGATGTCCTCGCAGACGCGCCGGTAGGTGCCGACGCCGCCGACGTACGGCATGAAGACGCGGGGCTTGCCGGGGACGTTGGCGCCGACGTACCAGGAAGCGCCGCGGGGGAACAGGGTGGTGTCGGCGACCTCGGCCACGTGCCGTACCCAGTCGTCCTCGGCCCGCCGGTCGGCCTCGGTGCTCCACAGGCCGTTCTTGTCCAGCCAGCCGAGGTGGTCGGAGATCCACTCCACGTGCTGTTCGATGGAGACGACCATGTTGCTGATGACCGACGGGCTGCCTGGTCCGGTGATCAGGAACAGGTTGGGGAAGCCCGCGGTGGCCAGCCCCAGGTAGGCGCGCGGTCCGGCGGCCCATTTCTCCCGCAGCGCGAGGCCGTCACGGCCCCGGATGTCCACGGCGAGGACGGCGCCGGTGATCGCGTCGAATCCGGTCGCGAAGACGATGCTGTCGAGGTGGTGGTCGGCACTCCCGGTGCGGATGCCGGGCGCGGTGATCCGCTGGACGGGGTCGGCGCGGACGTCGACGAGGGTGACGTCGGGGCGGTTGAACGTGGCGTAGTAGTCGGTGTCGACCGTCACGCGTTTTGATCCCACGGGGAAGCCGCGGGGGGTCAACGCGTCGGCCACGGCGGGGTCGTGGACGATCTCGCGGATCTTGCCGCGCAGGAATTCGGCGGCGGTGTCGTTGGCCGCCTCGTCCTTGAGCAGGTCGTTGAAGGCGCCGATGAACCCACCGCCGCCCTCCTGCCAGCGTGCCTCGTACTCGGCCGTGCGCTCCCGTGGCGGCACGGTCAGGGCCGACACGTCGTTGTTGCGGCGGGCCGTGCCGTTCGGTGTGTAGCGGACGAACTGCCGGTGCTCCCGGTAGCGGGCCTTGAGTTCGCGTACGGCGTCGGGATCGAGTGGCCGGTTGCGGGCGGGCAGGCTGAAGTTGGCGGTGCGCTGGAACACGGTGGTGTGCGCGGCCTGCCGGGCGATGAGCGGGATGGCCTGGGTGCCCGAGGAGCCGGTGCCGATGACGCCCACGCGGCGTCCGGTGAAGTCCACGCCCTCGTGGGGCCAGTCGGCGGTGTGGTACGTCGTCCCGGTGAAGGAGCCGAGGCCGGGGATGTCCGGGAGTCGGGCGGCCGACAGGCATCCGGACGCCATGACCAGGAACCGGGTCCGTACGGTCTCCGCCCGGGTTCCCTGTTCGAGCCGTACCCGCCAGATCTGCTGGGATTCGTCGAGGACGGCCGCGGCGACCCGGGTGCCGAGCCGTATGTCGGGGCGCAGCGCGAAGCGGTCGGCGACGTGGTTGAGGTAGCGCAGGATCTCTGGCTGGGCCGGATAGCGCTCCGTCCATTGCCATTCCTGTTCCAGTTCCGGGGAGAAGGAGTAGGAGTAGTCCATGCTCTCGACGTCACACCGGGCGCCCGGGTAGCGGTTCCAGAACCAGGTGCCGCCGACGCCCTCCGCCCGGTCGCAGCAGCGGACGGTGTAGCCCATCTCCCGGAGCCGGTGGAGGGCGTAGAGGCCGGCGAAACCGGCGCCGACGATCAGGACGTCCAGGTCGAGGGAAGAGGGGCGTTCCTGAGGGTTGGCCATCGGGACTCCTGTTCGCGCGGCGCGCCATCGCGTACCTCAACGCGTCAAGTCAACCATAAAACCTGCGCATGTTTTAGAGGGTGGATGGTGAGGATTGCAGGATCACCCTCACGGGATCACCCTCAGACGAGTGACCGCTCGATGTCGGCCCACGGCCCCATGTGCACGACCGTCATCTCGCGCCGCAGGAATCGCCATCGCCCGTCGTCGCCGCGTGCGTAGCGGTCGGTGTAGCGCAGCGCCCCCATGTGCGTGGTGCCGCCGATTCCCATCTCGACGTGCGCCAGCACCGTTCCCGACGCGTGCCGCTCTCCCAGGTCGGTCACGACGCAGGCGTGCGGGGTGTGCACGGACCCGGCGTTTCCGGAGCGCCGTTCGCGCAGGGCGGCGACGACGGCGGTGCGGCCCCGGGCCTCGCCGTCCGGGAACGGCCAGGTCGCGTCGGCGGCGAAGAGCTCGGCCAGCCCTTCGTAGTCCTGGTCGTCGATGGCGATGCAGTACCGGGCGACGAGGTCGCCGAGCGCCAGGCGCGCCTCCACCGCCCGCAGTCGCGCTTCCAGGTCCACGAGGTCCATGAGGACTCCTTCCATGGGGGCTCATTCGAGGTGTGGCACCTAGTCTTGACTCGCCCTGAAACCAGTCGCATGATATGCGCAATTTACGGCTCCCCGCACGGACGCCACAGCCGTACCGGGTACGGCACACGGCACGGTCCACGGGCTCCTTCACATCCGTCCGTCTCCCGCACGGCAGTGGCCCAGCAGACCGGGCCGCCGGCGTGACGCGGTGCGTCCGAGGTTCTGTTCCCAGAGAGGGAAGACCATGGCAGTCTCTTCCGCCCCATCCGCTCCGGCGCCAGGGCTGGCGACGGGCGCCCGCCGCGCGGCCGCGGCCGCCGCTCTCGTCGGCACCATCGCGGTGTGCGTAGTCCTCGCCACCCTGTCGGTGATCGTCCCGTTGTCCGCTCTGGGACAGATCAGCGTCGAGCTCAAGGCCACCGGCGCCCTTCTCAACTGGACCCTCATCAGCAGCTCGGTGGTCGGCGCGGCGGCCTCCGGCATCTTCCCCCCGCTGGCGTCGATCTTCGGCCAGCGGGCGATCCAGGCCCTCGCCATGGGCGCGGTCGCGGCCGGAAGCGTACTCGACGCGATCGCCCCGAACATGACCGTGCTGCTCATCGGCCGGGCGGTCAGCGCCCTGGGCCTCGGCGCGATCGCGATGTCGCTGGCGATCGTCCGCACCAACCTCTCGGGGAAGGCTCTGAGCCTGGCCTTGGGGTGCATCGCCGCAGCGGAGGGCATCGGCGCCGGCCTCGCCTTCGTTTTCGGCGGGCTGCTGCGGGAGACCGTGCACGTCGGCTGGCGCGCCATCTTCTGGATCATCGCCGTCGCGGCGCTGCTGGCCACGCTCGCCGTGGTGGCCACCGTCCCCAAGGCCGGCAAGCGCGTCGTGCGCCGGGTGGACTGGCTCGGCGGCGCGCTGCTGGGCGCCGCCCTGGTCATGATGCTGGTGCCACTGAGCATGGGCCCGCACTGGGGCTGGAGTTCACCGCTGGTCTGGATCGAGCTGGCCGTCGGCGTCGCGCTGGCCGTCGTCTGGTGGATGGTGGAGGACCGCACGGAGGAGCCCATGGTGAACACCAGGGCGCTGCGGGAGCGCAACTTCCTGCTCGGCGCCGGGGTGTTCCTGGTGACCGCGATGCTGGTGTGGATCATGGACTTCACCATTCCGTCGTTCGTCTCGGCCCCCACCTCCACCGGGTTCGGCTTCGGATACGACGCGCTGGTCGGCGGCATGGTCATGGTGCTGATGTGCCTCGGCATCACCGTCGGCGGAGTCTGCGCGGGAGCGCTGGCCCGACGGGTCCCGGTACGGGTGCTGTGTCTGGTGGCGTTCGGTGTCGCGACGCTGAGCATGGTGCTGCTGGCGGTGGCTCACGGCTCGTCCTGGCAACTGTGGGTCTGGCCGGGGCTGTTCGGCCTGAGCTACGGGATCGGGGTGGCCGGCGCCTATGTCACCTTCATGGGGGCGCTCCGTCCCGAGCAGGTGTCCACCGCGGCCGGCATCGGCCAGACCGCGGGCCCGATCGGTGCCGCCGTCTCGGGCGCCGGGATCACCGCCGTCCTCACCGCGCAGGTCGTCGTCGTGGGCCAGGCGGCCATACCCACCGAGCACAGTTTCCAGCTGGGCTGGTGGATCGGCGCGGGCCTGGCCGTGGCCGGAGGGCTGTGTGCGCTCGGCATCCGTCCGCAGCCGGCTTCCGAGCAGGCGTAGTGGACGGCAAACGGGTCCTGGTCACCGGCGCCGCGCAGGGCATGGGTCGCGCCATCGCCCTCGCGGCGTCGGCGGCCGGAGCCGAATGCGTCGCCGTGGCCGACATCGACCCCGACGGGTTGCGCGAGACGGCCGCCGAAGTGCGCGCCCAGGGTGCGGGCGTGGTGCCCCTCCACGTCGACCTGGGGGTGTCCGAGCAGGTCGAGGCCATGGTCGCGGACGCGGCGCGGGAGATGGGCGGGCTCGACACGCTGGTGAACAACGCCGGGGTGATCGACTCGGCGTTCGCCCCCGACGCCACTCTGGAGACGCTCCCTGAGCAGGTGTGGGACGCGGTCCTCGGGATCAACCTCAAGGCGATGTGGCTGACCACCAAGTTCGCCGCACCCTGGTTGCGCGGCTCCGGCCGGGGCCCCTCGGTGGTCAACGCCGCCTCGGTGGCCGGGCTCACCGGCTATCCGGCGGTGGCCTACTCGGCCAGCAAGGGCGGGGTGATCCAGCTGACCCGGGCGATGGCGATCGGTCTCGCGCCGCAGGTGCGGTGCAACTGCTTCTGCCCCGGTTCGATCGACACCCCCATGGCCCGCGCACGCCTCGACTCCGCCCCCGACCCGGAGGCGCAGCTCCGGCAGATGACCGGAAACCACCTGATCCCTCGGGCCGGCCGGCCCGAGGAGGTCGCGGCACTGGTGTGCTTCCTGGCGTCCGACAACGCCGCGTTCATCACCGGCGGGGTGTACACGATCGACGGCGGGACGACGGCCTGGCGCGGGGTCCGTAACGGAACCACCAGCACACTCTAAAACATGCGCATGGTTATTGACATCGTGATCCGCCCTCCCGGAGTGTGTGAGAGGGCGAGGTGGCCGCGACAGGTGAGGAGTCTCCCTATGCGTGAATCCGTTGGGCGGTGCCCCGTCAGCCACACCGACTACCGTCTCGCCACCCCTCCCGCCGGACACTACGCGTTCCTGGACCGGGAACGCGAGGAGAGCCGGTTCCTGTGGAACGACGGGGCCGACACCGGATTCTGGATGCTGACCCGCTACGACGACGTGCTGCAGGGCTTCCAGAACCCGGAGACCTTCACCAACGACATCACCAGCGCGCTCAACCCCCAGCGGGGCATCGACCTGCTGCCGCAGCGGCTCGGCGGTGAGGAACACGCCAAGCTGCGCCGGGTCATCAACCCGTACTTCTCCCCCACCGCCGTCCGCCGCATGGAACGCTTCGCCGTCGACCGCTGCGCCGAACTGGTCGAGGAACTCGCTCCCCGGGGAGCCTGCGACTTCGTCGCCAGGTTCGCTCTGCGCTACCCCACCGACGTGTTCCTGGTATCGCTGGGCCTGCCGCCCAGCGACGGGGAGTTCTTCGTGCCGTGGGTCGAGGACGTCTTCGGCGGGTTCTTCGGGGGCGCCCAGAACAAGGCACGAGCCGCCTCCGACCGGATCATGGACTACTTCGCCGATCTGGTCGCCGAACGCCGGGCCAGACCGCTCGATCCACGCGAGGACCTGGTGTCGCGGCTGGTCGAGGCACGCATCGACGAGGAGCCGATGCCGGACCGCGACATCCTCACCGTCTGCATGACGCTGCTGCTGGCCGGTCTCGACACCACCCGCAGCGCCCTCGGCTACATGTTCTGGCACCTGGCCCGGCACGACGAGGACCGCCGCGCCCTGATCGCCGACCCCGGCCTGATCCCGGCTGCCGTCGAGGAGTTCATCCGGCTGTATCCGCTGGTCATCCAGGCCGGGCGGGAGGTCTCCCGGCAGGTGGACATCGACGGTCTGACGATGGAGGCGGGCGACGTGGTGTGGCTGGGCATCGGCTCGGCCAACCGCGACCCGCGCAAGTTCCCCGATCCGGACCGGTTCGTCCTCGGCCGCAAGGGCGTCAACCAGCATCTCGGCTTCGGCGCCGGACGCCACCGCTGTCTCGGCATGCATCTGGCACGCGTCGAACTCGCCATCGTGCTGCGCGAATGGCATGCCCGCATCCCCGACTACCGCATCGCGCCCGACGCGGACCTCGTCGAGCGCGGTGGCCAGCTGACCCTGACCAGCCTGCCCCTGGAGTGGGACCTGTGAGCACGCGACTGGTGATCGACGCGGCCCGGTGCACCGGGCACGGACGCTGCTACGCCATGGCGCCCGACCTGCTCAGCGACGACGAGGAGGGCTTCGTCGCCCAGCGCGGCAGCGACGAGGTCGACGTACCCGCCGGCCTGCTCGGGCAGGCCGACGAGGCCGAACAGGCCTGCCCGGAGAGGGCGGTCCGGGTGCTGCGGTCCTCCGCGCCGTCCGCCGGTCGGAGCCGGCCGTCGTGAACGGCCGGCTCGACGGCCGGGTCGCCGTCGTGACCGGCGGGCTGTCGGGCATCGGCGCCGCGACGGTGCGCCGCTTCCTTGACGAGGGCGCCGCCGTTGCGGCCGCCGACCTGAGGACCGACCGTCCGTTCGACGTTCCGGCGGACCAGGCCGAGCGGCTCATGGTGCTGACCGCCGACGTCGCCGACGAGGACGACGTACGCGATGTGGTCGACACCGCCGTGCGGCGGTTCGGGCACCTGGACGTGATGGTCAACAACGCCGCCGTGCTCGGGGCGATCGGCCCGATCGCCGACAGCGACCTGGCGGAGGCGGACCGGACCATCGCCGTCAACCTGCGCGGAGTCCTCCTCGGCATGAAGCACGCCGCACGCGTGATGCGGCCCCGCCGCAGCGGATCGATCATCTCCACGTCCAGCCCTGCCGGCCTGTCCGGCGGCCAGGGCCCCCACGTCTACAGTGCCACCAAGGCCGCGGTGATCGGACTGACCCGGTCGGTGGCCGCCGAGTTGAGGGCCGACCTGATCCGGGTCAACGTCGTGGTGCCCGGAGCGACGGTCACGCCGATGATGGCCGACCTCACCACCGGCGACGCCGCCGACCTGGGCGGCGCCGCGGCCGCGATGACCCGTACGGCGTGGATGGGCGAACCGGTCCGGCCGCAGGACGTGGCCGAGACGATGCTGTTCCTCGCCGACGACGCGTCGCGGTTCGTCACCGGCGAAACGATCAGCGTCGACGGCGGCATGACCAGCGCACCCGGCGCCTCGCCCTTCCTGGCCGAACGTTTCGCCGGCACCTCGGCGATCTTCGAGGGCGGACGGCGCACCCCACGCCGGGAGAAGCCGGAGGAGTCCGATGCTTGAGCACGTCAGGGTGCTGGACCTGTCCGACGAGCGCGGTCTGCTGTGCGGCAGGCTCCTGGCCGACCTCGGCGCCGATGTCGTCCAGGTCGAACCGGCCGGCGGTTCGACCGCCCGCGCGCACCCGCCGCTGTCGGGCGGGCGCTCGTTCTACTGGGACGCGTACGCCGCGAACAAACGCGGTGTCAGCGCCGACCTCGACTCCCCCGACGTCCCGGCCACGCTCGCGGACCTGTTCGCCGCCGCCGACATCCTGATCACTTCCCAGCCGCCCGGACGGCTGCGAGCACAGGGCCTGGAGCCGGAGCGGGTGGTGCGCGCCTTCCCTCATCTGGTCCACACCGCGATCACGCCGTTCGGTCTTACCGGCCCCAAGTCCGACCGACCGGACAGCGATCTGGTGCTGTGGGCGGCCGGCGGACCGCTCGACCCGCACCGGGAGGACGGCCGGCCCCCGGTGCGCATCAGCGTCCCTCAGGCGTATCTCCACGCGGCGGCCGACGCGGCCGGCGGAGCGCTGCTCGCCCACCTCGCGCGTCGGCGCACCGGTCGCGGCCAGGTGGTGGACGTCTCCGTCCAGGCCTGTCTGGGGCTCACCACGCTGGGCAGGGCTCTGGCACACGCGGTCGGCGACGAGAGCCCCGAATGGCAGCGCGTGCCCACCGCCCGCACCGACCAGAGTGGCAGCGGCGCGGCCACGACGAGCGCGATGAAGAAGTGGCGGTGCCGGGACGGGGTCATCGAGTTCCACCTCGCGATGGGCCCCGCCTCGGGCGGTTTCACCAACAACTTCTTCGCCTGGCTGAACGAGCGCGGCGCCTGCGATCCGAGGTTCGCGGCCTGGGACTGGCGGCTGGTGCCCGGCCGGATCGAGTCGGGCGAGATCACCCCGGACGACATCGCCGCCGCCCGCGCCGACGTAAGCGCCTTCTTCGCCGGCACGACCAAGGCCGAAGTACTGGACGCGGCGCTCGAACACCGGCTGCTGTGCGTAGGCATCGCGGACATGGCCGACATCGCCGCCAGCCCTCAACTGGCCTTCCGCGACTACTGGAGCGAGGTCGGCGAAGGCCCGCGCGCGACCACCCTGCCGGGCTGCTTCGCCCAGGTCTCCGGCTCGCCGTTCCCGAACGTCCGGCGCTCCGCGCCGCTGCCCGGCGAACACGACGCCGAGGTACGGGCCGAGTGGACGGCACCGGCGGAACCCGGTGCCGGGGCAGGAGCCCCGGCACCCCGGCACCGTGACCGCGAACCGCGTCCCGGGCCGCCCCTGGCCGGGCTGCGGGTGCTGGACCTGTCATGGGTGGTGGCCGGCCCACTGATCGGCCGGGCACTGGCCGACTTCGGCGCCGAGGTCGTCCGCGTCGAGTCGACCCGGCGGATCGAGACGTCCCGCTTCATGCCGCCCTTCTACAGAGGTGTGCCGGGGCCGGAGAACTCGGCGCTGTTCGGCAACTCCAACGCCGGGAAGTACGGACTGAGCCTCGACCTCGGCACCGAGGAGGGCCGTGAGGTCGCCCTCGACCTGATCGCCCGCTCGGACATCGTCATCGAAGCCTTCTCGCCCGGCCGGATGGCCCGGTGGGGCCTGGCCCCGCGAGACCTGCTGGACCACGATCCCCGGCTGATCGTCGTCAGCAGCTCACTGATGGGCCAGACCGGTCCGCACGCGGGCCTCGCGGGCTTCGGCAGCACCGGCGCCTCGCTCAGCGGATTCCAGAACCTGGTCGGCCGGCCCGACGACCTGCCGTTCGGCACCTTCGGCCCGTACACCGACTACGTCGGGCCGCGGCTCGCCCTGGTCGCGGTGCTCGGCGCCCTCGAACAGCGGGAACGTTCGGGGCGGGGGTGCGTCCTCGATGTGTCCCAGGTCGAGTCCGGCATCTACTTCCTGTCGCCCTACTGCGCCCAGTACGCCGCCGACGGCACGATCGCGCGGCGCCGGGGCAACGCCGACGAGGTGTTCGCGCCGCACGGCGTGTACCCGTGCCTGGCCGAGGGCGGCCGGGACCGGTTCGTCGCGGTGGCGGTGCGCGACGACGCGGAGTGGCCCCGGCTGGCCCGAGCCGTCGGGCGAACGGACCTGGCGGCCGACCCCGACCTGGCCGACGCCGCGGGACGCCGGGCCCGGCAGGCCGAACTCGACGCCGCGCTCTCCGCGTGGACCGGGATGCGCAAGGCCGACGAGGCCGAGGCGCTGCTGCTGGCCGCAGGCATCGCCGCGCACGTCTCGGCGTCCAGCGCGGATCTGGCCGACGACCCGGCGCTGCGGCACCGGGGGCACTTCGTCCGGCTGCCGCATCCGCTGCACGGCGAGGCCGTCGTCGAGGGGCCGCGCGCCCTGCTGTCGGACACACCCGGCGTCGTACGGCGGGCCGCCCCGGTCCTCGGCCAGGACAACGAGTACGTGCTGCGCGAACTGCTCGGCTACTCCGCGCGGCGCATCGAGCGGCTCACCGAACGGAAGGTGCTGACATGACCGTCAACCAGGATGCCGGGGACTGGCGGTCCGCCTGGCAGCCCGTGATCGACGCCGTCGGCCGGGACTTCTCCGACGGCGCCGTCACCCTCGGAGCCGACAGGGTCGAACGCGGCGCCATCCGCCGCTATCTGGAGCCGCTGGAACTGGACTGCCCCCTGCACACCGACCCGCGGGCCGCACGGGACCACGGCTTCGCGGACGTGACCATGCCGTACACGGGTGTCATCGCGTGGACGCTGCCGCCCATGTGGCAGCCGGGGAGGTCGCTGTTCGGCTCCGCCGACCGCGACGCGCAGCCGGAGCACAGCCCGATCAACAACCAGGACATGCCGCTCGGCCCGCGCACCACCGGTTTCTTCGCCACCGACGTCGAGTTCGACTTCCTCCGCCCGGTCACCGCCGGGGAACGGGTGGGCCGCCGGGGACGGCGGCTGGTGAGCTGCTCGCCGAAGGAGACCTCGGTGGGCCGCGGCGCCTTCCTGACCTGGGAGAGCGACATCGTGACCGACACCGGTGAGGTCGTGGCGCGGATCCGCACCGGCACCTACGCCTACGAGCCGAGGGAGCGTCCTGAATGACCGCCGTCAGCCGCTTCTTCGAGGACGTGAAGACGGACGAGGAGCTACCTCCGGTCGCCTACCCGCTGCCGGTCTACCGGCTGGTGATGGCCGCCGGGGCGAACCGCGACTTCAACTCCATCCACCACAACACCGATTACGCGCGGGCCACCGGCGCCCCGGAGATGTACGCCAACACCTCGCTGCTGCTGGGCATGTGGGAGCGGCTGGTCCGGGACTGGATGGGGCCGGCGGGCACGATCACCGCGATCAGGGGGTTCCGGATGCGGGCGTTCAACACGGTGGGCGACACGACGTGGGTGCGCGGCCGGGTGCTGTCCACCGAGACCGACGCCGGCCCCGGCACCGTCGACATCGAGGTGTACTGCGAGAACTCGGCAGGAGTCACCGTCGGGCCGGGTACGGTTCGGGTGACCCTGCCGCTGCGGGAGGCGGCCCCGTGACCGGCGAGCTGTCGGGACGGGCCGCGATCGCCGGGCTCGGCATCACCGAGATGGGCAAGGTGTACGGCCGCAGCGCCGCCGAGTTCGCCGTCGAGGCGGTGACGCTGGCGGCCGCGGACGCGGGCCTCGACCTGGCCGACATCGACGGCCTGCTGATCAACCCCGGGGTCGGCGGGGACATCGGCCTGCCGCTGCACACCGCGCTGGGCCTGCGAGAGTTGCGGCTGCTCACGGAGATGCAGGGCTTCGGGTCGTCGGCCGACGGGATGGTGCAGTACGCCGCTCTCGCGGTCCACGCCGGCATGGCCGACGTCGTCGTATGCGTCTACGCCGACGCCCCGCTGCGCGAGGACCGGGGCGCGGGCGCCACGTACACCGGGGCGGGGCGGCGGGCCACCGGCGTCGACGCGCTGCCGGCCGCCGCCGGGCTCCGCAGCGCACCCGCCAAGTACGCGCTCGCCGCCCGGCGCCACATGGAGCGGTACGGCACGACGAGCGAGCAGTTGGGCGCGGTGGCGCTGGCGGCCCGGCAGTGGGCCGCGCTCAACGACCGTGCCCAGATGAAGGACCGGCCGCTGACCCTGGAGGACCACCAGTCCTCGCGCATGGTCGCCGACCCGCTGCGGCTGTACGACTGCTGCCTGGTCAGCAACGGCGGCATCGCCGTCGTCGTCACCAGCGCCGAACGCGCCCGTGCGCTGCGCCGCCCGCCCGTGTACGTCCTCGGCTGGGGACAGGGCCACCCCGGTTACCCGATGTCCAGGGGCAGCACCTTCGGTCTCGTCACCGGTGCGGCGATCTCGGGACCCGCGGCGCTGAAGATGGCCGGGCTCACCCTCGCGGACGTCGATGTGCGGGAGATCTACGACTGTTTCACCTACACCACCCTGGTGACGCTGGAGGACTACGGCTTCTGCGCCAAGGGCGAGGGCGGCGAGTTCGTCGCCTCGGGCGCCATCGCGCCGGGCGGGAGCCACCCGACCAACACCGGCGGCGGGCAGCTCTCGTCGTACTACATGTGGGGCATGACGCCGCTGTCCGAGGGCGTCATCCAGGCCCGTGGCGACGGTGGTGTCCGGCAGGCGCCCAAGGCCGACGTGGTGCTGGTCAGCGGCAACGGCGGGGTGCTCGACCATCACGCGACGCTGCTGCTCAGCCCGCACGCCGCCACCTGAGGAAGGAGTCCGGATGGCACCGCTGCCCATCAGCCGCGACGAGCGCTCGGCGGCGTTCTTCGACGCGGCGGCGCAGGGCACCCTGCTCCTGCGCTGGTCCCCCGCCACCGGCGCGTATCTGCCACCGACAGCGCACATCGACCCGAGCGCGCCGCTGAGCCCGCTGGAGTGGCGCCCCGTCGCGGGCACCGGGGAGATCGTCACCTGGACGGTCCTGCCACCCGGCGGCGACGTGGTGGCGCTGGTCGAACTGGCTGAAGGGCCGTGGCTCACCGTCGCCGTGCGCGGCGTCGCTCCGACCGCCCTGCACGAGGGATATCAGGTACGCATCGGCTTCGAACGGCCGGAGGGTGGCGAGGCCGTCCCGGTCGCGCTGCCCCGATGAGGACACCGCGCTGTCCCGTTGAGGACACACGGGCACGGCTCACCGACAGCACACCCGGGCCCGGTGAACCCACCGGGTCACCACCGCGGAACGTCAGAACCTGGAGTCGGTCGCGAGCGCGCTAGACGGCGATGGACTTGATCTCCTGATACGCGCGCAGCCCCTCCGGTCCCATCTCCCGGCCGATCCCCGACTGCTTGTACCCGCCGAAAGGGCTCCCGTACGCCTGGGGGCGGCCGTTGACGCTGACCATGCCGGTCCGCAGCCGGCGGGCGACCGCCAGCGCTGCCCGCGGGTCGGCGCTCCACACCGAGCCGGACAGCCCGTACGGGGAGTCGTTGGTGATCGCGACCGCGTCATCGGTGTCCCGGTAGGGGATGACGGCGACGACGGGGCCGAAGATCTCCTCACGGGCGATGCGCATGCCGTTGTCGACGTGGTCGAAGAGCGTCGGCTCGACATACCAGCCCGCCTCCATGCCGACGGGCCGGCCGCCGCCGGTGACCACCCTGGCCCCCTCGGCCCGGCCGACCGCGATGTATCCCTCGACGCGGTCCCGCTGACGGCCGCTGATCAGCGGGCCGACCACCGTCTCCGGCGCCAGCGGATCGCCGACGGGTACGGCGCGGAACGCGGCGGCGAGTGCCTCCACCACCTCGTCGTGCCGCTCGGCGGGCACGAGGATGCGGGTCTGGGCGATGCACGCCTGTCCGTTGACCAGCAGGGCCATCGGCAGGATCCGCGTGACGAAATCGTCGAGGTCGGCGTCGGGCAGCAGGATCGCCGCTGACTTGCCGCCGAGTTCGAGGGTGACCCGGGCGATGCGTTCGGCGCAGACCGCCATGATCCGTTTGCCCGCCGCGGTACTGCCGGTGAACGCCACCTTGTCCACGCCCGCGTCGGCGACCAGCCGTTCGCCGGTCTCGCGGCCGGCCGGCAGGACGTTGAACACACCTGGCGGCAGGCCCGCCTCGTGCAGGACCTCGGTCAGGTCGAACAGGGTCAGCGGTGCTTCGGGGGCGGGCTTGGCGATCACCGAACAGCCGGCGGCTAGCGCCGGGGCGATCTTCAGCATCGGGGAGCTGAGCGGCCCGTTCCAGGGGGTGATGGCCGCGACCACGCCGACGGGTTCGCGAACGACCAGGCTGCGGTTGACGCCGTCCGTACGCTCCTCGTCCGTGTCGTCGCCCGCGACCAGGTCCGCGTAGTACCGCAGGTGCCGGATCGGGTTGGGCACGTGGGCCCGCTCGCTGAACCACCGGGGGCAGCCCAGCTCGCTGGTGAGCAGGGCGACCAGGTGGGCCGAGCGCGCCTGCAGCAGGTCCGCGGCGCGACTGAGCACCCGCGCCCGTTCGGCTCCGGTGAGCCCGCTCCACCGGCCGTCATCGAAGGACGTGCGCGCGGAGGTCACCGCGTGCGCCGCGTCCGCCGGTCCGGCGAGTACGGTCAGGCCGACCAGACTCTGGTCAGCGGGGTTCCGGATCTCCAGCGGCTCACCGTCACGTGGCGGCGTCCACGCCCCGTCGATGAACAGCCGAGGCCGGTCGTACGTAACCATGCTCATGGTTTACACGCCCGGCCTCCGCACCGCAACGGGTATGCCCGGGCCGACGCCGTGGCGGGGCCGCGGTGTGCTCGACCCGGTGCCCATGGCCGCCACGTGTGCTCACGGCACCGTGACCACAGCCTTGCCACGGGCGTGGCCCTGCTCCACGTGGCGCACGCCCTTGCCCGTGTCGGCCAAGGGGTAGGTCCGGTCGACAACCGGGGTGAGCTTGCCGGACTCGATGAGCGCGGTGACGGCGAGCAGGTCCTCGTGGGTCGGTCCGGCCGGGGCCGACGGGAGGATCAGGCGGAGCCGCTGCCGGACGAACGCGTTGACCGCGCTCAGCCGCAGCATGGAGCCCACCGCCCCGAACAGGCGGCCGGGCGAGCCGCCGCCGTTGGCCACCAGGGTCCCCGTCGGGGTGAGCGCCCGGCGCAGCCGACTCAGCGGGTGGTTGCCCACGTTGTCCAGGATCATGTCGTAGCGCACCCGCCCGCCGGTGAAGTCCTCCCTGGTGTAGTCGACGACGTGCGCGGCACCCAGTGAGCGCACCAAATCGACGTTGCGGGCGCTGCACACCCCGGTGACCTCCGCGCCCAGGGCCACGGCGATCTGTACGGCGAAGGTGCCCACACCACCGCCGGCCCCGTTGACCAGCACCCGTTGCCCGGCCTGCACTTGGCCAACCGTCCGGATGCCGCGCAGAGCGGTCACCGCCCCCATCGGCACGGCCGCGGCCTGCTCGAAGGTCAGGCTCGCGGGCTTGGGCACCAGCAGATCCGCGGTGGTGCGCGCGTACTGGGCGAAGGAGCCCTGGCAGAAGCCCAGCACCTCGTCACCGGGCTGGAGCCCTCGTACGTCGACGCCGACCGCCTCCACCTGCCCGGCCGCGTCGATGCCGGCCACCCGCGACTTCGGCCGGGTCAGCCCCACGCCTCCCATCAGCCGCGCCACGAACGGGTCGCCGCGCAGCATGTGCCAGTCGTAGGGGTTGAGCGCGGCGGCGCGCACCCGTACCAGCACCTGATCGGCCCCGACCTCGGGCCGGTCGGTGTCCGCCAGCCGCAGGATGTCCGGCGGGCCGAACCGTTCCTGAACAATCGCCTTCATTGGGTCTCCCCCATCACCTCGTAGTCGATTGCCGCTCGCCGTATTCGCCGGATACGGCATCGGCCGACCGTGACCGACGATGGAGGTGTACTGCGTACACCTCACTGATGGCAAGGTAGGTGTACGCCGTACACCCGTCAAGGGGTGAAGGCGGAGGGGAGCGGAGAAGGGCCGCCGGGGTCCCGCGTCGGCGGGTCAGTTCCTACGCAGGAGCCGCTCGAGGCCGTCCAGCGTCAGGTCCAGTGCGAACTCGAACTCGAACTGGTCGTCGCAGCCCGATCCGACGACGGAATCCGGGTCATGAGCGACCGCCATGGCCAGTTCGGTGATGTGGGGAAAGCGTGCGGCCATCTCCTCGGGCGGCATCGCATCCGGATCCGGCTCGCGGCCGGAGGAGTCCTCGAACAGCTCCTGGGAGAAGCCCAGCAGGCGGCTGCCCATGACGTGCATCGCGTGGTGGACCAGGTCGACCGAGAACCCTCCGGCCCGGAAGATCCCGATCATCGAGTCCAGGTACTCCATGACCGCGGGCGTCGGGGTGGCGCGCGCCTTCATCCTCGACTCGATGACCTCAGTCGCCCACGTGTGGCGCAGCAGCATACGGCGGGCCGACAGCACCCGTCGGCGAATGGCGGTCTTCCAGTCGGTGTTGCCGGCCGGCGGATCGATCTCACCGACGAGGACGTCGATCATGCCGTCCAACAACTCGTTCTTGTTGGCCACGTGCTTGTAGAGCGCCATGGGTACGACGCCGAGCGCCTGCGCGATCTTGCGCATGCTGAGCGCGTCGACTCCGCCTTCGTCGGCCAGAGCGACGGCGGCGCTCAGAACCCGCTCCTTGCTCAAGGGTGCGCGAGGCTGCGCGGGGCTGCCGGCCTGCGTGGTTGTCTCCACATTCCCCTCTCGTACGGGCAAGGCCCGGAGTCCGACGCCCTTCCCCCTGACGACGGTACAGCGTCCACCCGTCACCTCAACGCGGTTACGGCTCGACTCCGCCACTCCCTTCGGGCACTACCACCAGCGATGGCGGTCACTGGTGATCCGCCGGTCGCCGAGCGGCTGCACCGCCCGGGCGTTGCCCTTGGGGAAGACCTCCCGATAGTGGCCCAGCGCGGCGGCGGACGCCTGCACGGGATGGGTCAGCAGAATCCAGCGCACGCCCGGGGTGTAGGGACAGACGGTGGTGGAACCGAGATAGCGGTAGGACTCGGTGCAGGGCGGCAGCAGTGCGTCAAGCTCCACCGCGGGTACCTCCCAGGAGTCCTCGGACCGGCGGGCCGACCCCAGCAGCCGGTCCAGGGAGTCGTTGGCCTGCCCCGGGTGAACGAACACGCCGATGACCGCGTACTCGCCCACTCCCCCTACGGCCGTGCCGGCGTCCTGGACCACACGTGCGTACTTCATGTGTTGTTCCATCGGGAACGCCACCCCGCCGACGGTGTGTTCGGACGGCGTGTGCCAGTGCACGTCGATCAGTCGGTAGGTGTCGGCACCCACTGTCAGCAGACACTCCTGTCCGGGGAGCGGCTCGGCCTTCACGGTGCCCTCGTCGTCCCGCGTGCAGTCGGACCGGGTGCCGTCGGGCCGGTGCCGGTCCGGGGCGTCGAAGTGCAGTCGCAGGGCGAGTTCCGTCGGGTGGTGGAAACGCAAGGCAGGCAGGGCCGAGCAGTCGGTGTCCTGTGGGCGGATGTCGACGGGGCTCTGCGACAGGAGCGGCTTGTCGACGGAGGGCAGCGCGGGTGCGGTCTGGGACATGGGCGAACACCTTCGGCCGGGTCGGAAGGTCGGGGACGAGTCACCGCATACCCTCCCCCGCTGCCGCGTCGGGATTCTCAACATCACCTGGACTGCTGATCGCGCAGCACGGCCTTGACGCCCGCGGCCGGGGCTCCGCCCGCAGGCGTGTTCCCCTCTCTGACGGCTGGTGAGCGGCCTGGTCCGGGTGGACCGAGGCGAAGGCTTTGGCGAGTTGGTCGATCAGGGGCGCCGCGGAGGGGTGGGGGTCACGACGTGGTGTGATCGTGTAGATGCCGCGGGTCGGAGGGTCGACGAGGGCCACTGTGGTGATGTCGTTGCGCAGTGCGCACGTCAGGACTCCGGGGATCAGCGCGATGGCGTGGCCGGTTGCGACAAGGGCCAGCTTGCCGAGCAGATCGGCCGCGGTGAGGTCGATGCGGGCGCTGGTTCCGGCGCGGGCGGCATGCTGGCGCAGAAGTGCGGCCGAGCCGTCGTTGTCCTCCACCCAGGTCTGTTCGGCCAGCGTCCGCATGTGCACGGGGCCGCGGCCGGCCTGTGGATGGTCGACGGGCAGTGCGACGACCATGGCGTCCAGCCCGAGGAACCGGCGTTCGACACGCGGGTCGTTGGGCAGTCCTGGCGGTGCGTCGGTGACGACGGCGATGTCGAGATCGCCGACGGTCACACGGTGGTGCAGTTGTACGCTCAGGCCGGGGAGCAGGCTCCACCGGATGGATCCGGCTTGTTTCAGCAGGGCACGGATGGCCTCGGGGACGATCCCTGCGGCCAGAGCGGGTGTCGCACCGACGGCCAGCGGCCGGTCGAACGCCCCGTCACGAATGTCCCGTACGGCGCGAACGGCGCGGTCGGCCTCGTTGAGTGTGGCCAGAGCGTGGTGCCGGAACACCTCGCCGGCAGGTGTCGGACGCACACCGCGCGCATGGCGCTCCACCAGGGGAACGCCGAGTTGCCGCTCCAGCCCGGCGATCTGCCGGGAGACGGCCGACTGCGTGTGATTGAGCTCGGCGGCCGCAGCCGACAGCGACCCGAGCCGGCACACGGTCACGAAGGCCCGCCACACCATCAGTTCCATGACGGCATTATCCAGCTGGTATGCGTAAGTCGCGGAGCCGGCCTTCCAGATCTGCGCTTGTCGCAACCATCGTGGTCCACCACGCTGGCGGACATGACCAACCCGCACACGATCGCCGTCCTCGGACTGGGGCGCATGGGCGACGCGATCGCGACACGACTCACCGCCCAGGACTGGGACGTTGTCGGATGGACACGCTCCGGCCGCGCATCAGGCGCCGTCAGGACGACCGGCGATCCGAACGAGGCCGTGGCGAAGGCCGACCTCGTGGTCCTGGCGTTGTTCGACGGTCCGGCCTGCCGGCAGGTCCTCGACGACGTCCGTGACTCGCTGCGAGCGGACACGATCGTGCTGAACACCAGCACCGTCGCCCCAGCCGAAGCCTCGAGACTGGCCCGGCGACTCGGCTCGTCCTACGTGCACGCGCCCGTGCTCGGCTCTGTGCCGGCGGTCGCCGCCGGCGCCCTGCAGATTCTCGCCGCCGGCGACCAGGACGGGCTTGACCGAGTCCGAGCGGTTCTGGAGACCCTGGGTACCGTGCGGCGCGTCGACGACGCCTCCACCGCCGCCGCGCTCAAGCTGATCGCCAACAACAGCCTGACCGGCGCGATTCTCGCGCTGCGCGACTCGCTGCGGCAGGCCGACGCCCTCGGCCTGGCGCGTGCCCAGGTGCTGGACGTTCTCGAACTCGGCCAGCTCGGCGGGCTCGTGGCCCGCAAGCGACCTTTCCTCGTCGGCGAGTCGCTCACCGCCACGGCCGAATTCACAGTCGGTGCGCTGGCCAAGGACATGGCTCTGCTGGCCGCCGCATCAGACACTCCCCTGCGCAGCGCGGCCAACCTGGCCGACACCCCTGCCTCCCCCGAGGCCGATATCGCTGTCGCCGCCACGGCCCCCGCCGTGGACGACACCGTGCTCGAGCCGCTCCGCGCCTACATCCGGGGACACGCCACTGGCGACCCCGCTCACTTCCGCGACGCGTTCCTGCCCACCGCCCATATCGAGGGAATCCGGGACGGCGCATTCGTCTCGTGGCCCCTGGACGAGTACTGCGCTCTCTTCCAGGGCCGGCCGGCCTCGGACGAGCCGACCCGGTCCCGCCGCATCGACGCCATCGACGTCCACGGCACCGTCGCGACCGCGACCATGACGCTCCTGCACGGCACGGACACGTTCACCGACATCTTCCTGCTGGTCCGTGTCGACGGCTGTTGGCGCATCGCCAACAAGGCCTATCACCGCCGCTTTGAGCACTGACGCCACGGCCCGCATCGTGTGCATGCGGTGGTTCGTCGGAGGCGCCGGCCCGCTGCCACCGCTCCAGCCTCCGCCGGTGGATGTGGGTCCGGAGCCGGATCCCGGCTCCAGTGAGACAGATTTTGCCAAGGCAGGACGTACAGGATGCCCTGCGGACACAACCGTCCCGGCACCGGTACCGGCCACGAACCCCGGGCGACCGCTCCGGCCAGGGCAGCAGCAGTGGCGGCAGCGGCTCAGCCGGCGCCCACAAGTCGTCCACAATCCACGGCCGAGTGCTCACACTCCGACGAACGGCGGGCACTTCGACAAGATCGTGTGACGAGAGCTACTTTTGAGTCACCCATGCGGTCCTGTAGCGTCCGGAACCCATCGATCCGTTTCAACGCTGCCGCCCCGATGAGGACCCATGCTCGCCGAAGTCGCCGCCCCGAACGCCGCTCTCCTGAGACGAAGACGACGTGAAGACCCCACCTGTAGCCCTGGTCGGGGACGTGGCCCCGTGAGTGACGCCGTCCGGTGGCCCGGGGGCGGGAGGCAACCTCGAATACCGGACGAGGGAGCTCTGGTCCCTTGAAATTCCGGATCAACCGCTCAAGCAGTGAATCCCCGCACCCGCCTGTGGAGCCCTCAGCGCCCACCCCGGCGGGGCACAAGACGGAGCCTGAGGTCGTCGAGGCTCCTCTGTCGGCTCACGAGCAGGACCTCGTTCGCGCCTCCGTCTCGGTGGTCGAGCCGTACGCCACAGAAATGACGGTCTACTTCTACGCGATCCTCTTCGCCCGGTACCCCGAGGTCCGTCCCCTGTTCCCGCCGGGAATGGACACCCAGCGCGACCGCCTGCTGCGCGCGCTGCTGCGCATCGTGGAGCTGATCGACGACCCGGAGGGCCTGGCCCGCTTCTGCGGACACCTCGGACGCGATCACCGTAAGTTCGGAACGCTCAGTGCCCACTTCCCAGCCGTGGGCGAGTGCCTCCTCGCCTCCCTGGCCCGCTACGCCGGCCCCGCGTGGACCCCGGACCTCGCCGCCGCCTGGACCAAAGCGTACGGCGCGATCGCCGACCTCATGATCAGTGCTGCCGAGCAGGACGAGGCGGTGCGGCCGGCCGTGTGGCCCGCCACGGTCGTACACCGTGTCTCGCGGGGACACGGCATCGTCGAAATCACCGTGCGCCCCCACATGCCCTACGAGTACGCCGCCGGCCAGTACGTAAGCGTCGAGACCCCCTGGTGGCCGAAGCAGTGGCGTTACTACTCGCCCGCCAACGCGCCCCGTGAGGACGGCACGCTCACCTTTCACGTACGCGCGGTGGCCGGCGGCTCCGTCAGCGGCGCGCTGGTGCACCGCGCCGCGGTGGGCGACATGATCCAGCTGGGGCCCCCGCTGGGCGACATGGTTCTGGACGCCGCGGCCCACAGTGACCTGCTCTGTGTGGCCGGCGGCACCGGTCTCGCCCCGATCCGCGCGCTCGTCGAAGAGGTAGCCCGTCGCGGCGAGCGCCACCGGGTCGACCTGTTCCTCGGTGCCCGAACCGGCGCCGAGCTGTACGGGGTCGACGACATGCTCCGGATGGCCCAGCGGCACCACTGGCTGACCATCAGGGGTGCGGTCTCCCAGGAGTACATCCCTGGCATCAGAGGGTCCCTGCCGGAGGTTCTGGCCGAGTACGGACCGTGGTACCAGCACGACGCCTTTCTCAGCGGCCCGGCCCCGATGGTCGTCGCCGCCACCAAGACGCTCAGGCTGGGCGGCACCTCGCTCGACCGCATCCATCACGACCCGTTCGAGACGCCCGTCCTGTCCATTCCCTGAGCCAAGCGCTTGCCCGTCCTGCCAGGAGAACGCCCCGTGACCTTCCCCCCGCCGCACTTCGGATCAGCAGGTGAACACCGGCTGCAGCAGGAACTGGGCACCGCCAACCGCGCGGCCCGGTTCTACGATCAACAGGTACGTCCCTGCCTCACGCCCGAGATGCGGGACTTCATCGGTCGCCAGGCAATGGTCTTCCTGGCCACCGCCGACTCCCATGGGGAATGTGATGCCAGCTTCCGCGCCGGGCCGCCGGGTTTTGTCCACGTGATCGACGACCACACGCTCGCGTACCCCGAATTCCGCGGGAACGGTGTGCTCGCCAGTGCCGGAAACATGGCGGAGAACCCCCACCTCGGCATGCTTTTCGTGGACTTCACGCACCACCACGTGGGACTTCATGTCAACGGCACGGCCCGGCTCTACACCGACGCGGGTCTGCGCTCCGTCCATCCTGGCCTGCCCACCGATGTCGCTCCTGGGCGAAGCCCTGAGATGTGGGTCCACCTGAGCGTCGAAGAGGCCTACATCCACTGCTCCAAGTACATACCCCACCTGGAGCCGGCCCCCCGGCCCACCAGCCACGACACCGCTCGCCCCAAGGACGCGAACTACTTCACCGGGTCCTCCCACGGCACTGCCGAACAAGCCCTGCACGCACAGAGCAGCTTGCAACAGCCCACGTGACGCGAGAGCGGTGCCCCTCTACCCCCTGCAGAACGCCGGAGTGCGGCCCGGCGCGGTCGTGGGTGTGACGTCGTCGCCCGCGTGCCAGGGGCGTTGTCAGTGGTGGGGTGCAGGATGACAGGCATGACAACACCTACCACAATGATCGTGGATGCCGCCGCCTACGCGCAGGCGGTCGAGGACGCGGTGAAGGCGTCGGCCGCCTACTACGGGGGCGGCACGTCGGCACTGGACGACGACGCCTACGACCGGCTGGTGCGCGGCATCGCGGCGTGGGAGTCCGAGCACCCCGACCTGGTGCTGCCCGACTCCCCACGGGGAAGGTCGCCGGTGGAGCCGTGGAAGGCGACGTCCCGCACACGGTGGCGATGCTGAGCCTGGACAACGTGTTCTCGCCGGAGGAGTTCACCGCGTGGACGGCGTCGCTGGCCCGGCGGATCGGCCACGAGGTGGAGCGGTTCAGTGTCGAGCCGAAGCTGGACGGCCTCGCGATAGCAGCCCGCTACACCCGTGGCCGCCTGAGACGGCTGATCACACGAGGTGACGGGACGGCCGGGGAGGACGTCTCGCACGCCATGGGCACGGTCGAGGGCCTGCCGCAGGAGCTGGCGGAACCGGTCACGGTGGAAGTGCGCGGCGAAGTCCTCATGACCACCGCCCAGTTCGAGCACGCCAATGAGGTGCGCACCGCGCACGGCGGGCAGTTGTTCGCCAACCCGCGCAGCGCCGCGGCCGGCAGCCTGCGTGCCAGGGATCGCGCCTACACCGTGCCGATGACGTTCTTCGGCTACGGCCTGCTGCCCCTTGCCGACACCGAGCCCGCCCTGGCCGGGCAACTGGGCGAGCTCGCGCACAGCGACCTCATGGCCCAGGTCGCCGCGTACGGGGTGAACACCACCGCCACGACCCCCGTGCCCGGCGTCACCGCCGAGACGGCCGAGCAGGTCATGGCCCGGGTGAAGGAGATCGCCGCGCTACGGGCCGAGTTGCCGTTCGGGATCGACGGGATCGTCATCAAGGCCGACCTGGCCGCCGACCAGCAGGCCGCCGGATCCGGGACGCGCGCCCCACGCTGGGCGATCGCCTACAAGCTGCCGGTTCTGCCGCAAAATCAGAGCTGATGCGCTCCGTCAAGTTCACTGTGACGCCCCAGGCCAGGAGGGCATCGGTTCCGCAGGTGGCAGCAACAGTGCTGTTGCACTTCTCGGGTAGTGGGGGGCAATCCACGAAATGCTGATGGCGCTCGTTGAAAGCGGTTCTGTCAGCGATCTCGTGAATGCCGTGGTCAAGAGGTTGCTCCGATGGGAATGCCCTGGCAATGGAGGCCGTCCCCGACGGTGCCGAACGATGGCAGGAGCCCGGCGGAGCGGATCCTTTCCCCGAAGACCCAGGAGGTGAACTGGGTGGGTTCAATCAGTCGTTGCAACATCGGGTTGTCGGATCAAGCGTAGTTGCTCGGCGAAGACCTCGGCTGGGGTCTTCCAGCCGAGGACCTTGCGGGGGCGGTTGTTGATCGCCAAGGCGACGGCCTCGAGTTCCTCGGCGGACCACCTGGCCAGGTCGGTCCCCTTCGGGAAGTACTGGCGCAGCAGCCCGTTGGTGTTCTCGTTCGTCGGGCGCTGCCAGGGCGAGTGCGGATCGGCGAAGAACACCTTCGTCCCGGTCTCGAGCGCGAACTGGGCATGTCCGGACAGCTCCTTGCCGCGGTCCCAGGTCAGGGTCTTGCGCAGTTGCTCGGGCAGGCGCGTCATCGACGCCGTCAGGGCGGCGTTCATCGCGGCTGCGCCGTATCCGCCGAGCGACGGGCCGTTCTTCACGGGTGGTCTCTCGCCCCAGCCCTCCAGCTGCGGGAGGCGGACCAAGAGCGTCGAGCGGCTCGAACGCTCGACGAGCGTGCCGATCGCAGACCGGCCGGTGCCGATGATCAGATCGCCCTCCCAGTGCCCGGGAACGGCTCGGTCCGCGGCTTCGGCGGGCCGCTCGCTGAGGACCACATCGGCGGTGACGTGACCCTGCGGCCTGTTCCGCGTCCGGGCTCGTGGTTCCCGCAGCGCACGTCCGGTGCGCAAGCACGCGACGAGCTCACGCTTGAGGGCTCCGCGGCCCTGGATGAACAATGCCTGGTAGATCGCCTCGTGGCTGATCCGCATGGACTCATCATCGGGGAAGTCGAGCCTGACACGGTAGCTGATCTGCTGCGGGCTCCAGGCCGTCACCCATCGCCGATCTGCTCGGTGGGGCTTCATCTTGCGACCTTTCCACTCGGCAGCGTCCGGCCCCGCTACGGCTGTGCTGTCAGCGAGCCGCACGGTGCCGTCCAAGCGCTCTTGGACATACTCGCGCAGGCGGTCGTTGGTGACGAGCTTTGCGACCTTGGGGCGCTTGGCAGCCTGCTGCGCCTTCCACTGAGCGACCGTCGCGCGGTACTCCTGCTTGCCGCCGCGCGTGGCGGCGTTGCGGCGCAGCTCACGAGAGATCGTCCCGGCATCACGCCCCAGGGCGCGGGCGATCTGGCGCACCCGGGCGCCCTTCGCGCGCAGGATCGCGATGTCCTCGCGCTCCTCGAACGACAGGTAGCGGCCTGTGGGCCCAGCCAGCGAGATCGGTGGCATGCCGCCAGCGTGACGAAACCACCGGGAACCCACCGGCCAGGACACGCCGACCGCCAACGACGCCTCCACCGTCGTGCCCCCCGTGGCGATCAGCCGCCAGAACTGGCGCTGCACCACCCGTGACGGGTCCGGCCGGCCAGGCGAGCGCATCGCTGGCCGAAGTGCTCGATCAGCACGCCACTGCCGACGCGCCCCTTCAGGAACATCGCTGGTCTTCAAACTCCAGTCCGCCGTGGCCACGCCGCACACCTCCGAGATCAAGGTGTTGCGACGACCAGTTGAATCCGCCCTGACAGCCGCGATCCGAGTGAAGGACCACCTGCCGAGCGGGACGACGTCGGCGGCATGCGGACCGGAGTGCGTCCGCGACAAGTTCGGTGCGCAGGTGGTCGGCGGTGGACCAGCCGACCACGCGGCGGGAGGCGATGTCGATGACGGTGGCCAGATAGAGCCAGCCCTCCTCGGTCGGGATGTAGGTGATGTCACCGCACCAGCGGGTGTCGAGTCCGCCCGGGACGGGAGCGAAGTCCCGGACGATGAGATCGGGCCGGGATGCGGCCCGCGGGTCGGGGATCGTCGTCAACTGCCGTCGCCTGCGGTGCCGCCCTTGCAGGCCGGCGTTGCGCATCAGCCGGACGATGCTGCGCCGTCCGCACTTCTCGCCCTGTCGTTGCAGGACGGCATGGACTCGTGGGGCGCCGTAGGTCCCGCGGGAGTGCTCGTGAACCTCGGTGATCTTCTCGGTCAGCTCGGCATCGCGGACCGCCCGTGGACCGGGCCTGCCGGTGCGGCGGGCAAAGAAGGCGGCTCGGGAGACCTGCAGCAGTTCACACGCGCGCTTGACGCTGTGACCGTCTCGCTTCTCCGCCTCGATGAACGGGTGCACCGTCACCGGGTCTCCTTCGCGAAGAAAGCCCTGGCCCGCTTGAGGACCCAGACGTCCTCCCGCAGCCGGCGATTCTCCCGCCGCAGCGCGGCCAGCTCCTCGCGTTCGCTGCTGGTCAGCCCGTCACGCTCGCCCGCGTCGACCTCGGCCTGGCTGACCCACAGCCGCACCGCGGTCTCGGTCAGGTCGAAGTCCTTGGCGACCTGGCCCACCGAGCGGTCACCGCGTCGGCACAGCTCGACGATCTCGGCCTTGAACTCCGGAGTGAGCCGCCTTCAGCGCCGTCTGGGCGGAGTTCACTTCGGTTCCTCCACGATTACGGGTCGCCGTCCGGCACCGTGTGGGTGCCGAAGCTTCGCGCGTGGTAAGTCAAGGGCGCGCCGTCGCGATGGTCGGCGTGCAGGACCTTGCCCAGCAGCACCATATGGTCCCCGCCGTCGACCATCGACTCGATCTCACACGCCAGCCAGCCGAGCGCGTTCGGTAGTCGCGGCAGTCCATGGTCGAGCAGCCATCGGGTGTCCGCGAACTTGGCGGCCCCGCCCTTGCGGGCGAAGCGCAGGGCGACATCCGAGTGCGCCGAGCCCAGCACGTTGACGCCGAACCGGCCGGACCGACCCACGATGCTCAACAGCTCACTCGTCCGGTCCAGGGAGACGAGAACCATCGGAGGGGAAAGCGACAGGGACGCGAACGCGCTGACCGTTGTACCGTGCGGAAATCCCTCCTGGATTCCCGTCACGACCGTTACCGGCGTGACGACTTGGGCCATCGCGTCGCGGAACATCCGTGACAGGTCGCCCGAATCCAAGCTGCTCTCAGAGCTGCTCGTCGTGGAAATCGCCGTCATCACTACACCTCCGAGTGCTCGTTTCCCCGCCCTGTCGCGGGCTCCCATGAGGGCCGCGCCCTGCAACTGAGCGCGGGGCCGGTCCCCGCGTCAGCGGCCGGGCCAGGCAGCCACTGCCGCTCTCCACTCTCACTTCGATGAGCAGAAGGGCGACTTCGCCCGAACAGCCTGCCCAGGGCGCTCGTCGTTGGCTGCCCTGGGCTCGTCAACAGCGAGGTGGTCACTGCCGACGGACTTCGGTGGGAGGCGCCTGCGGCCCGCGCCCGACCTGGCGGAGGAGGGCATCGATGCGGTCGTTCGCCTGGTCCGCGAGGGGGATGGGGGCTCCGGTGAAGACATGCCCGCCGCCGGGATAGACAGCTATTTCGGCCTCGTTGCCGGCCGCGATCCAGCGGGCGTGCATGAACAACGAGTCGTCCAGGAACGGATCCAGAGTGCCCACCGTGAACAACGCCGTCGGAAGATCCCGCAGATCCGCGAACAGAGGCGACAGATCCGGATCCTGGCGTTGTTCGCTCAGGGGCGCGACCGCGTTCGTACATGCTCGGATCATGTCCACCGAAACCGGCACCGCGTCGGCGCCGAGCAGGGTCTGGCTCGGGGTCATCGAGAGGTCGAAATTCCCGAAGACCAGGTTCGCCGCCTGGAACCCGGTGGACCCAAGTCGCTCGCGCAGCCGGACCAGGACGGAGGCCGCGAGTGTCGCGCCCGCCGACAGGCCACCGATCGCGAGCGCATCGGTGCCGAACTCCGACTTCGCATTCTCGATCAGCCACAGCGCCGCGGATTCGGCGTCATCCCATGCCGCGGGGTGAGGGTGCGCGGGCGCCAGCCGGTAGTCCACGTCGATGCAGGCGAGCCCGGTGTTCCGCGCGATCCGTTCCAGCTCCTGATCCGACTGCGCCGCGCTGCCACTGACGAAACCGCCGCCGTGGAAGTTCAGGTAGACGCCCTTGGGGCGGTCCGGAGCGATGACCCGCAAAGCCAGTTCGTGACCGTCCCGTCCCTCTATCCGGATGGTGCGTGCCCGCTCCGAAGGCTGTGTGGGAGGCATCGGGATGCCGCCGCCCGCTTCTGGACCGGGCAGGCCCTTCACCAGCTCGCGAAGTCGCAGGTTGAACTCGGCTGTTTCGGGCGCGATGGCTTCCGCTCGGAACAACGTCCCGTCAAGCCCGCTCACCTGGACCGGTTCGGATGTCGTCATCGCGGACCGGCCTCACTGGCGCCCGCCGCGGATTCCGTGGCGTCCCCGTCGATGCTGCTGGACGCCGGCCAGCTCTTGATCTCCGGCATGCAGTGCTCGGCGAAGCACCGCATGTTGCGCACCGCCTCATCGTGAGGCATCCCGCCGAAGAACAGCTGCGGGAACATTCCCTGCGGATGGATCTGGTCGCGCGTCTCCTCCAGGCGTTTCAGCACCTGGTCCGGGGTGCCCGCGATGATCTGCGAGACGAAGCCGTCCACCATGCGCTCCACGTCCTCGTCGGTCTCGATCGCCGGGATGGGCCCGTAGGCGGGACGGCCCCGCATCTGGTAGTGCCAGATGCCGACGCGCTGCGCGTTGCCCCCGTACAGGCGGGCGATCTCCTGCGCACGGTCCGCACTCTCGTCCACCACGATGATGCTTGAGGCGAAAGGCGCCGGAGGCTTGTTGTCGGGGCCGTGCGCTTCCCGCCATGCGTTCAGGTAGCTGTCGATAGGCAGCCCACCTTCGGGCACCTTGAACGGAAGTGTGGTGGTCGTCAGCTGCCCCAGTCCCAGCCGGCCGGCCTGGCGCTGGCTGTCGGGGGAGCCGAGGGCCGCGAACAGCCGCCCCTTGAAGGAACGGCCCGGTCGCGGTCGCAGCTCCACCCGCGGCTGCTGGAAGAACTCGCCGCCCTCCATCACGCCCGTCTCCAGTCCGTCCACGAGGAGCTGCAGCATCTCGTCGTAGCGCTGTCGCGCCGCCTCCGGGTCAATGCGCAGGCCCTTGTACTCGCGCGGCGCCATGCCACGCCCGAGTCCGATGATCGCCCGGCCGTTGGACACCTCGTCGAGGGTGATGATCTGTTCGGCCAGGCGGACCGGGTCGTGCCAGGGCAGGACGAGCACCTGGGTACCCAACCGGATCCGCCGCGTGCGGCCGGCGAGGTAGGACAGGAACATCAGAGGGTCCGGAGCGAGGGAGTGGCGGGTGAAGTGATGCTCAGTGAGCCAGATCGAGTCCAGACCCAGCTCCTCCGCGAGCACCCACCGTTCGACCTCCTCGCGTACGAACTGGCCGTCCGGGTAGTCGGCCTCCTCGCCGTCCGGACCATAGTGCTGAAGACCTGTGGCTATTCCTATGTGCATGCTGCTGCCTCCGAGAAATCGATTACTGGTTGTCGCGCGTGTAAGCCCGACGCGAGAAGACTGAGAGCAGGGTCGGCAAGAACGGACCGGTGCTTCAGCCAAACAATTCGGTGAGGGCGCGGCGCATCGCCCTGTCGGCCGCGAGGCGTTCGAGATCGGGTTCTTCATCCGGTATCAGGACGAGGAGCGCCTCCCGCCGGAGTTCGATCAGGCCTTTGGCCATCCGTTCGGTGAACACGTAGGGCTGGTCGTGGCGGATGGCGTGCAGTACCTGACGGCCAACCTCCAACGGATCGCTGCCGAACGACGCGAGCATGCCCTTCAACATCTCGGGGTCCAGGCCGGCGTCGTGCGGTCCGAGGTCGGAACTGTCGACCCGGTATCGCTCCGGGCGCCTGTCGCCGTGATCGTGGATGTTCGTGTTGACCGCCGAAGGGCAGAGGACCGTGACCCCGATGTCCTCGGCCGCCAGGTCCTCGCGCAGGCACTCCATCATCGCGACGACACCGAATTTGGCGGTGGAATAGACTCCGCCGTTACCAGCGACCGTGATACCGCCGAGCGAGGCCGTTGCCATCACATGGCCGCCTTCCCCATGCGCACGAATTCGCGGCAGAACAGTGGTGACACCAATGATGACGCCGCCGAGATTAACCCCCAGCAACCAGTCCCAGTCCTCCCAGGTGGCCTGTGCGATGGGGGTGAGGACACCGATTCCCGCGTTGTTGCACAACACGTGGATACGGGAGAAGACCCGCTCGGCCTCATCGGCCGCCCTGGACCAGGCCTCGCGGTCGGCCACGTCCAATTTGATGAGGTGGAACTCCGCTCCACCTCTCGCCAGAGTCTCCTCGGCCGCCGCCCGATGGTCGTCCCTGATATCGACGACGACTACTTTCATGCCAGCTCGGGAGAACGCCTTCGCCATGCCGAGCCCGATACCGGAGGCACCCCCGGTGATGAACGCGACCTTTCCCGAAAGGTCCCGCATCTCAGCCTCCCTCCCCGACCGGACCGCGGTTTCCGGTCCGTCCCTGCGCTGTGTAGACAGCGCCCCACAGGTCAGGCGGCGGACCGCCGCCCGGCAGCGCGCGGTCGGGCGCTGCCTCACAGGCCGTAAGCAGAGGATCGAAATACCGCGATATCCTCGCGGAACTCGGCGTGGGTGAGTACGTACATGTCGTTCCGACGCATTCCTTCGAGCACTCGGCGCCCGACCTCGACGGCCTCCATCCCCGCATCCATCGGCGAGCCCCGCGGCGGTAGCGGCGGGCCACATGGGCTGTTTGACGGTAGTGGGGAGCGGGCTCCCCAGGTGTTGTTGCGTGTCAGGCCCGGACAGAGAACCGATACGCCGATGCCTGCATCGAGCAGTTCGGCGCGCAGGGCCTCCATCATGCCCAGCACTCCACGCTTGGCCACCGAGTAGATGCCGGAGATGCTCAAGGGCGTCAGCGCCGCCATGGACGCCGTAGAGATGATGTGGCCGCCCTCGCCGTGCGCGAGCATCCTGCCCAGGAAAGCCTGCACGCCGTTCACGACCCCACCCAGGTCGACCCCGAGAATCCGGTCCCAGTCGTCGTAACCCGCATCCGCGATCCGCCCGAGCGAACTGATCCCCGCATTGTTCACCAGGACATAGACGTGCCCGAACACATGCTCAGCCTCATCCGCCGCCCGCTGCCAATCGATGCGATCGGTTACGTCCAGAGGGATGAAGTGGAAGGAGCCGCCAGCCTGCGTCAGCAGGTCGCGGGCCTTGGCCAGGTGATCGTCACTGACGTCAGTGACGATGACCTTCATACGGCTCTCCGCGAAGGCTTGGGCTATTCCCAGACCGATGCCACTGGCCGCTCCGGTAACGAACGCGACCTTGCCTGCAACATCTCTCATCGTGCATGGCCTCCTCACCAAGCACCCCATCATGTCCTGAATAGTAGAACTGTAATGTTGCTCGATAGGACAAGTGAAGCCGAGGGGAGCCGGCAAGTCAAGGGCGTATGACCGTTAAGCGGGACAGGTGCGTCCCGCACGGCGGTCATCTCGTTGATGAGTGCCCCCAGCGCCACGTACACGGAACCCGCCTCACAGGCTGGCGGCGACGCCGAAACAAGATCACCGAGCGGGCCACCGCGATGCTCCGGTCCCTCGCCACAGCCGCCCACACCCAGGACAGCACCGCTGGAAGTGCACAGTGCGTAGGTCACCGCTTGCGGCTGGGGAGGCAGGCGTCGGCGTTCGTGGCTTGTGTCGGCTTCGCCGTAGGCGCGGGTGCCCGGGAGCGTCTCGCGTTACAGGGACGCGTGGATCTCTCACAGGCCGCGTTGTCCGCGTGGGCGCCGACCGTACCCATCGCCCGTGGCTCGGTGGCGGCGCGGCAGGACCGCGGTGAAGTAGGAGCCGTCGGGCAGCGGGCGGCGTACAGTCGGGCGCCGCTTGCGGCTGGAGCGCGGCACGGAACGGGCCCCAGTGTCCTGCACGGCCCGAAAGAAGTCGGGCGCGTAGTGGTCGGCGTCGGTCGGCAGGAGCATCATCGATGCATGCAGGTGTACCAACAGACCTAGCGCGTAAGTGAGTTCATCGACGTCCTCGGCTCCGAAGACCGCGTCCACCAGAGCCCGTGTGCCCGCACTCCACGAGGGCCACCGTGCGAACCAAGGGGCGGCCGAACGTGCAGACCCTTCCGCTCTGTTTGCGAAAGTGCCAGGTAGGCGCCTTCTCGCGCCTTCTGTCGTCTTCTATCGGGGCCTACACCTGGTCGCCGTGGACGGTACGACCCACAGGACTGGCCGCGATCTTGGCCGACGCCGCCTGGCAGGAGGATCGCCCGAAGAAGGCCAGGGCGAGCACGAAGCACACCACGACGCGTGCCGGGAACGGCGTCGGCCTCTAGCGGGAGACCGAAGCCGCAGGACAGCTGGGGACGTTCGTGTGGCCACAACCGCGGGGAAGTCCCTACCTCGGCAATCGCCCCCCACCACTCCGTTGTGCCACCACGCTGCTTTCAGCGGCGGCCGCGACCGTCAGGCGTACCTCCGACGATCAGTTCCGCGAGTTCAGCCGGACGTGTCAGGAACGGCGAGTGGTCCGTGGGCCACTCGATGACCTCGGATGCGTTCGCTGCCATCTTGCGCTGCGACACCGGCGGCAGAGCCTGGTCGTTCGTGCACACTAGGTAGGTGCTCGGAATCGAGCGCCACGCAGCTTCGGCGTCCGACACGCTGGGGCCCTCCAGCGGCATGGGACGCAGGCGCGCGGCCCAGGCGGTGGCCGCCTGCGCGTCGGCGTCGCCGTAAAACACGGCGGCGGCCGCCTGCGGATCCACCCTCAGCTCCAGTCCGTCGATGAGGAGTGACGCGCCGAGGAGACTGCTTGTGGCCGGCACGTCCTCATCGCGCGGATCGCCGAGAAACGCCGCGACATAGACGAGCCGGGCCACAGGAAGGCCGGTCGCAGCCTGGGTGATCACCCGCCCACCGTAGGAGTGCCCGACGACGATCGCGTCGCCTCCCGCAGCCTGGATCGCTGAGCGGGCTGCGGCAACATCCTCGGCAAAGCCGGTCAGTGGCAGTTCGACGGCTGCCGCCTCGACACCGCGATGCTGCAACTCGGCGACGACGCCGTCCCAGCACCAAGCTCCGTGCCAAGCTCCATGGATCAGTACAACCTTTGTCACTGTGCAACTCGTTCCATCTAGGGGCCGGCGAGGCCATCTGTCACGGCTCAGCCGACAAGCTGACTTGGAGCCCCGCTCCGCGCCGTCAATGAAGCAGGACAACTACTCGCAACACTGCGGGCAACCGCAAACAGGGGCTATGGACGCACGGCCAGGTCGAGGTCCAACACGTCACCTGCCCGCAGACGACAGGTGGTAGCGGTCGATCCATTCGAACATCAACTCAAGCACCTGGGGCATCTTGGAAGCGGCGCAGTGTCCGGTGTCCGGAAGCAAGTGGACTTCCGTGTCCCGGCGGCCGACGAAGACAAGGGTGTCCTGCCGTGGAACATGGACATCACCGGCACCATTGATGACCAGCATCGGCACGTTCGTGTTCAGGTTGAGCAGCGGGCGCAGGTCGAACGGCGGCCAGATCCGGGCCAGTTGCGCATCATTCGGTTCATGGTCGAACCCCAACGCATTGCCGACGCTGCCTTCCATGCCATACGCGAAGGTCCGATCCCGGGCGAATGCCGCTTCGATGGGACCGCCGATGACGATCGCCGCGTCGACATCCCCCGCCAGGCCCGAGCAGGCCGAGAAGTGACCGCCCATCGATATGCCGAGATGCAGGACGCGCCCGTTGCCCAGCGCCCGTGCCTCGATGGCCAGGGCGCCCACCAGGTCAGCGCCGTCCTCCGAGTCCATGGGGCCGGCACATTCACCCGTGCCCGGAATGTCGAAGGCCAGCACGCCCATACCGGTTCGCAGGGCGACCGCCTCGAAGAGCCCGTGGAGATCCATTTTCCAGGTGTCCACTCCACCGCTGGCGAGCAGGACGGGGGCATCGCCTGACCAGCCCGGCGGAGTGAGAAAGTGCGCGGGTACAGCGGTGACCCCCTCGCCGCAGGGCACCTGGACGGCCCGGCGCTGAAACCCGACCTTGAAACCGGGAGCGGCAAGCAGGTATTGCTTGAGCTGCCGCTCCAGCGCCGTGCGCTTGGCGTCGTCGGCCAGCGTGGGAAACTTCGCCCATCCGTAGGCCAGCGCCGCAAGCTGATGCTCACCAAGCTCCGCATATCCGGCGGCCAGTCGCGACCACTCGTACACCCAGCCGCCCGGCTCGTCGAGCCACATGTCAGTGACCGTCGATCGGACGGTGTCGACGTCCGCGGAAGGCAAACCGTTGTTCACCATCTGCCAGTACCGCTCGACGAACAGGTCCTCGGGGGCGACCTTCCACCGGTAAGGCATGCGGATACCTACTTCCCAAACAGCGCTGATACAGGACTTTTGCTTTGGACACCGCAGGGAGCACGCCCCTGGCCCTGTCGGGACAACGACATCAAGCCTGCTGAACCGTTGACCGGTCGGCGACCGAGACACACAGGTGAGGGGTGACCTCCTGACGGAGAAACACGCATGCGCCTGACCGGGCGCGGCCTGCTTCCCCCGCCTCGGCGAAAGCGGGCCGCCGCCACGACACCCGGCGTCAGCAGGAAGTGCCTCCGATCCACCCATGACGAAGAGGTCATCGCCGCCGCGGACACGGGAGCGGAAGGGGTCAGCACGGTGAGGGAAGTAGGAGCCCGAGGTTGCGGCTCGGACGAAAGCTGCCGCTCTGTCACACAGGTCCTCCTCACCCCGACCAAGGGCTGGTTCCACATATCCGACCGGCTCACCGGTCCTCGACAGGAGTGCTCAGCTCTCAGCGCTGGTGTTACATCCACTCCACATCACCAGACGCTATTGTCCCGCTTAGCAGAACTCAAGTTTCGCATCAGAGGACATTGACGAACGCTTCCGGTATCGTCTGCGCCTGCGTCGCC
>NZ_VJZC01000171.1 GCF_009377185.1 Streptomyces spongiae
GGTCGGGGGAGTGTGGGATGGCGTTGGCGGGTGGGGTGACGGTGATGTCGACGCCTGCTGCGTTTGTGGAGTTCTCGTCTCAGCGGGGTCTTGCGGTGGATGGGCGGTGCAAGGCGTTTGCGGAGGGTGCGGATGGGACGGTGTGGGGTGAGGGTGCGGGTGTCCTGGTGGTGGAGCGGTTGTCGGATGCGCGTCGTCACGGTCATCCGGTTCTGGCGGTGGTGCGGGGCAGTGCGGTCAATCAGGATGGTGCGTCGAATGGTCTGACGGCGCCGAACGGTCCGTCGCAGCAGCGTGTGATCCGCCAGGCGTTGCGTAACGCCGGGGTGGGCGCTGCGGAGGTGGATGTGGTGGAGGCGCATGGTACGGGGACGGCTCTTGGGGATCCGATCGAGGCGCAGGCCTTGCTTGCCACCTACGGTCGGGCGCGTGCCGGTGAGCCGTTGTGGCTGGGGTCGGTGAAGTCGAATCTGGGGCATACGCAGGCTGCGGCGGGTGTCGCGGGTGTGATGAAGATGGTGTTGGCGTTGCAGCGGGAGGTTTTGCCTGCGACGTTGCATGTGGACCGGCCGTCCTCGCATGTGGACTGGGAGGCGGGGCGGGTGCGGTTGCTGACGGAGTCCCGGCCGTGGCCGCGTGGTGAGCGGCCGAGGCGGGCGGGTGTTTCGGCGTTCGGGATCAGCGGCACCAACGCGCACGTCATCCTCGAAGAAGCACCGGCCGAGAAGACCGAACACACCGAGCACATCGAGAAAGCCGAGAACACCGGTTACCCCGAGCGATCCGGCGCAGGCACCGGCGCCCGGCTCCCGCTCGTGCCCTGGGTCCTGTCGGCCCACCGGCCCGAGTCGCTGGCACAGCAGGCTTCGCGCCTCGGCACAGCGCTCACGGACGGCGTCTCGGCACATGACATCGGCTGGTCGCTGGCCACCACCCGTGCCGTCCTGACCCACCGCGCCGTCGTCCTCGGATCCGGCATCGACGAACTGGGCACGGGCGTCCGTGCCTTCGCCGACGGCGAGCACCACCCCGCAGTCGTCAGTGGCACCGTCACCGAGGGCGGCACGGCGTGGCTGTTCACCGGCCAGGGCAGCCAGCGACCCGGCATGGGACGGGAGTTGTACGCCCGGTTCCCCGTATTCGCCAGAACCTTCGACGAGGTGTGCGCCCACTTCGACGGGGAGTTCGACGGCGCCGTCGGCTTCACCACGGGCGTACGGGCCGCCGTGTTCGCGCCGGAGGACTCGGCGGAGGCCGGGTTGCTCGACCGTACGGGCTACGCGCAGGCGGCGCTGTTCGCGCTGCAGGTGTCGCTTGTGGAGCTGTTGCGTTCCTTGGGGAGCGAGCCTGACTGCGTTGTCGGCCACTCGGTGGGTGAGTTCGCGGCCGCGTATGCCGCCGGTGTCTTCGAGTTGCCGGATGCGGTACGGCTGGTGGCGGCGCGGGCTCGCTTGATGCAGGCGCTGCCGGAGGGTGGTGCGATGGCGGCGATCGAGGCGAGCGAGGAGGATGTCGTCGCGTTGGCGGGTGGTCAGGTGGCGCTGGCCGCGGTGAACGGGCCGCGGTCGGTGGTGGTGTCGGGCGCGCAGGACGCCGTGGAGGCCGTGCTGGCGGAGTTCCGTGCACGCGGGTGCCGTACGGCCCGGCTGCGGGTCAGCCACGCCTTCCACTCGCCCCTGATGAAGCCGGTGCTGGCCGAGTTCGCCGCCGTGGCGGCCGGTGTCGCCTACCGCACGCCGGCTGTGCCCGCCGTGAGCACCCTTACGGGCGAGGTTCTGCGGGACGGCGACTGGAGCACCGCCCGCTACTGGGTGGACCAGATCGTCATGCCCGTCCGCTTCCACGACGCGCTCTCCACCGCCACCGGCGACCAGGGGGTCAGCCGGCTCATGGAGATCGGCCCCGACCCCGTCCTCACCGCGCAGTCGCCCATGGGGGCCGCCGTCGCCGTGAGCCTGTTGCGCCGCGACCGGCCGGAGGTCCCCGCGCTGTTGACCGCCCTCGCCGATGTCTTCGTCCACGGGACGGACGTCGACTGGGGTGCGCTGTTCACCGGGACCGGCGCGCGCCGAGTCGACCTGCCGACCTACGCCTTCCGGCGACGCCGCTACTGGCTGCCCGACCGCACCGGCGAGAACGGCGTGATGAGCTTCCTCGGCAATCCAGGGGGACCGCCCGGCGAGGCTCCGTCCCCCGTTCCGGACATGCCGGCCTCGCCCGTCGAGACCTCAGCCCCGCCCGCGCCCGTCGACCGACTGCGGTCCCTGCCCCCGGCGCAGCGGGCGAGCACCGTCCTGGAACTCGTCGTCGCCCAGGTGACCCGGGTCCTCGGGCACACCGACACCAATGAGGTCGGCGTCACGCAGCGGTTCCTCGAACTGGGCTTCACCTCGCTGTCGCTCAGCGACCTCGGCAACCGAGTCAGCCGCACCTGCGGAGTCCACCTGCCGATCTCCGCCCTCTACGAGCACGCCACTCCGCGCGCCCTCGCTGCCCACGTCAGCGGTGAACTGGCGCATGGAGACGGACAGTCGACCCCGCCCACGGACTCCGTGACCGCCCTGGTGCGGTACGCCTTCGAGCAGCAGCACTACGACAAGGCGCTGGACGTGCTGCACCTCGCAGCCGCGATGCGCCCGGGGTTCGGCCTGCCGGACGCGCCGCCCGACGGGAACACCGAGGAGGACGCGCGCCCCGGCACGACGGCCCGTGGCCCCCGCCCGGTCCGGCTCACCACCGGTACCCAGGGCGAGGCGCTGCTGTGCCTGCCGTCCCTGGTCGCACCTGTCACTCCCTACCAGTACTCCCGGTTCGCCGCCGCCCTGCAGGGAGCCCGCGACGTCTGGGTGCTGCCCGCACCGGGCTACGCGCACGGCGAGCCACTGCCCGACAGCCCCGAGGCCGCCGCGGCCCAGCAGGCGGAAGCCGTCCTCGCCGCGTTCGGGGACAAGCCGCTCACCCTCGTCGGCTACTCCTCCGGCGGCTGGCAGGCCCACCTCCTTGCCGCGGCTATGGCCGAGGCGGGCGCACCGCCGCGTGCCCTGGTGCTGCTCGACTCGCCGGAAACGCCCGACGAGAACCTCGCGCTCGCCATGGTCGCCACCGCCTGCCGGCTCATGCGGGACTTCCCCGACATCCCGGTCGACGCCGACCAGCTCACCGCGACCGCCCACTACGGCCACCTGTTCACCCGGTGGCGGCCCGTGCCCACCCCCGATGCGCCGCGGACCCTGTTCGTGGCCGCCGCCGAGCACGACCCCGCCCTGCTCCTGGGGGCCGGCCGGCCCACGTGGCCGTTGCCGCACGAGGAGGTGGAGGTGACCGGCAACCACGTCACCCTGCTGGACCGCGACGCCGGCACCACCGCGCGCGCCGTCCACGCCTGGCTGCTGGAGCGCTGAACGTGCCGAGGACCGCCGTGCGTGCGCGCGGCGGCCCTCGGGGTTCGACCGGCGGTGGGTGACGAGCGGTACGCCGGTCATGGGTCAGTCGTTGAGCAGGCGGATCGGGTCTTCCTGCTCGTGCCAGCCGAGGAACGGCGGACACAGGCCCCAGCCGAGCAACCGCTGGAGTTCCTCCGGGTACTCGCGGACGATCTCCCGCGGCACGGCCAGGTACTGGTTCTCCTCCTGGCGAAGGTTGCCCCGCACGAGCGCGAGCGTGAGCCCCGTGCGCGGGTTGTCGGCGAGGTTCGCACCGCCGCCGTGGAACAGACCGCCCACCCAGATCAGGCACGATCCCGGTTCCATCTCCGCGGGCACCGCCTCCTCCGGGCGCGGCGCACGCTCCGCCTCCCACTGGTGGCTGCCCGGGTAGACCATCGTCGCGCCGTTCTCCTCGGTGAACTCGCTCATCGCCAGCATGAACTGCACCCGGTTCGTCGGGCCGGCGGAGGGAAGCAGGTGCGCGATGTCGTCACGGTGCGGCGGCTGGGGGGTCTCGCCGGGCCAGATCTGGATGACCTGAGTGATGCTGACCTGGACGTTCGGGGCGAGATCGGTGCGCTGCCGACCGAACCAGTTCGTCGAGGGGCGCTCGATCAACTCCCGGGCGGCGCCCAGATACAGCGGATTGAGCGCGATCCGCTCCATGTGCCGGGAGCGGGCGAACAGCGAGCTGATCCGCTTGGTGCGCTGGCCGGTGAAGGAGCTGTCCCCGTAGCCGGCGGCGTCGAGCGCCGGACCGAGGTCGTCCCACAGGCCCTTCAGGGTCGTCTCGTCGACGAGGTCCTCGACGATCACACCGCCGTGGCGTTCCAGGGCGGCGGTGACGTCGGACACCGGTGCGGTGGCGGGAAGCCGGGTCAGATCTGCAGGCATGGGAAATCCTGGTTCGGTAGATTCGGTCGGCAATGGCGGCTGGAGGCCGGGTCACCAGCGCACCGGTAGCTCGGCAAGCCCGTACAGCACGCCGTTGTCCTTGTGGCGCAGTTCCTCGACGGCACAGTCGAGGCGGATGCCGGGCAGTCGCTCGATGAGGCTGCGGTAGGCGAGCTCCATCTCGACGCGCACGAGATGCTGGCCCAGGCACTTGTGCCGCCCGTGACCGAAGGCGAGGTGGCCCTGGGCCGAGCGGCCCGGGTCGAACGCGTGCGGGCAGGCGAACCTGTCGTCGTCGAAGTTGGCTGCGGCCACCAGTGGTGCCACGCCCTCGCCCGCCCTGATGAGCTGCCCGCCGATCTCCAAGTCCGCCACGGCGACCCGCAGCGGCACCAGATCGGCGACGGAATAGAACCGCAGCAACTCGTCAACGATCCCCGGAGTACCGATCCAATCCGGGTGCGACATGAGGGGGACCGCGCCCAGGGCGATGTTGTTGGCCGTGGTCTCCTGACCCGCGATGAGCAGCAGCAGGGCGGCTCCGCCGACCTCCATCGGGGTCAGCTCCCCTGAGGCGATCATCGTGCTGATCAGGTCGTCACCGGGCCGACGCCGCTTGACGACGACCATCCGCCCCAGGTACCGCAGGAGCTCGGTTGTCGCCCGGTCCCGCTCCTCGTCGGTTGCGGATAGCGTGACCAGCACCGCGATACGGGACTCGAAGAACGCGCGGTCGGCGTTGGGCACGCCCAGCAGTTCGCAGATCACCAGCGACGGAACGGGCACCGCGAAGTCGGCGACCAGATCGGCCGGGCTGCCTTTGGCGGCCAGCGATTCCACACAGTCCTCGACGACCTTCTGGATGCGGGGCCGCAACTCCTTCATCCGCCGTGCCGTGAAGTTCTGCATCAGCACCTTGCGGTAGCGGTCGTGCTCGGGAGGGTCAAGTGTGGCGAACCAGCCGGGAACCTGGGTCTGCGCGGGTGGTCCGCCCGTGCGGCCCGGAGTGGGGAACCCCTCGTTGCGGGAGTCGGAGCTCAGGTGCGGGTGGAGCAGGGCCTCCCGCACGTCCTCGAACCGGGTCAGCAGCCAGACCCGCTGGCCACCCGGCATCATCGACCACACCAGCCCGTCCCGCTCGCGCAACTGGGCGTAACCGGGCGGTGGGAAGGGCTCGCCGGGCCGACGGAAGGGGAAGTCGACCTGTCGTGCGGCGTCGCCTCTCATGTCTGTCGTTGTCACGTGCCGTCCCCTCTCACCGGGAGCTGCACCGGGACATCCGGACCCCGATACGAGACGAAGGATGGGCCGCCGCCAGCGGGCAAATCCCTAGTCCTGGAACCGGATCGGCGGCCTCGCGCGGGGTACCACGCCAGGCTCAGTCGTACACTCCCTCCGACTGCCCGGAGGGGCGGACGGGGGGATGACGACAGGGCCTACCACTGCGCCGGCAGCTCGGCGGGCCCGCCGACGAGGCGACCGGCGCTCGTGAGGAGCTGCTCGTCCGGGACCGCCGGACGCAGCTCCGGCATGCGCTCGTACAGCGCGGTGTATGCCTCCGCCAACTCGATGCGGGCCAGGGACGCGCCGAGGCAGTGCCAGATACCGTGTCCGAACGACAGATGCGAGTTGGGTGAGCGGGCCGGATCGAACTCCTCGGCCCGCTCGAAGGCGCGCTCGTCGTGGTTGGCCAGTGCGAAGTCGAGCAGCACCAGGTCGCCGGCCCGGATGGTCACCCCGCCGATGTCGATGTCGGCGGCGGCGTAGCGGGGCAGGACCGAGCCGGACTGCTTGCCGTTGCGCAGAATCTCCTCCACGAGCGCCGCCATCGCGTCCGGGTCCGCGAGCGCGGTCCGCCGCCTCTCCGGGTGGCGGCTGAGTAGCAGAACGCCCAGGGCGATGAAGCTCGCCACGCTCTCCAGGCCCGCCATCAGCAGCGTTGCGGCGAGCGCGGCCGTCTGCTCCGAGGAGACCTCGGCGGCGACGAGCCGGGAGATGACGTCGTCGCTTGGTGCGGCCCGCTTGGCTTCGGCGAGCGCACGGAACTGTGCGAACAGCGCGTCCGGTCCGGGCGCGGCTTCCTGGTCCGTCCCCACCCGCCCGATGTCGGTCAGCAGTTCCGCGGTGCGGGCTCGCTCCGCGGCGGGCACTCCGATCAGGTCGTGCAGGATGCTCAGCGAGTACGGCAGCGCGAAGTGCCGGTGCAGATCGGCGGGCTGCTCGCGGTCCGCGAACTCCTCGGCGAGCGCCCGCGCGGTGGCGGCGACACGCGGCCGCAGGTCCTGCATGCGGCGCGCCGCGAACTGTGGGCCGAGCAGGGCACGGACCTGGCGGTGCATCTCCCGGGCCGTGTCCGCGTTGTCGATGATCAGCATCTGCACGAGGGGGCTGTCCACGTACTTGGGCGCCGTGGAGGGGCTGGGATGGAAGCGGCCCAGCCGCTCATCGTGCAGGAGGGCCTTCGTCTCGGCGTGACGGGTGACGAGCCAGGCTTCGTCGCCGGCCGGCGTACGCACGCGGCAGACGGCTGCCTTGTCCCGCAGGGCACGCAGCGGGCTGGGAGCGAACAACAGGCGCGAGTCGGTGTCGAGTGCAAGTAGCTGCCTTGTCTGCGGCATGGGTTCCCTGCAGGTGTGGGTTGGGGGAGAGACTGCCTGAGAGGGTGGGGACCATCTCGTTCGGAAGGCCCGCTGGGAACCGACCGACGCAACCTGATCCTGCCATCCTGAGACTGAGAGTTTCCCTGGACTTTTCGGCATCAGCCTGGCCTCCAGGACCGGTCGTGTGCAGTCTGGCACACACATGCGAACCCTTCTCGACTTCACCGGCGGACGCCCGCCGGACCGGACGGGGGCGCTCTGGTGGGCGCCCTGACCGGCGATAGGGCGCGGGGAGCGGTCACATGTTGGCGATCGTGAATGTGCGACAAGTAATCCGTGTCACGGGCGACCGGAGCGGCTTTTTGACCGGGAGCCATCCTAGTTTGTGCGTATGATCGGACAAGATCACTCTGTTCAGCGCGCAATCCGCCAACTCTTCTGCGTGGCGGGGCAGTACAGGAGACGCCGTGGCTGCAACCTCTGGTTTGAAGAGGGAAGGCGAGCCCCCGCTCGTCGGTCGTGACCTGGAACTCGCCCTGATCCGCGAGCACCTCCACGGCACGGGCGTCAGACGTGCCGTCCTGCTCCGCGGACCAGCCGGCATCGGCAAAACCCGGCTGATGTATGCCGCGCTCGGCGAATTTGGCGCAGAGACCCGTGTTCTCACCGTCAAGTGCCAGGAGAGCGGCGCCGCCTACGGGGCCGTACGCGCGCTGTTCGCCGGGCTCGGCCTCACCGGTGGCGACCCCGCTGAGCACCCGTGGCTCGCTGGCAGCGCCGCCCTCGCTCTGCCCGCCCTGACGAGGGACGAGCCCCCCGACGGCGTGCCCACCGATGTGTACGGCGTCATGCACGGCCTCTACTGGCTGACCGCTTCCCTCGCCGCGGAGCGGCCGCTGGTCCTCGCCGTCGACGACCTGCAGTGGTGTGACGAGGCGTCGTTGCGGTGGCTCGGATTCCTGCTGTGGCGCGCCGAGGACCTCTCGGTCGCCGTGATCCTCACACTACGTACCGAGGTCGAGCACGCGTGTCCCGAGGTGCTGGGCGAGTTGGCCGCCGCCTGTCCCACCGTCGACGTCGGGCCGCTAACCGAGGTCGCCGTGCGCGACATGCTCGGGGCGGCCCTGGCCGTCACGCCCGACGCGGCCCTCGTCGGACGCGTCATGGAGATCACCGGTGGCACCCCGTTTCTGGTGGAACTCGTCGCATGCGAGCTGAGAGAACGCGCCCCGGTCGACGGACTCGGCGGCGACGCGCTGCGGAACGGTTTCGGGTATGGCGCCGTGGTCCGCTTCCACCTCGACCGGCTCAGCCCCGAACGGCTCGCTGTGGCGAAGGCGATCGCGATCCTGGAGTCGGACGACATCGAACCCGCCGCCGCCCTCGCCGGTACCACCCCCGGCCCGGCCGCCTGCACCGTGGACACCCTGCGCGACGCCGGCCTGCTGAGCCCAGACTCCCTGGCCTACCGGCACGATCTCATGCGGCAGGCCGTCCTCGACGCGACGCCGCCCGAGGAGCGCCTCGCGCTACGGAAGCGTGCCGCACGCCTGCTCAACGACTTCGGGCGTCCTACTGAACAGGTCGCTGTCCAACTGATGCACCTGCCCGAGGTGCCCGAGACCTGGATGGTGACCGTCCTGCGCTCCGCCGCCCTCGGCGCCGAGCGGCGCGGCGACCCTGTCACCGCGGGCCGGTATCTCTCCCGCGCGCTGCGGCGCGACCCCGATGACCTCGACCTGCTTTCCGAGTCGGCCCGGGTGCTCGCCCACACCGATCACCGCACTGCGCTCAGCCGACTGGATCACGCGCTGTCCCTCACCACTGACGCGCACGTGCGCTGCCACCTCGTCCTGCAACACGTCATCACCTCGCTCGGCGTCCAGAACTCGCTGCATGCCTTCCAGTTGGTCAACGAAACACTGCGCATGGTCGAGTCCGAACTCGGCGACTCCCCGGCAGACCACGCGATGCGCACTCTCCTCGAGGCGACGGCACTGGTCTCCGGGCTCGATGAGAAGTCCACCGTGCGTCGCGTCAGCGAGCGGTTCCGGCACCATGTGCCGCCGCCCGGCGAGACCGCCGAGGAGCGTCTGCTACTCGGCATGCTGTGCGTGCTCGGCACCCTGGAGGGTCGCCCCGCTGCCGACCTGGTCCCGGCCGCCGTGCGAGCCCTGGGGGTCGGAGACGTCAGCCTGGGCGGCTGGGGCGCCCTCGGCTCCAGCTTCACCCTGTGCCTCGCGGACGAGATAAAGCCCGTCGAGTCCACGCTCACCACTCTGCTCGAGCACGCACAGGAACGTGGCCAGGCCTGGAACAGCGCCCTCACCGCCGCCACCCGCGCCCAGATGCACATCTGGATCGGGAACATCGCGCAGGCACTGTCGGACGCGCAGCTCGCCTTCGATCTCGTCACCCGCGACCTGCAGGTGAAGAGCGCCGTCCTCCCGCACTGCATCCTCGCGGAAGTCCTCGTCCGCCGTGGCGACGCGCGCGGTGCCGAAGAAGTACTCGGTCTGATCCAGCGGCCTCGTCTGGACCAGTTCACGGTGGAGTCGCACTCCTACATGATCAGCCGGGCCCGGTCTCGGGCCGCGCTCGGCGACCTGGAGGGAGCCCTCGGTCACCTCCTGCAGTGCGGTGACAGCCTTGCTGAGGCAGGCATCGGCAGTCCCGTTATGGCCCCCTGGTGGTACGACGCCGCGCAGGTGCTCGCCGACCTGGGCCGCCACGGCGAAGGACAGGACGTCGTCGATCGCGTGGCGCCGGCCGTGCGGCGCTGGGGCACGCCCCGGGCAGAGGGCATGCTGGCCATCGCCCGCGGTGTCCTCGCCTCCGGCGACACCGGCATCGACGAACTGGCCGAGGCCGCCAGCCTCCTTGACGGAACCCCCGGCCGCCTGGAACACGCCCGCGCAGAGTACCTGCTGGGCCGACGGCTCCTGGAGCGTGGCGACGCCGAGAGCGCGCGCGAACGGCTGCGCCGCTCCATCGACATCGCCGTCCTCTGCGGGGACCGGATGCTCCTCGACCAGGCCGTGCCCGCCCTCGGCGCGGCCGGGGGACGGCTGCGCCGAGGCACCGAGTCACCGACCGACGCACTCAGCGGATGCCAACGGCAGGTCGCTGAGCGGGCCGCCGCGGGAGCAACCAACCGGGAGATCGCCGAGGCCCTGTTCCTCACCCGGCGCACTGTCGAGTTCCACCTCACGAGCGTCTACCGCAAACTCGGTATCCGAGGGCGAGACGAACTCGCAGCTGTCCTCGCCGACGAACGCAAACCCAGCGCCTGAGACCCTTCACAGCCGGTGTTCCCTTCACCTGTCTGGAACAGGGCTCGAGGGTCACCGCAAGACTTCGCGTCCCTCCCCGCCATCTCGGTGACAGGCATCTGCGCCGGGAGTCGGGAAGTTTAGTGTTTTGCAGGTGCCGAGTTGCGTTCAATGGACGGTGACGGCGGGCCCGGTGACCGCCTCCGGACCGACGAAACCTTTGGAAAGGGACATCCATGTCGCGTATCGCCGACGACGCCACCACGGCGTGGATCCGCCGCTACCACCCCTCGGCCGCCAGCGCCGTGCGTTTGGTCTGCTTCCCGCACGCGGGCGGATCGGCAAGCTTCTTCCACCCGGTGTCGGTGCGCTTCGCCCCGCAGACCGATGTCGTCGCGCTGCAGTACCCGGGACGCCAGGACCGGCGCACGGAGCCGTGCGTCGAGGACATCGGAAAGCTCGCGGACCTGCTGTGCGAGGAGCTCTCGGGGTTGAGCGAGAAGCCCACGGTGTTCTTCGGCCACAGCATGGGCGCGGTTCTGGCTTTCGAGACGGCGCTGCGGCTGGAGGCGCTGGGCGCCAATCCCCCGCGCGCGATTGTGGCTTCGGGGCGGCGCGCCCCGTCGTCCCGCCGGGACGAGCGGGTGCATGAGGAGGACGATGCAGGGGTGATCACCGAACTGCGACGGCTCAACGGCACCGACGCGGCCGTGTTCGGCAATGACGAGTTGCTGCGGATGGCGCTGCCTGCGATCCGGGGTGACTACCGGGCGATCGAGACGTACACGTGCTCGCCCGGCCGCCGGGTGCGCTGTGCGGTGACGGTGCTGACGGGCGACGCCGATCCGCGGACGTCGATCGAGGAGGCGGAGGCCTGGCGGGACCATGCCGAAGGCCCGTTCCGCATACGGGTCTTCCCCGGAGGCCACTTCTTTCTCGCCGGTTGTCAGGACGAGGTGAACGCGGAAATCCTCAAGGAACTCGATGCCGCCCGTGCGGCCAGGTCGTGAAAACACACCGGAGGCCCCACCACGGGACGGGGCGGCGGGGCCTCCGGAGCCTTCACACAGGGGCTGGTGTCAATCGGAGACGAATTCCGGGCGTACCCTTGGCGGCCACTGACCGACGGCAAAGACACCGAGGGAATAGCTCTTCGATATCAGTGCCGGCCGGTTGGTCACTTTCAGTTTCCGCAGCAGTGAGGAGACGTGGTACTCCACTCCGCCTCGGCTGAGGAAGAGCTTCGTGGCGAGCTGGACCGTCGACTCACCGGCCGCGACACCTTCCAGGATGCGGGCGTGCATCGGGCTGAACAGCTTGCGCCGGGCACTGATGATCTGCGGACCGTTTTCGGAATCCTCCGGGTCAACCAGCACCAGGATGCGGTCGACACGGCCGACTCCGCTCCGTACGGCGATGCCGGTCACCTCACCACGGAAGACGGCCTCCTGCGCGCCCATCGCGACCAAGTGATCGGCGAACCTGGGGCTCTGACCGTCCGCCAGTCGGATCAACTCGTTCTTCAGCTTGCCCTGCACACTGGGATGCAGGAGTTCGCAAAAGTCCCTTTCCATACCCTGTCCGGGCCGCCAGTCGAATTGGCGGGCGAAGTGCTGGTTGGCCTCCATTATCCGGAATTCCAGATCGAGGTTGGCCATGCAGAAGAGGGATTGCTCAAAAAGCGCCAAATAATTATCGCGATACGGTTGCTGCGACCAGTCCCGCGATGCGTCGTGGAGGATCTCTGCGGTGTCCGGACCTGCGTTCTTCATGTGGGGTGGGCCACTCTTTCTAAGTACTCATGACCAGTGGTGCGTCCCGCAGTGAGGGTGTTCGTCTGTACATGACAGTGCCTCGAACGAAATGGCACGTCAAGGCGCGTAGGGTCCGCAGAGTGCTATCAGCTACTAAGTCTACGGTGTTCGCCGGAAGGGGTTCGGTGGGCGTTGCGGTCCCGCATGCGGAGGTATTTTCTTTACCTTACGGTAACCTTCACGGTTGGTACACGGGGGCATATTCGGCCGTGAGGGCCGACGAGGGGCATGCCGTACATGTTGCGGGGCTGCCATGAACACAAAGAACAAAAATAAGCGCAGATGGGCGGGCAGGGGAGGGCTTCCTGGGTGGACTAGTGGGAATCGTCCGTTCTCACGACCCGAGCCAGTTGTTCCCGGCCGGTAATGTCGAATTTACGGTAGGCGCTTGTCAGGTGTCTTTCCACGGCACGCAGGCTGGTTTTGAGTTGCTCTGCGATCTCCCTGTTGCTCAGACCGCGTGCCGCGCGTTCCGCCACCCTCGTCTCGGCCGCCGTGAGACCGGCCGAGAGCGCCCACGCCGAGCGAGCGGTGGTCGCGGGCCCGACGTCGGACGGCGCGTTCTGCAATTCGGCGGCAAGGCGACGGCCGCGTCTGTACAACCGGTCGCCCTCCGGGATCGATTCCTTCTGCAGACGCCTGCCCAATTCGGTGAGGGCGTGGGCCAGCTCAAGGCGGCTGCCCTCTGTTTCGACCGTGTCGACCGCCTGGCGCAGCATCTCGATGCCCCGCGAGCCGCCGGTGAGGATGCCGAGCAGGCGCAGTGCCCGGCTGAGGGGAGTCGGTGCTCCCCAGACCACGGCGCGTTCGTGGTGTGTCCGCGCCGTCTCGAGGGCCTGCGCCATCCGGCCCATGCGGTGCTGGACCAGAGCGGCTCGCACCTGCCAATGGGCGGACCTCGGGTTCACCCACCCGGCGCGTTCCAGGACGCGCCCGCAGTCCAGGTAGTGGGCGAGCGCCACCGCCAGGTTGCCCTGCGCTTCCGCCCGCATGCCGTTGAGCGACCTGCCCAAGGCGAACAGGCGTAAGTCGGTGAGCGGAACGGAGGGATCGAGCACCCGATCGGCGAGTTCGTGGTCCTGCAGTTCGAGCGCGATGCACCCCAGGACGACGGTGGGCTCGAGCCGGTTCCGGCCTGTCGCACTCTCGGCCAGCGCGAGTGCGTGGAGGCTGCACTCCCGGGCCGGCCCCACCTCGCCCCGCGCGAGATGGATGAGGCCGCGTGCGGACGCCACCCGGGACAGCATCACGCGGTTGCCCTCCTGCGAGGCGTGCAGGTGGGCGGCGTCCAGCCAGGACGACGCGGCGTGCGGGGTGTCCGTGTAGTAAAGCGCCGCCGGCAGCAGTTCGAGGGCCAGGCCGGCCAGGGCTGCGTGCGCGGGCTCCTCGTCCAGGATCTGCCGGGCCATACTGGCCACGGCGCGGTGGTCGGTCTGCCCGCCCATGGAGGCCGCGAACACGAGCACGGTGCGCAGTTCCCGTTCGGCGGCGGAGGCGCCGTAGCGTCGTTCGCCGAGTTCGCGCAGTCGGGGCGCCGCCGACATCACCAGGTCGAGGTCGTGCAGCCCGGCGTACCGGACCCGGGCCTCCAGCCGCATCGCGACGTACCGGCCCTGCCGGTCGTCCTCCCGTGGCGTGCCGAGATCGGCGGCCGTTTCCCGGACGAGGTCGGCGACCTGGGGATCGCTGAGCACGAGGTCCAGCGGGGTGCTGGAGACGAACTCGGCGCGGCGCCGGAGCTGCGGCATGAGCCTGGCGGCCTGCACGAAGTGCAGGCCCGCCACGGGGTTCTTGAGGTCCAGTTCGGTGACGCCGAGTTCGTACAGTAACTCGGCGCGGACCTGGCTGGAGGTGGGCACGTCCACAAGGGCGCGGCTGAGATAGCGCACGGCCGCCTCGGGCGCGCCCCGGCGGCGGGCTGCCGCAGCGGCGGCGCGCAGTTGGTCAATGTCCCACGGGTCGTCGAGCCGGTCGACGTGCAGCAACGGTACGGTGACCTCCTCCGGTCCGGCGCCGCACGCGTCGAGCACAGTGGATGCCTCCCGGTGGCAGCGGGAGCGTTCCTCTTCGCCCATGGCCTGCAGGACGATCTCGGTGGCCGCGTGCATGTGGGCGGCCTCCCCTTGGCGGATGGCAGGGGGCCAAACGTGCGTGAGGACCTCGCGGGCGTGCTCGCACTGTTGCCGGCTCAGTCCCGCGAGCCGCGCGACAAGGTCGTCCGTGGCCTGGTCGGCGAGAACGGTGGTGGCCTTGAGGAAGGTGTCGAGGACGGGTTCGCGGCGGAGCAACTGGAGCAGCCGCTCGCGATGCAGCGACTCGCCGAGCCGTCGCAGTCGCGCCGTGTGCCAGTGGGGTGCGCCCAGCCGCCTGAGACGGGCGCGGTCGCACAGCACCCGCAGATCCCTGGGCCGGCCGCCGGTGACCTCGTGAGCGGCGCGGCTGAACTCGTCGGGGCTGCCGGGTCCGAAGTGGCGTGTCACCAGCTCCGCTGTGGCACGGCGCGACAGGGCGCGGGCCCGGACCCGGTGGGTTGCGACGGCGGCTATCTCACCGATTCGTGGGTCGCGGGCCCCGAGACCGTCCTTGCGGACCACGGCCAGCAGCATGCGCAGGCCGTCGAGGCGGGCGGCGAGGTGGGCAAGCGCCTCCAGGGAGGAGTCATCGACCCAGGCCAGGTCGTCGACTGCGAGGACCACGGTGCGTTCGGCGCTCAGGCCGGCGAACACGATGTGCAGCCAGTGGAGTGTGTCGGCGAGGTCGCCGGCGCCTGTCCCCTCGCCCGCACCCGCGTATCCGGTGCCCAGGTCGAGGGGTGGCGGGACGTCAAGCGGCAGGTCGGACAGGTGGCGTTCGGCGACCAGCCGGAGAACGAGTTGGCGCAGGACACCGAAGGGGACGGTACGTTCGCCGGGGGCGCCGACGGACTGCAGGACGAGCGCACCGGCTGCCGTTGCCCGGTCGGTCAGCTGGTTCAGCAGTGCCGTGGTGCCCGTGCCGGTGCCGCCGTCCACGAGGACGAGTGCGCCGGTGCCCGACTGCGTGTCGGCAACTGCTTTGTCGAGGACGGTCAGCTCCTGCTCCCGCTCCAGCAGCATGGATCAGCCGCCCGCCTGCCGAGCCCTCAGATGGGAGACGAGGGCGGCGCGCCCCTTGACGCCGAGCTTCCGGTAGATCTTGGTGAGCCGCAGCTCGACGGTGCGGGTGGCCAGGCCAAGCCGCTGGGAGATCTCGCGGTTGGCCAGTCCGCCGACGACGAGGGTGGCCACGTCGCGTTCGGAGGGGGTGAGCGGGTCCGGCTCCGGGCCGGTCACGTGGAACGCGGTGGGGGGTCTATCGAGGTCGGGCGCCCCCGGGACCTCGACGCCGTGCTGTGCAAGTGCCGCGTGGGTGCGGGATCGCAGGGCCGCGAAAGCACTCCCGGTTCCCCAGCGCTCGGCGACCTGATGCTCTGTGGCCAGCAGGTCGTCCGCTGTGGTGGGGGCGCCGAGGAGATGGTGGGTGATGGCTGCGGCGCTGCTCCACGGTATGAGCATGGGGTTGTGCCAGCGCTTGGCACGGAGCATGCGGCCGCATTCCTCGAGCAGCATCAGGGCTTGGGCGGCGTCCTGGTCGATGAGAGCGAGTTCGGCGCGGGCGTACAGGAGGAAGGCCATGGTGACGCTCTGGCCCTCGGGCTGGACCCGGGCGCGTTCCGAGGCGCGCCGAGCCTCGTCCACGCGGCCGCAGCGGATGAGGGCGAGGATTTCGGTGGCGGTCAGCCGGGGCGCGAGGAGGTTGTGCCACGAGGTGTGCGGGAGGGCCCGGGTGGCGTCGGCCAGGTCGTGCAGCGCTTTCTCACCGCCGCCGAGGTGGACGAACGCTTCGGCGCGGGTGAGCATGGCCTGGGCGGCCGCCGCGCGGGCGTCGCTGTGGAGGGCGTCCGTGGCGATGGCGTCGAGGCGGTCGAGGGCGGCGGAGCTCGGGTCCGCGTACAGCAGGGCCCGGGCTGCGGCTATGCGGCACATGAAGGGCACGGACGTGGGCTCGTCGAGCGCCGTGTGGGAGAGATCGAGAGCGCGGGCCCTGTCCTCGCCGCGGGTGGCGAGGGTCCAGGCGAGAACTGCGGACTCCGCGGGGTGGCCGGGGCGGTCGGAGTGGACGGGGGATGGGGCGACGAGTGGCAGGCCGCCCTTTTCCTTGTGGGCGAGCCGGGCGAGTGCGCGCAGTGGATGCAGCTCGCGGTCGGGGATCGTGGTGAGGGCCCGCTGGTGCACATCTGCGATCACCCAGCGGGCGGTTTCGGCGTCGCCGCGACTGAGTAGTAGGTCGGCGGCGTTCAGCACGTCCGGCCATGTCTCGCGGCTGAGGTGCCGCAGCATCACCTGGCGGAGCCGGCCGTCCGCGGCCTTCGGGGCGGTGACGATCTCGGCGGAAGCCAGGCGGATCAGGTGCCGGGCCCGCTCGGTCTCGGTAACCGGCTCCCCCCGCCCGTCCCGCAGGGACGTGGTGGTGATGTCGGCCGCGTGACGAGGCCGGGCCCGTGCAGCGGAGTCCGACACCGTCCAGGGGCGGACGAGCGCGGTGACGTCGCTGAGCATCTCGGCGACCGTGCTGACGCGGGCGCCCGCCCGACCGTGCAGCGCGGCAGCGCGACGGTGAAGGGTGTCGCGTTCGGCCCCGGCCATGCCCGCCAGGATGTCGTCCGCAAACCACAGGTGGCGTAGCTGGGGTGTGTCGGTGTCGGCGAGCAGCCCGCAGGCCCGCAGGGCGTCGACTGCGTCCGCGAAGGAGTTCGCGTCGAGGCCGGCGAGAGCCGCGAGCTGGCTCGGCTCTGTTAGATGGCCGCCGACGGCTGTCGCGCGCAGGAGGGCGACACTGTTCTCGGGCAGGCCGTGGACGGTGGCGAGGGCGCGCGTGGACCAGGCGGTGCGGGCGGCGGCGACGAGTTGCGGTACGGCGTGGGTGTCCAGGCAGCGGCCGAGCGGCGTGATCCGTTCGGCGACGGCTTGCAGGACGGCAGGGGAGCCGCCGCCGATGTCGGCCACGGTAAGCAGGGACCGCGGCACTGGGCGCCCGAGACGGGATTCGAGCAGTCCGCGTGCCTCGGCGGTGGTGAGCGGACCGAGGCGCAGGTTGTGCATTGGGCAGGGGGACGGGGGACGTACTCCCGCCGCGTCGAGGACCTGCCGGACGGGTATGGGGGAGGTGACGACGGCGAGTACCGCGCCCCGGCGGGCGCGGTGCATGAGGTCGACGAGCTGGCGCAGAGAGTGGGGGTCGGCGAGGTGGAGGTCGTCGACGGCCAGCAGGACGCGTCTCCCGACCGACAGCGCGAGGAGCGTGTCGCACATACGGGCAACGGTGTCCGTGGGCCGACTGGTGGGTCCGATGCCGGTGGCGAGGGCACCGATCCGGGACGGCTGGCAGAGGGTGCCCAGCAGCTGCGTAACCGCGCCGTAGGGGATTTGGGACTCGCGTGGTGAGCAGCGGGCGACGCCGACGGCGAGGCCGGCGGCCCGGGCCCGGTCGACGGCCCATTTGAGTATCGCGCTACGGCCTGAGCCGATGGGTCCGGTGACGACGGCGAGGTCGGAGACACAGTCATCCAGCCGCTGTGCGAGCCTGTCGAGGGTGTCGAGCACGACCTGCCGACCGACGAGCCGAGTGGGGACGAAAGCGGGGGTAGCGATCATGGGTGCACCTGGGGGGGGCGCGCGGCACGCGCATGGTGGGGAACGGT
>NZ_VJZC01000172.1 GCF_009377185.1 Streptomyces spongiae
GGGCAAGGGTGGGGACTCCATTTCCGACGAGGAATGGGAGCGCTTCCTTCGGGAGGCCGAGGCCGGGACTCAGGGTGCGCCCGAGGAGCCGTCCGCGCGGGCCCGGATGGTGGCGCGGCGGCTGCGGGAGGAGCCCGGCCCGCCCGAGGGGTGGCGGACTCATCAGCCGGTCCGGAGGCGACGGAGCAAGGGCTGGTACGCGGTCGGCGTGCTGGTGGCGGCCGGACTGCTGGTCGTGGCGCTGGCTCCGGCGCGGGTGGCCGGCTGGCTCGGCGGCGGAGACGGCGACGACGCGCCCCTCGCCGCGGAGTCGCACCGTCCGGACGAGCCGCCCGCGACGGACGCGGCAGCCCAACTACCGACACTGAAGGAGCCGTTCAGGGGATCGCCCGCGGCGCGGTGGGCCGACGGGACGGCGGGGATCACGCTGCCCGCGGCACGGGCGACCGGGTGGATGAGCAAGGAGCAGGTCGCGCAGGCGCTGAAACACAGCCGGGACTTCCTCTCCGGGTCCAGTCTGGATCCCGGTGTGCTGCGCGGGGAACGTCCGCGGAAGGCGATCGCGTTGATCAACCCGGAGCAGGAGGACGTCCAGGACTACCTGACGACCGCGTTCCGCGCGCCCAGCCGCGAGAACGATCCTCTGCTGCTGTTCAGCCGGTTCGAGAAGTCGAAGGTGCGGCTTGCCGGAGACGTGGTCAAGACACGCGGACGGATCACGTACCGGGAGGGCGAGCGCGGTGCGGTCGAGGTGACCACCGATGTCACGTACGTCTATCCGGTCGTACGCGCCGCCGGGGGAAGCGACGAGGTCGCGCGCACGATCGTGCGCCGTGAGGTCGTGATGAGCTGGGACGACCCGGCGAAAGTGATCACCAAGGCGGGAACGTTCTCCCTCGTCTCCTACAGGTCGGACACCGCCAACGGCGGCTGCGACAACCTCACCGGCTACTACATCCCCGAGTTCAGCGCCGACAGCGCGACCTCGGGCCCGGGGGACGGCCGCGAGGTCGATCCGTACGACCGGAGCGACTCGATGGACGAGCGCGTCGGGGAGTCGGACGACGAGGGGTGCGGGACCGCCTCACGGACGTGAGGGGCGGGGACTCACGGACCTGGCGGGCGTGGACTCACGGACCTGAAGGGCAGAAACTCACAGACGTGAGCGGCGGCGGCGCAGAGGTTCACGCTGTGGATCTGGGCAGCGCCGCCACCGCCCTGGCGTACTCCGACCTGAGCGCCCGCTTCATCGACTGGGAGCCCAGCCGGTGCCGTAGCTCCTTGCGGAGCTGCTTGCGCTGCCACGGGGTGGTGGCGCCCCAGATCCCGTCGGTCGACAGGGTGGGGTTGGCCAGCGCCCAGATGAAGCACGCCCGGACCAGGGGGCAGCGGCGGCACATCGTCGATGCCGCCACCACGTCGCCGCTGTGCTGGTCGTAGTTGTCGAGGAAGAACCCGTACGTCGTCGTGCACGGTTCGTCTCCCGTCAGCGGGGGCATCGGCAGGTCCCGTTGGTGGCTCATGCTCTGTTTCTCCTACGCGCTGGGCCAGTCCGTCATGACGAGAGTCGGTTCGTGTTGCTCGACGGGTTCTGCGGCCGACAGGTTCAGTGCGTGGAAGACTCACCGCATGATCGTCGAACGCGCGTACGCACACGTGGACTCGTACGACGAGAGGACGTGGCCCTGGTCCCTGCCTTGTGTACGCGGGCTCCTCGCCGACGGGCTGCGCTTCACCGCGCCGGTGACGTTTCTCGTCGGCGAGAACGGCTCGGGCAAGTCGACGCTGGTCGAGGCCCTCGCGGAGGGCTTCGGCCTCGACCCCTGGGGCGGTTCGCACAACTGGCGCTACGCGAGCCGGCGCGGCAAGTCGAAGCTCGGCGAACGCATCCGCTTCGACGCCGCACCGCGCGGACGGCGCATGCTCGGCAGCTGGTCGGCCCGCAAGGGGTTCTTCCTGCGCGCGGAGACGGCGATGGACGCGCTGGACCGGGAGGGGTACGCGCCCGACTCGGTCAGCCACGGCGAGGGCTTCCTCGCGGCGTTCCGGGGCGAGTTCCTGCAGCCCGGCCTGTACGTGATGGACGAGCCGGAGGCGGCGCTGTCCTTCTCCTCCTGTCTGGAACTCCTGGGCCACATCCACCACTTGACGAAGAACGGCGGCCAGGTCGTCTGCGCCACCCACTCCCCGCTGCTCACCGCGCTGCCGGGCGCCCACATCGTCGAGGTCGGCGAACACGGCCTGCGCCGGGTCGAATGGCGGGAGCTGGCCCTGGTCGACCACTGGCGCCGCTACCTCGACGACCCCCAGGCCTATCTGCGCCACATCGTCGACTGAGGGCCCCGTAGAGCCAGGCCCGCTCAGGCGTCGCGCAGCATCCGGCCGATCTCCAGATCCTGGGGGTTCAGCTCCCGGCCGTCCTCGATGTCCCACAGGCAGTTCTGGAGGACACGGCCCAGGGTCCAGGCACGGGCGCGTTCCCGGTCCAGGGACAGGACGTCGGTCATCGCGTCGAAGCGCCAGAACAGCTCGCCGGGGTCGAAGCGGTTGTGCAGGGCGGGCCACAGGTCGAAGCCCGGGTCACCGGCGAGGGGCTTGGGATCGATGGCCAGCCAGGGGGCGCGCTCGGAGGCGAGGACGTTCTCGAAGTGGAGGTCCCAGTGGAGGAGGCGGTCTCCGGGCTCGTCGAGGACCTCCCGTACGGCGGCGGCGCAGTCCGCGACGAGACGGCGGGTCGTGGGGTCCGCGACCCGCTCCAGGGCCACGGGCGTCTTGTCGACCATGGCCGCCGCGATGTCGGCGAGCCGTCGCATGCCCTCGGGCGCCGGGAAGGAGGTCAGGTGGGCCAGCAGCCGGGCGATGACCAGGACCGCCTCGCGGGTGTCCGCCATGTGGGAGAGCATCCGGGTCGGGTCGAGCCGTTCGAGGAGCATCGTGCCGGTGGCGTCGTCGCGGTCGAGGAGCCGTACGGCCCCGTCGCCGTCCCACACACGCAGCGCGACCGGCTCGCCCACGCTCTCCTCGTCCAGCAGCTGGAGCTTCAGGACGGCCGGGGTGCCGTCCCGGCGGACCACCGGCAGGACGAGGGCGGTCACGCCGTACATCGACGGACCGTCGACCCGCAGCTCCCAGCGGTCGAGGAAGTCCGCCGCCAGCCGGGGCAGCCGAGCGATGAACGCGCGCCCCGCCTCCCCGTTGAACTCGATCTGGGACGCTGCCAGGTTTTCCGGGACCTCGATCATCCAACCGACCCTAGGGGCGGCCCCCCGTAGGCCGCACGCGAATAACCCGCTACCGTCCGCTCCATGAGCAGCGGCAGAAGCAGCGGCAGCAGCGGCGCAGGCACGGGTGTCCCCGGCGGTGTCGTCAACGGCGGTGTCGTCAACGGCGGTGTCGTCAACGGAGGCGTCTCCTTCTGGTACGCGGACGACGGGCTGCCCGAGCGCCGCGAGCCCCTGTCCGGGGACGCGACCGCCGACGTCGTGATCGTCGGCGGCGGCTACACGGGACTGTGGACGGCGTACTACCTGAAGAAGGCGGCGCCCTTCCTCCGCATCACCGTCCTGGAGCAGAAGTTCTGCGGCTACGGCGCCTCCGGCCGCAACGGCGGCTGGCTCTACAACGGCGTCGCGGGCCGCGACCGGTACGCGAAGCTGCACGGCCACGATGCCGCCGTACGGCTCCAGCGCGCCATGAACGACACGGTCGACGAGGTCGTCAGGATCGCCGAGGCAGAGGGGATCGACGCCGGTATCCACAAGGGCGGCGTCCTCGAAGTGGCGTGCACGCCCGCCCAGTTGGCCCGGCTGAAGACCTTCCACGAGACGGAGCTGTCGTACGGCGAGAAGGACCGCGAGCTGTACGGCGCCCGGGAGACCGCCGAGCGGATACGCGTCGCGGACGCCGTCGGCGCGTCCTGGACGCCGCACGGGGCGCGGGTGCACCCGGTGAAGCTGGTCAAGGGACTGGCGGCCGCGGTGGAGGCCCTCGGCGTGACCCTCCACGAGTCGACGCCCGTCACCGAGATCCGCCCCAAGCACGCGGTCACGCCGTACGGCACGGTCCGCGCCCCCTACGTGCTGCGCTGCACCGAGGGCTTCACGGCCGCGCTGAAGGGCGCCAGACGCACCTGGCTGCCCATGAACTCCTCGATGATCGTGACCGAGCCGCTCACCGAGGCACAGTGGCGGACGGTCGGCTGGGCGGGCCGCGAGGCGCTCGGCGACATGGCGCACGCCTACATGTACGCCCAGCGCACCGCCGACGACCGCATAGCTCTCGGCGGCCGCGGGGTGCCGTACCGCTTCGGCTCGCGCACCGACAACGACGGCCGCACCCAGTCGGAGACGATCACGGAGCTGTACGACATCCTCGTCCGCTTCTTCCCGTCCCTCACCGGCGTACGGGTGGACCACGCCTGGTCGGGCGTCCTCGGCGTGCCCCGCGACTGGTGCGCCACCGTGACCCTGGACCGCTCCACCGGCCTCGGCTGGGCGGGCGGTTACGTCGGCTCGGGCGTGGCGACCGCGAACCTGGCCGCCCGCACCCTGCGCGACCTCGTCCAGCAGGACTCCGGCCAGGCGGGCGCCACGGACCTGACGTCCCTGCCGTGGGCCGGCCACCGCGTCCGCAAGTGGGAACCGGAGCCCCTGCGCTGGCTGGGCGTCCACGGCCTGTACGCCGCGTACCGCGCCGCCGACCACCGCGAACGGACCATGCCCGGCGCCGAGTCGTCCCGCCTGGCACGGCTGGCGGACCGGGTGACGGGACGCCACTGAGAGGCTGCCACCCGGTCCGCCACCGCAGGGGCGTGTGTGACACTGCGTCCATGATTCGCGCCGCGACGCCCGCCGACATCCCCGTCATCCACGCCATGGTCCGTGAACTCGCCGAGTACGAGAAGGCGTTGGAGGAGGCGCGGGCGACCGAGGGGCAGCTCCGGGAGGCGTTGTTCGGGGAGCGGCCCGCCGCGTTCGCGCACATCGCGGAGGACGACACCACGGGGGAGCCGGTGGGCTTCGCGCTGTGGTTCCTCAACTTCTCCACGTGGCGGGGCGTCCACGGGATCTACCTGGAGGACCTGTACGTACGTCCGCAGGCCCGGGGCGGCGGCCACGGCAGGGCGCTGCTCACCGAGCTCGCCCGCATCTGCGTCGAGCGCGGCTACGAGCGGCTGGAGTGGTCCGTACTCGACTGGAACGAGCCGTCCATCGCCTTCTACCGTGCCCTCGGAGCGCGCCCGCAGGACGAGTGGACCGTGTACCGGCTGACGGACGACGCCCTGCGGACGCTCGGGTCGCGCGGCTGACGCGGAGACCTCACCCGGGCGGCGCCCAGCCGCAGGTCAGGCGGATTGTCAGTGGCCGGGTGCAGCATGGGGGCATGGCGAGGAAAGCAACGGGCAGGGCGGGCGGTACGGCGGGTGCGGCCCGTACGGGTTCCGGCGGGACCGGGGTGAAGCGTGCGCGGCGACCGGAGGTGCGGTTGCCGCCGCTGGAGCCGTACGGCGGTGCGGGGCTGGAGCCGGACGGGGACTACGACGGGCTGGAGTTCAGGGAGGAGGACCTCGCGGGACAGGACGGCGCGGGCGCCCGCTTCATGGACTGCGCGCTGAGGGGCTGCGCCCTGGACGAGACGCGGCTGCACCACGCCCGCGTGCTGGACTCCGTCCTCACCGGCATACGAGGCGTCGGCACCGACCTCGCCGAGTCCACCCTGCGGGACGTGGAGCTGGTCGACGCCCGGCTGGGCGGCGTACAACTGCACGGCTCCGTGCTGGAGCGGGTCGTCGTCCGCGGCGGCAAGATCGACTACCTCAACCTCCGCAAGGCCCGCCTCAAGGACGTGGTCTTCGAGGACTGCGTCCTCGTGGAGCCGGACTTCGGGGGCGCCCGGCTGGAGCGCGTCGAGTTCGTGGACTGCGCGTTGAAGGGGGTGGACTTCAGCGCGGCGGTCCTGACGGATGTCGACCTGAGGGCAGCGGCCCAGCTGGAGATCGCGCGGGGGGTGGACCGGTTGGCGGGGGCGGTGATCAGTCCGGGGCAACTGCTGGACCTGGCGCCGGTGCTGGCGGCGGAGATGGGGATCAGAGTGGTGCCCGCCAGCCCGTCCGGCGTTTGAGGACGAGGCCGTTCAGGCCGAAATGGGGGTCTGGGGGGGGCAGCCCCCAGGGACCGCCACCCCCACTCACCGAACCCTGGGAAACCGCGCCTCCAACGTCCATATAGCCGAGTTCTCCCGCAGCCCCTCATGCATATCCGTGAGATCGGCGATCAGATCGTGCAGAAAGTCGCGGGCCTCACGGCGCAACTCGCCGTGGGAGAACGTGAGAGGAGGTTCAGCCGGCGGCAGCCACTCCGCCTCGATGTCCACCCACCCGAACCGCCGCTCGAAGAGCATCCGGTCCGTGGACTCGGTGAAGTCGAGCTCGGCCTGCTGGGGCCGCGCGGCCCGGCTGCCGCGCGGGTCCTCGTCGATCCGCTCGACGATGTCGCACAGCGCCCACGCGAAGTCGAGCACCGGTACCCATCCCCAGGCTGTGGACAGCTCCCGGTCCTCCTTCGTGTCCGCGAGGTACACGTCCCCGCAGAACAGATCGTGCCGCAGCGCGTACACGTCGGCGCGCCGGTAGTCGGTCTGCGGGGGATCAGGGAAGCGGTTGGAGAGGGCGTAGCCGATGTCGAGCACGAAGCGATGGTGTCATGTCCTCATAGGATCGACGTCATGTCCCGATCCGCACCGGTTGTCCCCGCCGTCCTGCTCGCGTGCGCGCTCACCCTGTCCGCGTGCACCGGTGGCGGAGCGAAGAGTGGTTCCTCCGGCCTGCGGGACCCGTACTTCCCGAAGATGGGCAACGGCGGCTACGACGTCACGCACTACGGCCTGACCCTCGACTACGACCCCGGCAGCGACCCCGACGACAACCCCGACGACAACACCGACGACAACCCCGACGGCGACCGCCTGCGGGGCACGGCCGTCATCACCGCACGGGCGACGCAGGACCTCGGCGCCTTCGACCTCGATCTGAAGGGTCTCCACGTCAAGGGCGTCACCGTGGAGGGCAAGGACGCCCGCTGGGAGAGGTCCGGGCAGGAACTGACCGTGCACCCCAAGCGGGACCTCGCCAAGGGGGAGACGTTCCGGACGACGGTGCGCTACTCGGGCTCCCCCGAGACGATCACCGACCCGGACGGCTCCGAGGAGGGCTGGCTGAGGACGGGCGACGGCGCGCTCGCGCTGGGCGAACCGACGGGTTCGATGGCCTGGTTCCCCGGCAACCACCACCCCTCCGACAAGGCGACGTACGACATCGAGATCACCGTCCCCGAGGGCCTGCGGGCCGTGTCCAACGGCGAGTTGAAGAACGAGTCGACGCGGAAGGGCCGGACGACCTTCTCCTGGCACACGGCCGAACCGATGGCGAGCTACGTGACGACGGTGGCGATCGGCACCTACGAGACCCGCGCCACCAGGACGAAGACCGACCTGCCCGTGTACGTCGCCGTGGACCCGTCCCAGTCCGAAGCGAGCCGGGAGGTCCTGGCGCAGATCCCCGAGATCATGACCTGGGCGGAGGACACCTTCGGGCGGTACCCGTTCTCCTCCACGGGAGCGATCGTCGACCGCGAGGGCGACGCCGAGTACGCGCTGGAGACCCAGAACCGCCCCGTCTTCCCCGGCCCGCCGGACACCGAGACCCTCGTCCACGAACTGGCCCACCAGTGGTACGGCAACTCCGTGACCCCGGCTACCTGGCGGGACATGTGGCTCAACGAGGGCTTCGCCACCTACGCCGAGTGGCTGTGGCAGGAGGAGCACGACGGGCAGTCGGCCCAGGAGATCTTCGACGCGCTGTACGAGGGCGACCACTACCCCGACGCCACCGACGACAAGGACATCTGGTCCTTCCCACCCGCCGAACCGTCGGGGCCCGGGACCATCTCCGACAGCCCGGTCTACGAGCGCGGCGCCATGGTCCTCCACAAGATCCGCCAGAAGGTCGGCGACGACACGTTCCGTGCCCTCCTTCGGGGCTGGGCGGCCGAGCACCGTCACGGGAACGCGGACACGGGCGAGTTCACGGCGTACGTGGAGAAGCTGGCCCCGGACGAGGACTTCGGCGAGATCTGGGAGGACTGGCTGTACGGGGACGGGAAGCCGGCGAAGCCGTGAAACCGTCAACTCGGCTCGATCGCCGCTTCGGCGGCTGACTTGATCCGGGCGCCGAAGCTGTCGGCGTCCTTGCGGGCGGCGGCGAGCGCCAGACCGACGAGGAGCTTGCCGACGCCGTGGCCGTCCAGAACGTTGTAGATACGGACCCGAGTCCTACGGTCGGCCAGCGGCTCCAGGTCGTAACCGCCTTCGCGGGCCGTCACGCTGTTCTTCGACACCTCGGCCCACCGGATCCGTACCGGGGCTTCGAGGTCGGTGACGCGGAACTCCCTGGCGGTTTTCATCCCGGCGTCCTTGACCGTGCTGCGGAAGACCGTACCCACGGTGGTCGGGGTGTCGGGAACCCGCTCGATCCTCAGCACGCGGGGGCTGAACTGCGGATCGTTGCGTCCGTCGGCGAGGTAGTCGAACACCGCCTCGACAGGTCGGTCGACCTCGATCGTCGCTTCAAACTGTCCTGACATGAGCACTCCTCAATAGCGGCAGGACGGGCGGCACGGCCCTTCGCGACCCTATGGGACCCCCGGGCATCCCGCGAGGCGAACGGCGTGCCCACCCAGGCGGCTCAACGGATGCGATCACCACTCGGAGGGGCGACGCTGTTGCTTGTGGCACCGCTGCGCTGCCTGTCCACCGGCGGGGCGAACCGGCGCTCCACGGTCAGGCCGTGCGCGAGCCCTTCGGCATCTCTCTCAGCCACGTGCCCATCCCCCCCAGAGCCCACGGAGACCGTCATGACCGCTCCCTCTGGCACCCCCGTTCTGGAGCCCGCGTCCCGCCAGTTCGCACAGGACACGTCCCAGCCGCCGTTCCTGTACGAGCTGGGGCCCGAGAAGGCCCGCAAGGTGCTGGACGACCTCCAGGCGGAACCGATCGAGAAGCTCGACGCCGACTCGGAGTGGATCACCGTTCCCGCCGATGTCGGCGATGTCCGGGTCCGTATCGTCCGGCCGCGAGGCTCCGCGTCGCCCCTCCCCGTGGTGCTCTACATGCACGGCGGCGGCTGGATTCTGGGCAACGCCGCCACGCATGACCGACTGGTGCGCGAGCTCGCGGACGGGGCGCGGGCCGCGGTCGTGTTCGTCGAGTACGCCCGCTCTCCCGAGGCGCACTACCCGGTGGCGGTCGAGCAGGGCTACGCCACCGCCCAGTGGGTCGTCCGGGAAGGCGCTGCCCATGGCCTCGACCCGGACCGCATGGCGGTGGCGGGCGACTCGGTCGGCGGAAACATGACGGCTGCTCTCGCCCTGATGGCCAAGGAGCGCGGCGACGTCCGCTTCGTGCATCAGTCCATGTACTACCCGGTCACCGATGCCGGAATGAACACCCGGTCCTACGCCGACTTCGCCAGCGGCTACTTCCTCACCGCCAAGGCCATGGAGTGGTTCTGGGACGCCTACGTGCCCGACCGCGCGCAGCGCGGCGAGATCACCGTCTCCCCTCTGAAGGCCGACCTCGGTCAGCTCGCCGGTCTGCCACCGGCCTTCGTCCTTGTCGACGAGGCGGATGTCCTGCGTGACGAGGGCGAGGCGTACGCGGCCAAGCTCCGTGCCGCGGGCGTCGACACCACCACGGTTCGTTACGACGGCATCACCCACGACTTCATGATGCTCAACCCGCTCAGCGACACCCGCGCCACCCGTGCGGCCGTTGCCCAGGCCGTCGCGGTGCTGCGCGACGCCCTGGGCACCCATGCCGACGCCCCGGCCTGAACGACCCGGCCCAGAGGCCCGGCAAAGCCGTTCGGTGAACGCGGAAGGCCCCCGCCCGGTTGCCCGGAGTCGGGGGCCCTCAACCGCTGTGCGTGACTCAGACGTTCACGCCGAAGTCCTGGGCGATGCCCACCAGGCCCGAGGCGTAGCCCTGGCCGACCGCGCGGAACTTCCACTCCGCGCCGTTGCGGTAGAGCTCGCCGAAGACCATGGCCGTCTCCGTGGCCGCGTCCTCCGACAGGTCGTAGCGGGCGATCTCGGCGCCGCCCGCCTGGTTGACGATGCGGATGTAGGCGTTGCGCACCTGGCCGAAGTTCTGCGTGCGGGACTCGGCGTCGTAGATGGAGACCGGGAAGACGATCTTGTCGACGTCGGCCGGGAGACCGGCCAGGTTGACGTTGATCGCCTCGTCGTCGCCCGCGCCTTCGCCCGTGCGGTTGTCACCCGTGTGGACGATGGTCTGGTCCGGGGTCTGCTTGTTGTTGAAGAAGACGAAGTGGGCGTCCGAGTAGACCTTGCCCTGCGTGTTGACCGCGATCGCGGAGGCGTCGAGGTCGAAGTCCGTGCCGGTGGTGGTGCGGACGTCCCAGCCGAGGCCCACGGTGACGGCGGTCAGGCCCGGAGCCTCCTTGGTGAGCGAGACGTTGCCACCCTTGGACAGGCTTACAGCCATTGTTGGGAGTCCTTCCCTCGTTAGCGGTACGGCAGAAAGCTACAGCTACCCCCATGAACGTCGAGAGGTGTGCGCGAAGTTCCAGGTGTCTTTACTTTCTTTACCGAACAGCGGGTCACCTTCTCGGCCGTGAACGGCCGAGCTTGTTGGCTCGGTCGTTCACACCTCGTCGCGCTCCCGACTGCCCCCTACGACAGGACGGTCACGGGTCGCATCTCCCGCGCCGGTCAGGCCGGGTGTGGGACGGGCATGGTGACGAATGCCCACGCCGAGCGTGCGCGGTCGCGCACGTTGACCCCGGCGACGACATCGGCGGGGCCAGCGAGCCCGCACCGACGACAGCGGAAATGGTCCCGGTCGGGCCGGTTGGCCCGCTCGGTATGGCCGCAGCGCGGGCAGCGTTGCGAGGTATAGGCCGCATCCACCTCCAAAAACGGCACCCCGGCCTTGCGTGCCTTGTAGGCGAGGTGCTGGCCGAGCTGGTGGAAGGGCCAGGAGGAGAGCGTGCGCCGCTGGTCGCCGCGTAGCCGTACCCGCTCGCGGATCCCGCCGAGTTGCTCGACGGCGATGCCGCGACCGGTGCGTTGGGCAACGGACACGATCTCCTTGCTGATCCGATGGTTCACATGGGTGGCATGGCGGCGTTCCTTCTGTGCGCGGCGGGCGAGGCGACGGGTGGCCGAGCGGGTCTGCCGGGCCTGGAGTTCGGCGCGTTTGCGGGCCTGCCAGCGCCGGTAGCGGGACAGGCGGCGGCCCTGGTGGTTGGTGCCGTCGGAGGTGGTGGCCAGGTTCACGATGCCCCGGTCGACCCCGATCCAGTCGGCAGGCTCATACACCTCCGGGTCGGGGATGTCGCAGGTGGCGATCAGGAACCACTTCCTGCCGCGCTGGACAAGGTCGCTCTCGCCCTTGCGGTACTGCACCAGGGTTTTCAGCTGGTCGGGGGAGCAGGCGAAGCGGATGCCCTTCATCCGCCCATCGACGGTCCAGACGGAGACGGTCCGCGCGTCGTACTGCCACGACAGGCAACGGTCGTCGAATGGCTGGGCCGCCTGCGGGCGGAAGGCGATCGGGGTGCCGACCGCCCTGCGGTGCCGCTTGGAGGTGGGCGGGCCCAGGTTTCCGGCCTGAAGATTGGCTTTCAGGGTGGCGTAGGCGTCGACGACCTTCTTCACCGTCCGCACCACCGGCTGCGCGGACAGCCCGAACGTGGCTTTAAGTTCCGTGTACACCTCTTTCTGTAGTCCGTTGCGGTCTTTGAGGTGCTTGGCGAAGGCGACCTGCGACGCGTGGGTGGCGGCCCGGTTGCAGGCGCGCAGAGTTGCCTCCAGTGCCGACGCCTGCTCTGGCGTCGGCAGCAGCTTCACCTGCACGACCAGCTTCATGACATCGGACCGTAGTACGACTTCCGTACACACAACCGCCTTTCACTCGGCACTCACCACAGCGGGTGATCCGCGGGACAGTCGTTCGCATTCCCCGGCTCCGCCGGGCAGCCCTGCGGGCGCTCCGCGCCGGGCAACGAGCAAATGCGGCGACGCTCCGCGTCGCGACCAGAAGGAGGCGATTCCTCCCCGGCGTGAACGCCGGGGCATCCTCGCCAGAAGCCGCTGAACTCCGCTGAGCGATATTCGCGTGACGTGTGCCGGTCAGCCGCGCGACCATGGACGGCATGTCCGGTCCCTATCTCATCCGCGGCTCCGTCTCGCTCCCCGAGGCCGAGCTCCTGTGGCGTTTCTCGCGTTCGAGCGGGCCCGGCGGACAGCATGTGAACACGAGCGACTCGCAGGTGGAGCTGCGGTTCGACCTCGCGAAGACCGAGGCCCTGCCCGAGGTGTGGAAGCAGCGGGCCCTCGACCGGCTGGCCGGGCGGCTCGTGGACGGCGTGGTGACCGTCCGGGCCTCCGAGCACCGCTCGCAGTGGCGCAACCGGGAGACGGCGGCCGTCCGGCTGGCCGCGCTCCTCGCCGAGGCCACGGCACCCCCGCCGAAGCCGCGCAGGCCCACCCGCATACCCCGGGGCATCAACGAGCGCCGCCTCCGCGAGAAGAAGCAGCGCTCGGACACCAAGCGGGGAAGGTCAGGACGCGACTGGGGGTGACGGCAGAAGTTCTCGGGGCCGTTCGGCCCCGGGTGCCAGAGAGTGCGGTCCTCCCGCCCTTCCACCTCACCCCAACTGCCGGTACCGGCCCCGGAAGTACGCCAGCGGCCCCCCGTCCGCGCCCGGTACCGCCGCCGCTAGGACACGGCCGATCACGAGGGTGTGGTCGCCGGCCGTGACGCGCTGTTCGGTGCGGCACTCCAGGGTCGCCAGGGCGCCGCCCACGAGGGGTGCCCCGGAGACCTCGCCGCGGTCGTACGGGAGGTCCGCGAAGAGGAGGCGGTCGCTGACGCGGCCCTTCATGGCGAAGCGGCCCGCGACCTGGCGCTGGTTCTCGGAGAGCAGGGACACGGCCCACAGGGGCTGTTCGGCGAGCAGGTCGTCCATCCGGGAGCCCTCGCGGAGGCTGACCATGACCAGGGGCGGGTCCAGGGACACGGACATGAAGGACGTCGCCGTCATGCCGACGTCCTCGCCGCGCGGCCCCTCGGGGTCCAGCGGGGGCTCGTGCGCGGTCACCAGGACCACACCGGCGGTCAGCCGGGACATGGCGGCACGGAACTCGTCTTCGGTCACCCCCTCAGCATGCCCGTCGGGGGCGGACACGGATGGGGCAGGGGAGGTCTTCGGCACACTCGGACGCTAGCCTCCGACAGGTGTGCGCCACATCCGACCAGAGTCCGGAACCGGTCCTAGGACCTTCGGCGGAGGGGCCGGGCCGAGCACCCGGGACGTCACCGGTCACCACCCCCCTCGCGGACACATTCGCTCACAGCTCACGCACAGAACCATGAATTGTGTTCAGCAAGCGCATCGTGGAAACGCAGAACCCCCACTCAATTGTTCACGTTTTGCTGTGACTTGAGTCACAGGTGCCCTTTTTTGTTGACCCTGTGTACCGAGTGGGCAGCGCGCTGTGATTCAGTGGCGGAGACGCTTACGAGTAGTACGCCGACCAGCACGCCGAAGACAACCCTGGAGTTGCTGCGAGACCTCGGGGGGAGGGCGAATGGAGACCGACACCGACTCGGAGCCGTACGTCCGTCTCAGGACTCTGCGGCAGCTGCACCAGGTCATGGCGGACATGAACACCGCGCGCAGCCTGGCCGACACCCTGCAAACCGTCGCCGACGGCATCGTCACCGGACTCGGCTACGAGCTGGCGTGCGTCAACCTCGTGCGCCCCGACGGCGACCTCGTCGTCGCCGCGCTCGCCGGAAACTCCGCGGCCGAGGCGCTGATCACCGGCCGTACCGGCTCCCGCGCCTCCTGGGACCGCCGGCTCGGCATGGGCGAGCCCTGGGGCGACCTGCGGTTCATACCGCACACCGAGGGCTGGATACTCGACGACGACGACGTGCCCCAGTGGTTCACCGACGGCCCCGCGCCCCGCTTCGAGGACGAGTGGCACCCCTCCGACCGCCTCTTCGCGCCGATGTACACGCCGGGCGCACCGGGAACCTCGTGCGGTGAGCTGCTCGGCGTGATCTCCGTCGACCGGCCGCGCAACGGCCGCCGCCCCGGCGCCTGGGGACGCGAAGCGCTCCAGATGTACGCGTTCCAGGCCGCCATCGCGATCAGCAACGCCCGGCTGAGGGCCAACATGCAGCGCGCACTGGTCAGGCTCGAAAGGGAGCAGCAGGCCCTGCGCGCGAGTGAGGAATCCTTCCGGCAGGCGTTCGAGTACGCCCCGTCCGGCATGGCCATCGCCGAGATGGGCGGCGACGAACACGGCCGGATCCTGCGCACCAACGACGCCCTGTGCCGACTGCTCGGCCGCCCCGCCTCAGCGATGCGCCGCTACTCGTTCGCCGACCTCGTCCACCCCGAGGACATAGGCACCCTCCTGCGGACCTCCGCCGAGGGCGGACGCGCCGAGCTGCGGATCGGGCGCCGCGACGGGACGTACGTCTGGGTGTCCCTGCGCAACTCCGTGGTCGCCGACGCCACCGACGGGCCCCGCTTCCTGCTCACCCACGTCGAGGACATCGAGGAGCGCAAACGCCGCGAGCTCCAGCTCGCCCACCGCGCCTCGCACGACTCGCTCACCGGCCTGCCGAACTCCGCCGAGCTGCGCTCCCGCCTGTCCGCCCGCCTCTGCCGGCGCCCGCAGTCCTCGCCGGCCGGCGCGGTGGACTCCATGGACGCGGCGTTCGAGCAGTACGACCCGTTCGCCGAGGGGCAGCCGTCGGCGTACGACGGGAACGGCCACGGCTTCGCGTTCAGCGCCGGTCCGGGACCCGGGGCCGGGTCCGGGGCGTACGACGCCTTCGACCACCACGTGCACGTCGTCGCCCCCGAGGGCGAGCGCGACGACGGCACGAAGGGGCTCGCGGTGCTCTTCTGCGACCTCGACGGGTTCAAGTCGATCAACGACCGCTTCGGGCACAACGCGGGCGACGCCGTCCTCATCGAGGTGGCCCGGCGCCTCGGCCGCGCCGTGCGCGACGGTGACACGGTCGCCCGGCTCGGCGGCGACGAGTTCGTGGTCCTCGCCGACGGACTCGGCCGGGCCGACGCCCAGGACCTCGCCGTACGGCTGCGCAACGAGATCATCCAGCCGATCCGGGTCGACGGCCGCGCCATGCGGGTCGGCGCCAGCTTCGGCATCGGCTGGGCCCACTGCGGGATGACGGCCGACGAGGTGCTGAAGTCCGCCGACGAGCGGATGTACGTCGAGAAACGGTCTCGTCCCAGGCAGCACAGGCGTGCGGGGTAGCGAGCTGACTCACTTCCGCTCGCTCTCAGGGACGGTGAACCACGGGTGGATTCCCCGTACACCCTGGGTGCACGCCACTCTTCCCGCAGGTCAGCAGGGTGACCCCGGGGATGACGGACGGCATGATCGACGAGATGATGCGACCCGAGTCACCCGTTTGGGCCAGCTGGAGCGGGTAGGCTCGCCATTCACGCATGTACTCACGCATGTACCGCTTCTGTACCGCACCGCTGAGGAGATCTTGGGATGACGCCCGGCAACAACGGCGCGAGCACGCCCGAGGACGACGACCCGTTCGGCTACCTGTACGCCGACGGTCAGGCCCGTGGCGCCCAGCCGCCGTCGGGGGGCTACGGCTACCCGAACGCGGTCAACAGGGTGCGGGCGGTCGGTGAGCGCCAGTACGGGCAGCAGCCCGCCCAGGCCCCTCAGCAGTCCGGCCAGACGGCCGCGTACGGCCAGGTGTCCCAGCAGGGGGCCTACGGCCAGCCGAACGCGCACTACCAGGCCCCCGAGACGGTCCCCGGCGGCGCCTCCACGACCCGCACGCCCGCATACGGCGACGGCGGCGGCCGGGGCCGGGGCCCCAACACCAAGGGCCTCCTCATCGGCGCGATCGCCGTGCTGGCCGCCGTGGTGATCGGCATCAGCGTGGCCATGCTCGGCGGCGACGACAGCGACGACGCGGGCGGCAACAACACGGGCGCGGACTCCACCCCGTCGGCCGGCAAGGACAGCACCGAGCCCAGCCAGTCGTCCTCCCAGAAGCCCGACGACGACGCGGAACTGCCGAAGATCGACGCCAAGGCCCTGCAACTCGCGGGCGGCGCCACCACCGCGTCGGACGTCTCCGGCGCGAAGGCGGACGGCGGAACGTACGTCACCGGCTTCAACGCGGTCGGCGCGTCCGTCACGTGGAACGTGAACGGCATCCCGAAGAAGGGCCAGTACCGGCTCTACCTCAACTACGGAGTGCCCGGCAAGGACGCCGACGCGACCCTCTCCGTGAACGGCACGGCCCAGACCCGCCCGGTGAACATGAAGAACTTCGCGAACGCCCCCGAGGGCGACTACGAGAAGGGCTGGACGAACACCTGGGCGGCCGTCCAGCTCAACAAGGGCACCAACACCCTCAAGATCTCCTGCGAGCAGGGCAACCAGTGTGACTTCAACCTGGACCAGGTGTACCTGGTGAAGGGCTGAGCCCCAGCGCCCCGGTGACCGGCGCTCAGGCCGCGCTGGCCTCCCCGGTCACCCGCACCTGCCCCACCAGCTCCTCGTACACCGCCCGGTCGAACTCGCCCGCCACGGGCGCCAGGACGGTCGCCGCCGACAGCGCCACGGCCCGGGCCAGCCGTTCGGGCCACGGCAGTCGCTCCACCAGCCCCGACAGCAGCCCCGCGACGGCCGAGTCCCCCGCGCCGGTCGGGTTGCCGCGCAGACGGCGGGGCGGGGTCGCCCGCCAGTGGCCCTCGGCGGTGTGGGCCAGCTGTCCCTCGGCGCCCAGAGAGGCGACCACCGCGTGGGCGCCCCGGCGGCGGGCGTCGCGGGCCGCTCGGAAGGGCTCGTGCGAACCGGTGAGTTCGGCAAGCTCTTCGGCGTTCGGCTTCACGACGTCGGGGCGGGCAGCCACGCCCCGGCGCAGGGGCTCGCCGCTGGTGTCGAGGAGGACCGGGACGTTCGCGGTCCGCGCGGCCCGTACCAGCCCCGCGTACGCACCCACGGGGACACCCTGCGGCAGGCTGCCGCATAACGCCACCGCTGACGCGTCGGCCAGCAGATGCTCGTACGCCTCCTGGAAGGCGGACCACTCCGCGGGTGTTACGGCCGGGCCCGGTTCGTTGAGCTGAGTCGTGTCACCGGTCGCGTCGACCACGGCCACGGTGCGGCGGGTTGTGCCCGCGATGGGCAGCAGTGCGTCGACGACGCCCGTGGTGCGGGAGAGCTGCTCCCGCAGGACACGTCCTGTCGTACCGCCGACGAAACCCGTGACGGTCGCCTCATGGCCGAGGGCCGCCAGGACACGGGCCACGTTCAGGCCCTTGCCGCCGGGGCGTTCGGTCACCTCGGTCACCCGGTGCGAGGTGTGCGGTGTGAGGTTCCGTACGCGATAGGTGATGTCGAGAGCGGTGTTCAGCGTGACCGTGAGGATCACCCGGCCGACCCTCCCCCCAGGTTCGATAGCAGTGGTCCCAAGCCTTCAGGATGCGCTTGCCGAGCAGCTGTTGCGAGTCCTGATCATGCCAAAAGGTGTAGTCGCGCCGTTGGGGGTTCGTTGGTTGGTTGGGTGCGGGTTGGGTGTGGCTGGTCGCGCAGTTCCCCGCGCCC
>NZ_VJZC01000173.1 GCF_009377185.1 Streptomyces spongiae
CCCCAGCCGCCCCCGCCCGACGCCACGGCGACGGTCACCGCGACCGGGTCGGTGCTGGCCAGGACGGCGCCGAGGACGAGCGCCATCGGCAACGACAGCGGCGTCGCCGCGGACGCCACCGCGCTGACGGCCGCGGCGGGCGCCAGGACCAGGCCGATCACCAGGACGCCGACCGGCTTCCACACCACCTTCAGCTCGCGCCACGACAAATCCTCGGCGCTCGCGTACAGCAGCGGCGGCAGAACCACGAGACCGATGGCCTCGGGGCTGATCTCGATCCGCGGGGTGCCGGGCAGCAGGGCCACCCCGAGCCCCGCGACGACGAGAAGGGAGGGTGCGGGGATGCGCCACCGGCGCGCGAAGGTCGCCACCACTGTGGCCAGGACGACCAGTGCAAGGACCGTACCGACGCCGCGCATGCCGTCCCCCTGGGGCTTCGAGGGGAGCCACCATGGCTCCCAGCCGACCAGACTTCCCGGCACACCGCCTTCACCTCATTCCCTGTTCTGCGGCTCGCCGCGCCGGACCGAGCCCGGCGCGCGGGGAGCGGGGCGGTCGGCGCGGGCCGAAGAGGTCAGCTGCCAGGGGACGCTGGTGACCATGACTCCGGGGGTGAACAGCAGGCGGCTCTTGAGCCACAGGGCGGACTGGTTGTGCAGGAGGTTCTCCCACCAGTGGCCGACGACGTACTCCGGGATGAACACGGCGACGATGTCCCGGGGGCTCTCCCGGCGGACATGGCGGACGTACTCGACGACCGGCCGCGTCACCTCCCGGTACGGAGAGTCGATGACCGTCAGCGGTACGTCGATGCCGTACTCCTCCCAGCGCCGGCGCAGCGACTGTGCCTCGTCCCGGTCGACCGCGACGGTGAGGGCCTCGAGGCGGTCCGGGCGGAAGGCGCGGGCGTACGACAGGGCGCGCAGGGTCGGCTTGTGGACGGTGGAGACCAGGACGATGGCGAACACCCGGGTGGGCGGGGCGAGTTCGTCGCGGGGGTCGGTGACCGCGAGTTCGGCGGCGGTGGTGTCGTAGTGGCGGCGGATGCCGCGCATCATCATCCACAGCACGGTCGCGGCGAGTACGGCCAGCCACGCGCCCTCGGTGAACTTGGTGGCCAGCACGATGACGAGGACCAGACCGGTGACGACCGCGCCCACGGCGTTGATGACGCGGGCTGTCCGGTGGTGCCGCCGGATCGCCGGGTCGCGCACCGTGCGCAGGTCCCGGTTCCAGTGGCGGACCATGCCGAGCTGGGAGAGCGTGAACGCGGTGAACACGCCCAGGATGTAGAGATGGATGAGGCTGGTGACGTTGGCGCGGTAGCCCCACAGCAGTAGGGCGGCCACGATCGCCAGGGCCAGGATGCCGTTGGAGAAGGCGAGCCGGTCGCCCCGGTTGTGCAACTGGCGGGGCAGACAGCGGTGCTGCGCCAGGATCGAGCAGAGCAGCGGGAAACCGTTGAAGGCGGTGTTCGCCGCGAGGATGAGGACGAGCGCGGTCGCGGCCTGGATCACGTAGAAGCCGATCGTCTGATCGCCGCCGAAGACGGCGGCCGCGATCTGGGCGATGACCGTGCGCTGGGTGTACGACGCGCAGTCGCCGCCGAGGCCGGTCAGCCGGCAGGTGTCCTCCGCGATGTGCACCTTGGAGACGATCGCGAGCGTGGTCACGCCGACGAACAGGGTGATGGCGATGAGGCCCATCGCGGCCATGGTCGTGGCCGCGTTCCTCGGCTTGGGCCTGCGGAAGGCCGGCACTCCGTTGGAGATCGCCTCGACACCGGTCAGGGCCGTGCAGCCGGAGGAGAAGGCCCGTAGCACCAGCATCAGCAGCGCCAGGTCCGTGAGGTGCGCGTCGCCCTGTTCGGGTGTGATGCCGTACCCGGCGGATGCGGCGACGGGCGCGTCCCCGAGGAGATAGCGGACCAGACCGGTCACGATCATGACCAGTACGCTGCTGATGAAGAGGTACGTGGGCGCCGCGAAGGCCCGCCCGGACTCGCGTACCCCTCGCAGGTTGATGGCGGTCAGCAGCGCGACGAAGCCCACGGCCATCGCCACGCGGTGGTCGGCCAGTTCGGGGACGGCCGAGATGATGTTGTCGACTCCGGAGGCGACCGACACGGCCACCGTCATCACATAGTCGACGAGCAGCGAGGCGGCCACGACCAGGCCCGCCGACGGGCCGAGGTTGGTGGACACCACCTCGTACGAGCCGCCGCCGCTCGGGTAGGTGACGACGACCTGCCGGTAGGACAGCACCACCACGGCCAGCAGGAACACCACCGCCGCCGCGATCCACGGCGTGAAGTGCAGGTACGCCAGCCCGCCGAGAGTGAGGACGAGAAGGATCTCCTGCGTCGCGTACGCCACGGAGGACAGCGGGTCGGAGGCGAAGATCGGCAGGGCGATCCGCTTCGGCAGCAGCGTCTCGTGCAGTTCCTCGCTGCGCATGGCGCGACCGATCACCAGCCGCTTGAGTACCTCCGTCACGTTGAACACGGCGTGAGGGTAGGCGGCCACGGGCGCAGTGTGGGGGAGGGCGACCCGTCCCCTGGGGCGTGTCACTCCAAACCGGAGACCTTGAAGACGGTCCGGGCGGTCTCCCGGTCGATCCGCTGCGACAGCTGGAGCAGCGCGGTGCCTCCGCACAGCAGCATCCCCTGGGCTGCCGACGCACGAGCGTCCTCGTTCAGCCGGTGCCACAGCGGCGGGTTGGCGACCAGGACCCGGGGATCGATCTCCACCCGGTCACCGAAGGCGTCCCGCAGGACCAGCCGCTGAGTCACACCCTCCAGCCAACGCACCGACACCAGATGGTCGGTGCGCACCCGCCGCTCCCGCCGCAGCCCGCGCGAGGACAGCCAGCCCGCGCCCGCGGCGACCCGGGGCGGGAGCAACACCAGGAAGAGCAGGACGGCGAGGACGCCCCACAGCGCTGCCCGCCAGGGCGAGAAGTCACCGGCACCCCAGTCGACCAGCAGCAGAAGCCCGAGAAGCCCGCCCGAACAGCGGATCGTGCTGCGTAGTTCCCCGGCCCAGTGGCTGTCGTACGCCACTGCGGCCGGCTGGTGCGGATGCGCGGGGGCTCTGTCGTCCCGGGCGTCGTCAGGGCATCCCATGAAGGTGACGGTAGACAGCGAAACGGTCGTTACCGCGGATCTTGACGCGTCTCTGATGAGCTTCTTGCCGGATTTCCACGCCCCCGTCAGGGCCGGCCGCGCAGCGCGCTCCCTACGCGACCATCATCAGCAGCATGGCGGACATGTTCCCGCCCATGCCGATGTGGGCGGCGAGGGCCGCTTCCGGTGCGGCACCGGTCCTTCGGCGGCGGCCCCCGTGGCGGCCTCGTTCCGTCGTGCGGGCCTTGTCCCACACGGAGAGCGTCAGTGACGCCAGGAACACGACGACGGTGTCCGGCATGGTGAGCAGCCAACGGCCCCACCTGTGCCGCCGACCGCTCTCACGGCCTCCGGGGAGGGCGTTCCGCGTCGCGCCACGGACACGCGCCCACACGGACGCGGCGACGGACAGGAGGAAGTAGGCGGCCAGGGCGGCGATCAGGAGGCGCCACACGGAGGACGACGACGAGGCCTCGGCTCCGGCCGTGGCCCCGTGAGCGCCCACACCGGCCATGTCCATCCCCGGCATGGACTCCATGCCTGCCATCCCCGGCATACCGGCCATGGAGCCGTGGCCCAGCGCGAGTACCGGACCGGACGGTGTGGTGGTCATCGCCAACGTCATGATCACCATGCCGGCGCTGCCGACGATGAGGTGCACCCAGTGACGGCCCTGCTGCCAGCCGCTCGCGCGCGTCTGCCTGACGGCCATCGCGACGGCGCCGAGCCCGAGGAGACCGAACGTCACCGCCCACCACATGCCGGATGCCCCGTACCAGGTCGCCGTCGCGGGCAGGGCCATCGCGGCCATGCACAGCCCCATCAGCAGGTCACCGCCCGCCGCGAACCGGGTTTCCCCGCTCGTGGTCATCACCCGGACCGCGCTGACGGCGGCGACCAGAGCGGCGACCGCGGCGATGGACCAGGTCAAGGCCAGAGTTCCCATCTCCACCACTCCTCGTTCGCCCGGTTGGGGCACTTGGGGGGTCTTCGGACTGCTGGGCCCCCTAGTACGTGGTGGGTCGAGGGATCGCTCAGCGCTTCAGCGCTGTGGGGGATTCCCGGAAGCCCGGACCGAGGTACGCAGCGATCCGACCGTCCTCAGGAGCCGGTCGGCCGGTTCCCGTAGCGTGGAGTGGGCCAGGACCGTGTTCCGCAGGCCGCGTACCGGCCTGCGCCATATCCGCAGCGCCGCCGCCACGGGGTGGGGGCGGGTCGCGAACCCCTCGCCCACGCGCAGTTCGCGGGTCTTGAGCCAGTCCTTGTACTCCTTGTCGCCGCGCCCCAGATCCATCACCCGCACACCGTCCCGGGCCGCCGCTTCCGCCATCCGCAGATGCATGATCAACCCGGGCGAGTAGTAGCGCAGTTCGGGGTCGTACGCCGTGAACCAGGCCGCGAAGACGGTGCGCGACCTCGGCCCGAAGTGCGCGGCCACCGGGCGGTCACCGGCGTACACCACGGACAGCACTCCGGTGAAGTGCTCCTCGCGCACCTGGAACAGGTGGTCCACCAGATCCACGATCCACGGGCGTGCGAAGCGGTCCATCCGTCCCGTCCTGCGGTACTGGGCGGACTTCCACCGCATCAGCGTGCGCAGCGCCGTCGGGTCGCGCTCGTCGAACACGAACCTCATCTCACCCAGGTCCCGCCCCAGGCGGCGCTCCTTCTTCAGCGTCGTCTTGGCCAGCCCCGGGTACGCGCCGCGCAGCCACTCCGCGTAGCTGCCGTCGCCGGCCCTCAGATCGACCACCGGTGAGGCGAACGTCCCCGTGACGTAGCTGCCGAACGGCTTCTGTTCGTCGACGAGGTGGTCGAACTCGAAGACCGACAGCCCGCAGGCGCGCAGCAGTTCCCGGGTGTCCCAGGTGACGCCGGGCAGGTGGACCAGTGCCTGGCAGTCGGAGAGGCCGAGACCGATGGCCCGGCCGACTCCGAAGGCGCCTCGCTCGTACGGGAAGAAGCCCACGGGCTCCCCGCCCTCGTGCAGGACCGCCACGTGCGCTCCACCGCGGTACGTACCGATCCCGGCAGCGAACTCCGGTCCCAGGAAGGGGTTGGCGTAGTCGGGCGACTCGTCCATCAGCTGGTGCCAGGCCCGGCGGAGCGAGGTGTTCAGTTCCTCGGGCCGGTGGATCGTGATGTGTAAGGCGCGTGGAACATGGCTCACAGCTCGCATGGCGACCCCCCGGTCTCCCCCCGTGACGCGTGCCCGCGTCCCGCCGCTGCCCGGACTGCCGAACTGTCCGGCCGGGTCAAACTTCGCGAAACAGTACGCACGCTGTCAAGAGAGTCCTGCGTCATGGAAGAGTCACAGATCGGGTGGCTCACCCCAGAACGCCGCGGTCGTAGGCCACCGCCACCGCGGCCGCCCGGTCCTTCACCCCCAACTTGGCGTACAGGTGGGTCAGATGGGTCTTGACCGTCGCCTCACTGATGAAGAGCTCCCGGGCGATCTCACGGTTCGACGTGCCCTTGGCGACCAGTTCGAGTACCTCGCGCTCGCGGGCCGAGAGCGCCTGCCCCGCGGGAGCGGCGGGCTTGCGGACGGCGGAGACGAGGCGGGACGCGACGGCGGGGGACAGGACGGTGCGCCCGTCGGCGGTGGCCCGGACCGCCGTGAACAGTTCCTCGCGGGGCGCGTCCTTGAGCAGGTAACCGGTGGCTCCCGCCTCGATCGCGGGGATCGTGTCGGAGTCCGTGTCGTACGTCGTGAGGACGAGGACCTTCGCGCGGGCGCCGCGCCGGGTGAGTTCGGCGATCGCCTCGACGCCGCTGCCGGCCGGCATGCGCAGATCCATGAGGACGACGTCCGGGTCGAGGCGCAGGGCGAGTTCGACTCCCTCGGCCCCGCCGCCGGCCTCGCCGAGGACGTGGAAGCCGGGATCGGAGGCGAACATGCCGCGCAGACCGTCCCGTACGACGGGGTGGTCGTCGACGATCAGCAGGGTGATGATCCGCTCAGCCATGGCGCACCAACGGTACGCGCGCACTGATCGCGGTGCCCTGGCCGGGCTCGGACTCGACGGCGACGGCGCCCGCGACGCGTTCGGCGCGGGCCCGCATCCCGTCCAGGCCGAAGCCGCCGGTTCCGGTGCGCGGCACGACGGCCAGCGGGTCGAAGCCGAGCCCGTCGTCCCGTACGTCCAGGGTGACTTCGTCCCCCATGTAGGACAGGGTGACGCCCGCGCGGCCGGCGCGGGCGTGTCTGGCCGTGTTGGCGAGGGCTTCCTGGGCTATCCGCAGGAGCGTCGCGGCGACCTCGTCGTGCAACGGTTCCTCGGTGCCGGTGACGGTGAACCGCGCGGTGATCCCGGTGCGTTCGGACCACTCGGTCACCGTGGTCTTCAGCGCCTCGGGGAGGCTGTCCTGTTCCAGAGCGGCGGGGGACAGGTTCTGTACGGAGCGCCGGGCCTCGCCGAGGGACTGGCGGGCCAGCCTCTGGGCGCGGTCCAGGTGCTCGCGGGCCAGCTCGGGGTCGCCGGTGGAAGCGACCACCTGGAGCTGGGCGATGATGCCGGTCAGGCCCTGGGCGATGGTGTCGTGGATCTCGGCGGCCAGACGACGGCGTTCGTCGGCGACACCCGCTTCCCGTGCCTGGACGACGAGTTGGGCGTGCAGGGCGGCGTTCTCTGCGAGGGCCTTCTCCAGAGCGGCGGTCTTCTCGGCCCGCTCGGCGATCTTCTCGGCTTCCTTCTCCTCCAGGTGGGTCATGGCCATGACGCACACCCAGTGCACGGCGAGCACCACGACGAAGGCGCCCCACTCCATCGACGAGGCCGGGGGCGGCAGGAGGCCGGACTGGGAGGCGGCCAGGATGACGGCGGTGGCCAGGAGCCCGGCCCGCGCGGCCCGCGGCGGCAGCAGCCGCCCGGCTTCGAAGTAGCCGAGCGAGGCGTAGATCGCGAAGAAGGGGTTCATCCAGGTCAGGGCGAAGGCGAGGGCGGTACGCACCACGAAGTACACGCGCCCCGCGGTGGTCCCCTCGGGCAGCACCCGGACGCCGACGACGATACCGACGCCGTCCACGTCGACGGACTGCCCGGCCCGGTCGTGGCCGTCGGCCGCCTCCTTCGCCAGCAGCCGGGGAACGGCCCGGGTCCACCACACCTGGAGGGCCAGCGCGGCGAGGAGCAGGACCCCCGCCGCGTACATCTCCCGCCGGGACATGAACAGGTGGGCGGACACGGCCCCGATGAGCGTGGCGAGGCCCAGCAGGGCGTACGGCCCGTACCGCAGGAACTGCGCCCAGCGCTCCTCGAGCGTCGTCGCCATGTGTGCCCTACTCCCACTTGAACCAGCGTCGGGCCGCGGCGATCAATGCCACTGCCCACAGCGCCGTGACCCCGAGGTGTGTCCAGCTCGGCCAGTCTCCCGCGGCGGCGGCGTCGAGGGCTTGGGCGGCGGCGCCGAAAGGGGTGAGGTTCACGATGTGCCGGAGGACGTCGGGCATGGTCGCCACCGGCATCCAGAGGCCGGCGGTGAACATCGCCGGGAAGAACACCAGCGAGCCTACCGCCTGGGTGATTTTCGTCGTACGGCCGACGGCGGAGACGGTGCCGCCGACCGCCAGCGTGGCCAGGGTGGCGAGCGCGAAGGCCACGAGGTAGCCGAGGAGCTGGCGGGGCAGGGCCACGTCGAACACGATCCGGCCCACGGCGAGGGCGAGTGCCGCCGAGAGCGTGGCGGCGGCGCCGTGCAGCGCGATCTGCGCTCCGATGAGGGCGCCGGGCCGCATCGGGGTGGTGGACATCCGGCGCAGGATGCCGCGTTCGCGGTAGCCGGTGAGGACGGGCGGCATGGACTGGATGCCGGACACGATCATGGCGAGCAGGATCACGATGGGGACGTAGAGGTCCACGACACGCAGGCCGTTGAGGTCGGCCTGGGGCTCCCTGAAGGACGGGACGGAGCCCAGGATGCAGAGCAGGACCGTGGGGAAGGCGAGGATCCAGAACAGGGCGCCGGGCTCCCGCAGGAAGAGGCGTGCCTCGGCCTTGAGGACGGCGGTGGCGCTGCCCTTGACGGCGGTGGGGTGGGCGTGGGTGAGGGCGGTCATGTGTCCGTTCCCGTTCCCGTCAGGTCGAGGTAGGCGTCGTCCAAGGTGGCCTCGGTGACACGGAGTTGATGGGCGGTGATGCCCCGCGCGGCGAGCAGCGAGAGCAGGGCGCTGACGGTCTCGTCGGTGCCGTGGATGACGACCCGGCCGTCCTTCCGCGTCACCGACACCGCCGACGGCAGGGCCGCCAGTTGCTCCGTGTCCAGTTCGGCGGACGGCCTGAACGAGATCTCCGTACCGCTCGCCGTGCGCTCGATCAGCCCGGACGGGGTGTCCAGTGCGGTGATCCGCCCCCGGTCGATCAGGGCGATCCGGTCGCACAGGCGCTGCGCCTCCTCCATGAAGTGCGTGACCAGCAGCACGGTGACACCGCTCGCGCGGACATCCTCGATCAGCCGCCAGGTGTCGCGGCGGGCCCGCGGATCGAGCCCGGTGGTCAGCTCGTCCAGGACGACGATCCGAGGGTTGCCGACGAGGGCGAGCGCGATGAACAGCCGCTGCTTCTGGCCGCCGGAGAGCTTCGCGAACCGGGTGCCGAGCGAGCCGGTGAGCCCGAGGCGCTCGGCGAGGGCACGCCAGTCGGCGGGGTCCGGACAGCAGGCGGCGTACAGCTCCAGCGCCTCGCCGGCCGTGATCTTCGGCTGGAGTTCGCTCTCCTGCAACTGTGCGCCGAGCACGCGGGTGACGGGGCCTCGGTCGGCGACCGGGTCGTACCCGGCGACGCGGATGCGGCCGGTGTCCGGGCGACGCAGCCCCTCCACGCACTCGACGGTGGTGGTCTTGCCGGCGCCGTTGGGACCGAGGATCCCGAAGATCTCGCCCTCCTCGACGGCGAAGGACACGCCGTCGACGGCCTTCCTGTCCCCGTAGGCCCTGTGCAGGCCGCTGACTTCGATGACTGCCATGGGCATCAGCGTGCTGGAGCGGGGCATGGGCGGACATCGGCCATCGCGCTCGAAGGGGGATCAGCCGATCGGTTGATGGTCGGGTACGACCCTCACGGCCCGGTCAGCGGACCCGTAGGACATCAAGCGCCGTGAGCGCCACGTGCAGTTCGGTGCGTTCCTCGCCGGATTCCAGGTCGCAGTCGAGCAGGCGCTCGATCGTGCGCAGACGTTGGTAGACGGTCTCCCGGGAGAGGTTGCCGCGGCGCGCGGCGGTGGTCTTGTTGCCGGCCGCGTCCAGGTACTGGCCCAGGGTGGTCAGCAGATCGGTGCCGTGCCGGGTGTCGTGGTCGATGAGGCGGCCGAGGCGGCGTTCGGCGTAGTCCTGGATCCGGGTGTCCTCGCGCAGCGCGTACAGCAGCCGACGCAGTCCGAGGTCGGACAGTTCGTGGAAGGACCGGCCGTCGGGGAGGGGCTGGCCCGGTGGGGTCGCCTCGGCCACGCGGGCCGCCTCGCGGAAGGAGCGGGCCGCGTCGGACAGTTCCGTGATCCCGGAGCCGACGCTCACGGTCGCTTCGGGCGCGAGGTCCCGCGCGGTTCGGCTCAGTCGCTCGACCGTGAGACGCCACGGCAGGTCGGCGCGCAGGGCCAGCAGGATGCCGAGACGCCCGGGAGCCAGGGCGCCGACGAGGGCCGGGACCCCGGAGGTCCGGAGCTCCTGGGACAGGCGGGCCTCCAGGTCGGCGGCGTCGTGTGCCCGTACGCCCACCTGTACGGCGCGGAAGCTGCCGTCCTCCGTGGGCATGCCCAGGGCGGCGAGGCGGGCGCGTGCGTCCTCGGGGGAGCGGTGGCGCTGTTCGGTGAGGTCGCGCAGGGCGTTTCGGTGCGCCGTGCGCTCCCAGGGGGTGGGGTGGATGAGGCGGGCGATGGTCAGGGCCATCGCCGTTCTCTCCAGGACGGTGACGTCCTCGGCGCCGAAGGACCCCAGGGCGTCGAAGGTGCGGGTGGAACCCGGAGGGTCCTGCGGGCCCGGCGAGTCAGGTGTCCCGTAGGCCCAGGTGCCGGAGGCGGTCGGCAGCATCGCCACACGGCCCCAGCGCTCGCCCTGGTACTCCACGGGCGCCACCAGCCACCCCTCAGGACCGCGCACCTCCGGGTGGTCACAGGGCGGCGTGGCCCTCGAACGCTGTTCCCAGCCGGTGAGCGCCTCCACCACCGTGCTGCCGGAGGGCTCGCAGATCAGTGCCTGGTGGACCAGGTTCTCCAGGACGACCGTGTGGCCGCTCATCTCCGAAGCCGCACGCACCACGTCCTCGGGGCCCGCACCGCGCAGCGTCAGGGCGGTGAACGCCTCGTGGACGCGCTGGGTGCGGCGCATCGCCTCGGCCTGGTTGCCGAGGATGAGCGCGTGCAGGACCTGGGTGACCTCCAGGAAGTTGACGTCCTTGGCGAGCGTGACGAGGGGCAGGCCACGGGCACGGCAGGCGTGGACGAGCGCGTCGGGCGGGCGGTGGTAGCGCCGGACGAGCTCGATCACGAGGGCCGCGGCTCCGACGTCGGCGAGTTCGTCCACGTACCGGCGTACGCCCGCCGTGTCCTCGGGCAGGGGCATGCCGGTCGTCAGGACGAGTTCGCCGCCCTTGAGGAAGGAGGCGGGGTCGGTCAGCTCGGTGATGTGGACCCAGCGGACCCGCCGGTCGAGGCCGGGCACGCCGGTGACGACCTGCGGCTGCCCCGCGGCCAGCACGGGAAGGGCGAGGACGCCGGCCACGGTGAGGGGACGGCCGGACGGGGTGGCGTCCGGCTCGTCGGGGTCCGGCGGCCGGGGCGGTCCGGCGTGGTCGCTCATCGTGCCTCCCTGGGTGCCCGGACACTGTGACAAGTGGGGCTGACCTGCGCAAGAGTGACCCGGTGGCCGCCGTCGTGGTCCCGGGCGGGGCGCCCGGCCCCGGAGTGGTTGACACAACGTCCGAATGTGGGCTTCCCGGTGGACAGATCAGGCGTTGCCCTCGACGCGTGCGGCCCGGGATGCTCGAAAAGCGGGAGCAGACCACGCAGTTCACGACGCACGGCCGGGAGATGAACATGACCGCACTGTCGCCGCACCTTCGTCAGGCCACGCCCGTGGTGGCGGTCCGGGGCGAGGGCGTCCACCTCTACGGCGAGGACGGCCGCCGCTATCTGGACTTCACCGCCGGCATCGGCGTCACCAGTACCGGACACTGCCACCCCACCGTCGTGGCGGCCGCGCAGGAACAGGTGGGCACGCTCGTCCACGGCCAGTACACGACGGTCATGCACCCGCCGCTGCGGCGGCTGGTCGACAAGCTGGGTGAGGTGCTGCCGGCCGGCCTGGACAGCCTGTTCTTCACCAACTCCGGCAGCGAGGCCGTGGAGGCCGCGCTGCGGCTCGCCCGGCAGGCCACCGGACGCCCGAACGTCCTGGTCTGTCACGGCGGTTTCCACGGCAGGACCGTGGCCGCCGCCTCCATGACCACCTCCGGCATCCGCTTCCGGTCCGGCTTCTCGCCGCTGATGAGCGGAGTGGTCGTCACCCCCTTCCCGACGGCCTACCGGTACGGATGGGACGAGGACACCGCCACCCGCTTCGCCCTCCAGGAGCTCGACTACACGCTCCAGACGATCTCGTCGCCCGCCGACACGGCCGCGATCATCGTCGAACCGGTGCTGGGCGAGGGCGGATACGTGCCCGCGAACCGCGCGTTCATGGAGGGCCTGCGGGAACGGGCCGACCGCCACGGCTTCCTGCTGATCCTCGACGAGGTGCAGACCGGCGTGGGCCGCACTGGCCGGTTCTGGGGGCACGACCACTTCGGTGTCACCCCCGACATCCTGGTCACCGCCAAGGGGCTGGCCAGTGGGTTCCCGCTGTCCGGCATCGCGGCCTCCGAGGAACTGATGAGCAAGGCATGGCCGGGCTCACAGGGCGGGACGTACGGCGCCAACGCCGTCGCCTGCGCCGCGGCCTGCGCGACCCTCGATGTCGTACGCGACGAGAAGCTCGTCGAGAACGCCGAGGCCATGGGCGCCCGGCTGCGCGCCGGACTGGAGGCGGTGGCCGAGCGGACCCCGGCCATCGGGGACGTACGCGGCCTGGGGCTGATGCTGGCCAGCGAGTTCGTCACCGAGGACGGCAGCCCCGACCCCGACACGGCCGCCCGGGTCCAGCGAGCCGCCGTCGACGAGGGGCTGCTCCTGCTGCTGTGCGGGGCCTGGAACCAGGTGGTGCGGATGATCCCGGCCCTCGTGATCGACGAGGCGGGAGTGGACGCGGGCCTCCAGGCGTGGACGGCCGCGGTGGAGGCCGGCACCTCGGGAGCGTCCGGCCGATGACCGATGCCGCCGGTGTCCTGGCGGGTCTGGTGGCGGGTCCGGTGGCCCGGATCGCCGGGACCACGCCGGACCCGAGCCTGGACACCGGCCCCGAAGCGCGCGCCGCGGGCGTCGAGGGCGGAGTGGCGCTCGACGCGCCGCGCACGGCGGCCGGCGGGCACGGCCCGTGGACACGATGGTCACCTTCTCGCACGGCGAGGACGACTCAGTCGGCGCGGCCCGCCGCCGCGTCGGCGTTGCCCGGCCGGCTGTCACCGGCCTGCGCCCTCGCCGGTTGCGTCACCCAGGTCGACCACCTCGCCGGAGGCCGGGGTATCCACGTCGTCCGTCCCGCAGAACCGCTCGACCCCGATCCCGACCCCGCTGCCGATCAAGCCGTTCGACCAGGAGAGACCTCATGACCGACGTACTCAGGCAGTTGTTCATCGGTGGGGCCTGGGTGGACGCCGCGGACGGCGCCACCATGCCCGTGGACGACCCGGCGACCGGGGAGATCCTGGCCCGTGTCGCCGACGCGGGCCCGAAGGACGCCCGGCTCGCGGAGGACGCCGCCGTCCAGGCACAGCAGGAGTGGGCCCGTACGGCACCCAGGGCACGCAGCGAGATCCTGCGCCGAGCCCACGAGATCATCCTCGACCGTACCGACGAGCTTGCCCACCTGATGACGTCCGAGATGGGCAAGCCGCTGGCGGAGGCGCGGGGCGAGGTGGCGTACGCGGCCGAGTTCTTCCGCTGGTTCTCAGAGGAGGCCGTACGCGTCGACGGCGGCTACGGCACTCTGCCCGACGGCCGCAACCGCATGCTGTTGACGCGCCGTCCAGTCGGGCCCTGTCTGCTGATCACCCCGTGGAACTTCCCGCTGGCCATGGGCACCCGCAAGATCGGCCCGGCCATCGCGGCGGGCTGCACGATGGTGCTCAAGCCCGCTCCGCAGACGCCGCTGTCCAGCCTCGCGCTGGCCGGCATCCTGAAGGAGGCGGGGCTGCCGGACGGCGTCCTGAACGTGGTCACCACCTCGCGGGCGGGTGAGGTGTGCGAGCCGCTGCTGCGCGGCGGGCGCATCCGCAAGCTGTCCTTCACCGGCTCCACGCAGGTCGGGCGGCTGCTGCTCGCCCAGTGCGCCGACACGGTCGTCCGCACGTCGATGGAGCTGGGCGGCAACGCGCCCTTCATCGTCTTCGACGACGCCGACCTGGACGTGGCGGTGGACGGCGCCATGGTCGCCAAGATGCGCAACATGGGGGAGGCGTGCACGGCCGCCAACCGCTTCTTCGTCCACCGGTCGGTGGCCGAGGAGTTCGGACGGCGCCTCGCCGAGCGCATGGGGGCGCTCGTGGTCGGTCCCGGTACCCGGGACGGCGTCGATGTGGGTCCGCTGATCGACACCGCGGGCCGCGCCAAGGTCGAGGAACTCGTCGCCGACGCGGTGGAGCGCGGCGCCCGGCTCCTGATCGGCGGCCACACGCCGGAGGGCCCGGGCTGCTTCTACCCGCCGACCGTGCTGACCGACGTGGACCCGGGAAGCCGTCTCATGGAGACGGAGATCTTCGGCCCGGTGGCGGCGATCCTCACCTTCGACGACGAGGACGAGGTCCTCCGCCGCGCCAACGACACCCCTTGGGGACTGGTCGGTTACGTCTTCACCGAGGGCCTGGATCGCGCCCTGAGCGTCAGCGAACGGCTGGAGGTGGGCATGGTCGGCCTCAACACCGGCCTGGTGTCCAACCCGGCCGCACCGTTCGGCGGCATCAAGCAGTCGGGACTGGGCCGGGAGGGCGGCCGGGTCGGGATCGAGGAGTTCCTGGAGTACCAGTACCTGGCGATTCCGGTGCGGTGAGGCGCGCCCCGGCAGGGGTGCGGTAGTGACACGGTGCGTGGGCGTGACCAGCCACGACGGACCCGCGGCCGGTGCACGTGCTCACGCCCCCAAACGCCGCGCGGCGATCTCCGCGGCCGTGTCCGCCACCAGCCGCCCCCACTCGGGAAGCCGCGCGGCGTCGTACCGCGAGTCCGGCATGGACACGGCCACCGAGGCCAGCGGCGTACCGTCCTCGTCCAGAATCGGCGCGGCCACGGCGCACACGTCCGGCCGGTACTGGTTGAGGTTGACCGAGTAGCCGTCGGCCCGCACCCGCTCCACCTCAGCACGCAGCCGGTCCGGATCGGCCGGCGTGGACTCGCTGAAGCTCTGCAGCCCGTGGCTGATGAGCTCCTCCACGTCGGCCTTCGGCAGGTGCGCGAGGATCGCGCGCCCCGTGGCCGTGGCGTGCAGCGGCGAGGTGTCGCCGATGCCGTAGAACGTCCGGACGGCGTGGTGGCAGTCCACCCGGTCCACGACCACCATGGACTGCAGCGCGTCCGGCACCGACAGGTGGATCGTCTCGTTCAGCGTGTCCCGGAGCCGGATCATGGGCTCCCGCGCGGCGGCGAACAGGCTTGATCCCTGAAGCGCGGCGGGCCGTACGGCCAGCACCCGCGCCCCGATCTCCCAGCGCGTGGTGTCCTTGCGGTTCGCCCGCAGCCAACCCGCCTCGTTCAGGGTGACCAGCGTGCGCTGCACCGTCGACTTGGGCAGCCCGAACAGCTTGGTCAGTTCCCCCACGGTCACCGGCTGGTGCTGTGCCACAGCCTCCAGGATCCGAAGTGACCTGGTGACGCTCTTCATTTCCATCGGATTTCCCCCGTTAACTCTGCGAATCCCGTGTGTGCACCTCTTGACTCCCTCCCGGCTCACTGCCATTCTCGTGCCAGATTCTAGCACAACGTTCCACAATGTGGCACGGCCTCACAAGAAGTGACCCGAAGCCCTCTCTCGTCCCGGACGGTGCTCGTAGCGACCCCGCTGTCGCCCCTCCCTCCGGAATCTCACATTCCGCATACTGGGCGCCCAGCATCCAAGCCCAGGGAGACGAAAGGAACCCCCGTGTCTGCCAGCAAGCGCGTCGCCGTCGTCGGCGTCGGAACGATGGGCAGTCAGGCCGCCTGGCGCCTGGCGGCCCGCGGAGCCGAGGTCGTCGGGTACGACCGCTACGCCCCGGGCCACGACCGCAGCGCCGCCGGTGGCGAGACCCGGATCTTCCGCAGCGCCCACTTCGAGGACTCCCGCTACGTCCCGCTGCTCAAGCACGCCGACGCCCTGTGGGAGGAGCTCCAGCGGGAGACCGGCCGCGAGCTGCGCAGCCTGACCGGGTGTCTGCTGATGGGGCCCACCGAGCACCAGCAGATGGCCACCGTCCTCAAGTCCATCGCCGACCACGGTCTCGACCACGAGGTGCTCGACGCCGAGTCCCTCGCCAAGCGCTTCCCGCAGTTCCGGATCGAGGACGGCGACGCGGCCGTGCTCGACCGCCACGCGGGCTTCATCCGGCCGGAGTTGACGGTCCAGAGCGCCGCCCGCCGAGCGGAGCAGCTCGGCGCCCGCATCCACCGCTACACCCCGGTCCGCGAGATCGTGCCCGTCGCGGGCGGAGTCGAGATCCGCACCGACGCCGGCACCGAGAGCTTCGACACCGCCGTCGTCACCGTCGGCCCCTGGGTGAACGACCTGCTGCCCGACCTGCCCTGGGACGTGGACATCCGCCGGCTGATCAACGCCTGGTACGTGCCCACCACCGACACCTGGTTCGGCCAGGAACGCCCCGCGTTCATCCGCACGGCGCCCACCCACTGCTACGGACTGCCCTCCCCGGACGGCGTCTCCGTCAAGCTCGGCCTGTCCCGCGCCCTGCACCGCCCGGCCGGCGACCCGAACCAGCTGGACCGGACCGTGCAGCCGGAGGAGCTGGAGATCTTCACCGACCTCATCGGCCGATACATGCCGGACCTGAACCCGGATCCGACCCGCCTCTCCGTCTACATGGAGGGCTACACCGAGAGCAGCCGCCCCCTCGTCGGACCTCTGCCCGGCGCCGAGAACGTCGTCCTGCTCGCCGGGTTCTCCGGCCACGGCTTCAAGCTCTCGCCCGCCTTCGGCGACATCGCGGCCGACCTGGCGCTCGACGGAACCTCACCTCAGCCCATCGACTTCATCTCCACCCTCGACCGGACGGAGGCCTGACGACGATGACAACGACCAACGACTCCCTCTCCGTCGGCACCCTGCGCGCCGAGCCCGGCACCAAGGCCCGCGGCAGCGTCCCCGCCGACCTGGGCACGCTCACCGTGGACATCCCACTGACCCTGGTCAACGGCGCCCGCCCCGGCCTTCGCGTGCTGATCACCGCGGGTGTGCACGGCGGCGAGTTCACCGGAGTGGACACCGCCACCCGTCTCGCCGCCCTGCTGGAGCCCGGCGAGATCCGCGGACAGGTGATCGTCTGTCCGGTCGCCAACCCCCCGGCGGTGTACCAGGGCAGGCTCGGCATCTCCCCGCTGGACGGCGTGAACATCAACCGAGTGTTCCCCGGCGACCCCGAAGGCGGCCCCACCGAACGGCTGGCCGCCTGGCTCTTCACCCACCTGATGGACGGCGTCGACGCCTACGCCGACCTGCACTCCGGCGGCATCGACGAGACGCTGCGGGACTTCGTCGGCTACCGCCTGACCGGTGAGGCGGACCTCGACGCGAGAACGGCGGACATGGCCCGCTCGCTCGGCATCGAGGACGTCATCCTCGGACTGAACGCCGAGGGCGGCAACAGCCACGCGGCCGCCGCCCGCCAGGGCGTCCCGGCGATCCTCGTCGAGACGGGCGAGCTGGGCGAACGCGACCCAAAGACGGCCCGCCACCTGGTCGGCGGCCTGTACGGGCTGCTGCGCCGACTCGGCGTCCTCGCACCCGACGGAGCGACGGACGGACCACCGGACGAGCCCGCCCTCGTACGCGCATGGGTCTGGGCCGCCGGGATCACCGCCGAGGCCACCGGGCTGTGGTACCCGGAGTTCACCGCCGGGGACGACGTGACGGAGGGCCAGGTCATCGGGCGCGTCATCGACCCGGCCGACGGCCAGGAGCACAAGGTCCACGCCCCGGTCACCGGACGGATCTTCTACGGCATGCACGGCCTCACCGTGGCTCCCGGCGCCGAACTGGCCGCCATCGCCGCCCCGGCACCGCGAGATCCGGACCGCTGACCCAACGCCCCACGCCCAACGC
>NZ_VJZC01000174.1 GCF_009377185.1 Streptomyces spongiae
GTCCCGGCCTCGGTCCCGGCCCCGGCCCCGGCCCCGGTCCCGGCCTCGGTCCCGGTCCCGGTCCCGGTCCCGGCCTCGGTCCCGGCCTCGGCCTCGGTCAATCGCCCACCGGCCGACGGCGTCCGGAAGGGCAGGGCGATACGGCCCACGGAGTCGCCACGGCTTTCCCCCTCCGCAATTCCCGCCCCGCGACAGCGAGCGACCATTCCCGATCCGCACCATGCGACGACAACACCCACCCCGCGACCCGCAAGGAGCGAGCCATGACTGACTTCCTGACGCCGCAAGGCATCGCCCGCCGCACCTCCGCCGCAGTCGACGCGGCTGTCGCGGTGGGGCGTGGTCTCGGGCTTGCCGTGACCGACGCCAAGGTTTTGTATGAGCTGTTCTCCGTCGTCGTTCACCTCGCGCCCTCTCCGGTCGTGGCGCGGATTCCCACTGTCCTGCCGCACTCCGTGGACCTGGAGTCCCAGGCGCGCCGCCAGCAGGCGGAACTGGACGTGGCGGGGTGGCTCGCGGATCAGGGGACCCCGGTGATCCCTCCCAGCCCTCTCGTGCCACGGGAACCCGTTCAGCGCGGTGGCTTCTCGATGACGTTCTGGCAGTTCGTCGAGGAGGACGGGGACAGGGAGCCCGACTACGTGGCGAACTCGGAGAGCGTGGCCGATCTGCACGCCGCGTTGCGCGCGTACCCGGGCCGACTGTCGTTCCTGTCCGCGGCCGAACCGCGGTTCGTCACGGAAAGCCTCGCTCTGCTCGAAGAGTGCCCCGACCTCATCACTCCGGCCGACCTGGACCGCGCGCGCCGCGAGTGGCGGGTCCTGGAACCTCTCGTGTGCTCACGCACGGCGTTCGAGGCGGCGTTCCCGGGGGTCGGTCTCCAGCCCATCCACGGCGACTCCCCGCCCGCGAACATCTTCTCCGGGGTGGACGGGGACCTCTACGCCGACTTCGAACTGGTCACGTTGGGCCCCGTCGAGTGGGACCTGGCCGCCCTCGGGCCCGACCTCGAATCCGCCTACAACCGCGGCGCACAGCGCAACGGTATGAGGCCGCTGAACGAGGACGTCCTGAGCTTCGTGAACGCCGTGGGGATGCTGCGGGCCATCGCCTCCCTCGCGCTCGTGCCGCAACTCCCCGTGTTGATGGAGTACTTGAAACCGGCCGTCGACCAATGGCGGACGATGCCGTTCGCCGGCGGCGTGGCCGACTGACGGAACCACCGGCGAGTACAGCGCGTCTACTCGCAGCCCAACAGCGCGAATCCTGCCCGAAATCGGGCAGAAAAATAGATGTTCCGTCGCTCTCGACGTATGGTGATCATCCATGATCGCCATAGACGCCTTATGGGCCTTCTCTCTGATAGCCGGCCTTCTCACCGTCACCCCCGGGCTGGACACCGCGCTCGTCCTGCGCACCGCCGCGCTCGGGTACCGCCGTCGCGCCTGGGGCGTGGTGCTCGGCATCCAGAGCGGCACACTGATCTGGGGCGTGCTCACCTCGCTCGGTGTCACCGCGCTGCTGACCGCGTCCCACCTCGCGTACGAGACACTCCGCTGGGCCGGGGCCGCGTACCTCATGTGGATGGGCGGCAGGATGCTGCTGGCCACCCGGCGCCACTCGGCGGACGAGTACCCGAAGACGATCGGCGGCAGGGCCGAGAATGCGGCCAGGACCGGGAATGCGGCCAGGACCGGGACAGGCGCCGGCGACACGCTGTTCGGTGGCTGGCACCAAGGGTTCGCGACCAATCTGTTCAACCCCAAGATGGGCGCCTTCTACGTCGCGGTGCTCCCGCAGTTCATCCCCGCCGGTGCCTCGCACCTTGCCGCAGGCGTGCTCCTGGCTGGTGTACACATCCTTCTGGCCGTCATCTGGGCCTGCGCACTGCTCACCATCGCGGAGGTGTTCCGAGGCCGCCTGCAACGGCCCTCGGTGCGCCGCTGTCTCGACCGCATCACCGGAACGGTCATCGCGGCCTTCGGTCTCCGCCTCGCGCTCGGGGAATGAACCGTCAGTCGACGCGACCGGCGGCCGGCCTCTCGACGATCCCCGGAACGCACACGATCAGTCATGCGGTCGGCGTGAGCCGCTGCCGACCGCGCCGACACCCTCTGAGCAGGCAACCAGCTCACCTGAAGTGAAAGGACACATGCATGTGCTCGCTCCCCACCAGCCCGGAGGCCGTGGTCTTCGACTGTGACGGCCTGCTGGTCGACACCGAGGTCTGCTGGAGCATCGCGGAAGCGGCTGTCTTCGCCGCGCACGGCCACTCCTTCGGCCAGGAACAGAAGGCGTTGCTCATCGGCCGTACCGTGGAGGCCGCGGGAGAGGCCATGGCGGACTACTTCGGGCGGCCGGGAGCCGGTGCCGAACTCGCCGCCGAACTCCTCGAAGGAGTCCGCAAGGAACTGGCCCGGGGCGCCGCCGCCCTCCCTGGGGCAGCGGAGCTGGTGCGTGCCTGCCGGGCAGCCGTGCCCATAGCCGTCGCCAGCAACAGCCCCCGGGAGCTGCTGGACACGGCACTGGGATCGGCGGGTCTCGCCGAATACTTCCCCCACTCGTTCGCCGCCGACGAGGTGCGTTCCCCCAAGCCCGCAGCAGACCTCTACCTCACGGCGTGCGAGGCACTCGGTGTGGCTCCGAAGCGTTCCGTCGCCTTCGAGGACTCGGCCACGGGCGTCTCCTCGGCGCGTGCTGCCGGGCTTTACGTCGCGGTCGTACCGTCCCTGCCGGGTGCCGACCTCGATCACGACTGGCTTGGCGCCGGCCTGGACGAACCCGAATTGCTGGACTGGGCCAGGGGGCTGGGGTCCGGCACGGTCCGCTGACACGCGCTCCGTGAGCGCGCGGGCGGCGGCCCCGGTGATTCGAGGTAACCGCCGGGCTATCGGACACGCACCGCGACGATCGTCGCCAAGGTCGGCGACAGCCGGATCTCGGTCGCATGGAGCAACGGGTGATCCAGCCAGTGACGTCGCGCTGCATCATGCTCGACGGCACCGGGGGCACCGGCGGGAGCGAAGTCGTCGAGCACGATGGTCCCCCCGACCGCCAGCCATCCCGCCGCCGGGTCCAGCGGCGAGTCGACCGACGGATCCTTGCCCTTCCCCCCGCCGTCCAGGACGAGGAGATCGAACGGGCCGTGCTTGACGAGGTCGTGCCAATCGCCATGCTCCACGCGTACGTGTGTGTGGCCGGAGAACAGCTCGGCTGCCGCCGACGCTCGTCCTTCGTCGAGCTCGATGCTCACAAAGGAAGTGCTCGGGTCGGATGCCTCGACCATCCACGCCAGCCCGACGCCGCAGCCCGTGCCGGTTTCACCGATCCGTCCGCCGCGCCAGCCGCGCGCGAGGACCGAGAGGAGCCGGCCCTGCTCCGGGGCGCAGGAGTGATCGAATCCGAGGGTCGCCGCAAGCTTCACCGCCGAACCCACCAACGGTGGAAGCGCGTCAACGTCCGAATACGCGGAGTTTCCGCCGACCGCCATCGTGCACTCCCTGTCTGGTCGTCCGATCCTTCACCATCCAGGATCCCCCACGCGAGGCGATCGGGAACAGTGTCCGTGCCGGTCGGGCTGCTCATTTGACGTTCCGCCGGCGGTGGGGCCGCCTGAACACTCCCTCTCAGGAGCGTGAGGGACGCCGCTGTCTCGGGTTTTCCCAATGGTCCGTGGGCGGCGGGGTCCGTGGAGCCAGGCGGTGACGGTCTCGGCGCCCCACCACGCACGACCCGGGGCCGAGCAGTGCGGCTGCCCACGCCGGTTGTCTGACGTAGCGTCAGATGTGGCGCTACGATACCGGCCTCCACTCATGCGAAGGGCTCGCGTGGCGGGCCCATGCGAAGGGGGCACCATGGGCAAGCTGGACGGACGTGTCGTCATCGTCACCGGAGCGGCCCGCGGTCAGGGCGAGCAGGAGACGAGGCTCTTCGCGGAGGAAGGCGCCAAGGTCGTCGTGGCCGACGTGCTCGACGACCAGGGCGAGGCGCTCGCGAAGGAGCTGGGCGCGCTGTACGCCCACCTCGACGTGAGCCGAGAGGACGACTGGCGGGCCGCGGTGGCCGCCGCGAAGGGCGCGTACGGGCGGATCGACGGGCTCGTCAACAACGCCGGCATCCTGCGCTTCAACAAGCTGGTCAACACGCCGCTTGAGGAGTTTCAGCAGGTCGTGCAGGTGAACCAGGTGGGGGTCTTCCTGGGGATCAAGACCGTCGCCCCCGAGATCGCGGAGGCGGGCGGCGGCACGATCGTCAACACCGCCTCGTACACGGGCGTGACCGGCATGGCGTACGTGGGCGCCTACAGCGCGACCAAGCACGCGATCGTCGGGCTGACGAGGGTGGCCGCACTGGAGCTGGCCGGGAAGGGGATACGGGTCAACGCCGTCTGCCCGGGCGCCATCGACACCGCCATGACCAATCCGGCCCAGCTCGACCCGAACGCCGACCCCGTGAAGGCGGCCGAGGGGCTCGACGCGTACTACCGCAAGCTCGTGCCGCTCGGGCGGGTCGGGAAGCCCGAGGAGGTGGCCCGGCTCGCGCTCTTCCTCACCTGCGACGACTCCTCCTACATCACCGGGCAGCCGTTCGTGATCGACGGAGGCTGGCTGGCGGGGGTCAGCGCCCTCTGACCATCCCTCCCTGCTCTGTATCTGACTTGCCGTCAGCTATTGACGGTGCAGGGGTGCGGTGCCACAGTCGGCGGCAGACCGCCGATCTGACGAAGCGTCAGAAACAGACTGGGGACGGTGAACCTCCTTGGAATTCGGGCTCTTTGTACAGGGATACGTGGGCAAGCGGGCCGAGACCGACCCGCTCGCGGAGCACAAGGCGCTGATGGAGGAGACCGAGTACGTCATCCAGGCGGACAAGTCCGGCTTCAAGTACGCCTGGGCGTCCGAGCACCACTTCCTGGAGGAGTACTCCCACCTCTCCGCCAACGACGTGTTTCTGGGCTATCTGGCGCACGCCACCGATCGGATTCACCTGGGCTCAGGCATCTTCAACCCCCTCGCCCAGGTCAACCACCCGGTGAAGGTCGCCGAGAAGGTGGCCATGCTGGACCATCTGAGCGAGAACCGCTTCGAGTTCGGCAGCGGGCGGGGCGCGGGCAGCCACGAGATCCTCGGCTTCATCCCGGGCGTCACCGACATGAACTACACCAAGGAGATCTGGGAAGAGACCATCGCCGAGTTCCCGAAGATGTGGCTCCAGGAGGAGTACCCCGGGTTCCAGGGCAAGCACTGGTCGCTCCCGCCGCGCAAGGTCCTGCCGAAGCCGTACGGGAAGTCGCACCCGGCGATGTGGTACGCGGCCGGCTCCCCGCCCTCGTACGCCATGGCCGCGCGCAAGGGGCTCGGCGTGCTCGGCTTCAGCGTGCAGAAGGTCTCCGACATGGAGTGGGTGCTGGAGCAGTACAAGACGGCGGTCGTGGACGCCGAGCCGATCGGCGACTTCGTCAACGACAACGTCATGGTGACGTCGACCGCGATCTGCGCGCCGACGCACGCGGAGGCGGTGCGGATCGCCGCGAGCGGTGGGCTGCACTATCTGCCCTCGCTCGTCTTCCGGTACCACGACACGTTTCCGCGGCCCGAGGGGTTCCCCGAGTGGCCCGAGACGCTGCCCGAGTACACCGAGGAGATCATCGAGCTGCTCATCGCCGAGGAGCTGTTGATCTGTGGTGACCCGGACGAGGTGCTCACGCAGTGCAAGCGGTGGGAGCAGGCCGGGGCCGATCAGTTGAGCTTCGGGTTGCCGGTGGGGGTGTCGCGGGAGGACACGTTGCAGACGATTCGGTTGGTGGGGGAGCACGTGATTCCGAAGATCGATACGGATCCCGTTCATCGGACGTCGCGGTTCCGGCAGGGCGCCTGAGGTTCGTCGGCGGCCGCGAGTCCGTTGTGGCTTGTCGCGCAGTTCCCCGCGCCCCCGAAGGGGCGCCCCACTCGCCCCAGGAGGTAAGTGCTCATGCTCGACCACGTCATCAAAGGCGCGACCGTCGTCGACGGCACCGGTGCGCCCGCCTTCACCGCCGACGTGGGCATTCGCGACGGGCGGATCGCCGTCGTCGGGAGCGTCACCGAGGAGGCCCGTACCACGGAGGACGCGGCCGGGCTCGTGCTCGCGCCCGGGTTCGTCGATCCGCACACCCACTACGACGCCCAGCTGTTCTGGGACCCGTACGCCACCCCCTCCCTGAACCACGGGGTGACCACGGTCGCCGGCGGCAACTGCGGGTTCACGCTCGCGCCGCTCAACCCCGAGCGCCCCGACGACGCCGACTACACCCGGCGCATGATGTCCAGGGTCGAGGGCATGTCCCTGGTCGCCCTGGAGGAGGGCGCGCCCTGGAGCTGGCACAGCTTCGGGGAGTACCTGGACGCCCTGGAGGGTCGTATCGCTGTCAACGCGGGCTTCATGGTGGGGCACTGCGCGCTGCGGCGGTACGTCATGGGGCCCGACGCGGTGGGTGGGCAGCCGACGCCGGAGCAACTCGACGCGATGGTAGGGCTGTTGCGGGAGGCGATGGAGGCGGGGGCCTGGGGGCTGTCCACCACCCAGTCGCGCTCGCACTCCGACGGCGACGGAAAGCCGGTGGCCTCCCGCCACGCGAAACCCGCCGAACTCCTCGCCCTCTCCCGGGCCGTCGGCGAGCACGAGGGCACCCAGATCGAGGCCATCGTGGCGGGCTGCCTGGACCAGTTCAGCGACGAGGAGATCGACCTCTTCGTGGAGATGACCGCGTCCGCCGGCCGCCCTCTGAACTGGAACGTGCTGACCATCGACGCGGCGGTCCCCGAGCGCGTACCGCGGCAGCTCCTCGCCGGCGAGCGCGCCCGCAAGTCCGGAGGCCGGATCATCGCGCTGACCATGCCGATCCTCACGCCCATGAACATGTCGCTGGGCACGTTCTGCGCGCTGAACCTCATCCCCGGGTGGGGGCCGATCCTCGCCCTGCCCGTCCCGGAGCGGATCGCCGAGCTGCGCGACCCCGACACCCGGGCCGAGATGCTGCGGAACGCCGTGTCCAAGGAGGCGGGCGTCCTGCGGCGGCTGACCAACTTCGGGCGGTACGTCATCGGGGACACCTACAGCGCGGCCAACGAGGGCCTGACCGGCCGTGTCGTACGGGACATCGCGGCCGAACGCGGCCAGGAACCCTTCGAGTGCCTGGTGGAGATCTGCGCGGCCGACGACCTCCGTACCGTCCTGTGGCCCATGCCCAGTGACAACGACCCCGACTCCTGGGCCCTGCGCGCCGAGACCTGGCGGCACGAGGACGTCATGCTCGGCGGCTCGGACGCGGGCGCGCACCTGGACCGTATGTGCGGCGCCCCGTACACCACCCGCTTCATCGGTGACTGTCTGCGCGGGCGGAAACTGGCGTCGCTGGAGCAGGCCGTGAAGATGCTGACGGACGACCCGGCGCAGCTCTTCGGCCTCCGGGAACGGGGCCAGGTGAGGGAGGGCTTCCATGCGGACCTCGTCCTCTTCGACCCGGAGCGCATCGACGCCGGCAAGGCCACACTGGTGCACGACCTGCCGGGAGACAGCCCGCGGCTGGACTCCAAGGCGATCGGCGTACGCGCGGTCTGGGTCAACGGGGTCGAGGCCATCCGGGACGACGTGGTGACCGGTGCCGTACCGGGCAAGGTGCTGCGCTCGGGGCGGGACACGCGGACAGTGAGCACCAGGTGACAGCCGAGGTGACAGCCGGGGGAAATCTGTTCATCGGCGGCGCGTGGGTCGAGCCCGACGGCGGGCACTACGAGGTGATCGACCCGGCGACCGAGCGGGTGGTCGGGCTCGCGCCGGAGGCCTCCCGGGAGCAGGTGCACGCGGCCGCCTCCGCTGCCCGCGAGGCCTTCGGCCCGTGGTCGCGCACGCCCCCGGAGGAGCGGGCGGCGATCCTGGCCCGCACGGCGGAGCACATCCAGCGTCACCTGGTGCCCTACGCCGACCTCGCGCAGGCCGAGAGCGGTGCGACGACCGGGACGGCGCGCGGGATGCAGGTGGCGGTCGGCGCGTCCCGCTTCAAGCGGTACGCGAAGGGCGCGCTGGAACCCGTCGAACAGCCCCTGCCCCCGCAGATCAACGAGGCCGGGCCCTTCGGAAAAGCGGCCGTGATGGGCGCCCTGGCGGTACGGCAACCGGTGGGCGTCGTCACGTGCATCACCTCGTACAACAACCCCTGGGCCAACCCGGCCGGCAAGATCGCCCCCGCCCTCGCCATGGGCAACACGGTCCTCGTCAAGCCCGCCCCTCAGGACCCGCTGTCGGTCTACCGCATGGCCGAGGCCCTTGAGGCGGCGGGCGCTCCGCCGGGCGTCGTGAACGTGGTGAGCGGCTCGGGGGCCGAGGCGGGGGAGGCAGCCGTCGACTCGCCCGACGTCGACATGGTGAGCTTCACCGGATCGACGGCCGTCGGGCAGCGCATCGCCGAGGTGTGCGGGCGGGGCATGAAACGCCAGCTGATGGAGCTGGGCGGGAAGGGCGCGGCGATCGTCTTCGACGACGCGGACCTCGGTTCGGCGGTGTCCGGCATCGGCACGACGTTCTCGTTCTACAGCGGCCAGATCTGCACGGCGCCGACGCGGGTGCTGGCGCAACGGGGCGTGTACGACGCGCTGGTCGCCCAACTGGCCGGGTACGCGGGCCGGTTGACGGTGGGCGACCCGCGTGAGCCGGGCACGGTCGTCGGTCCGGTGATCTCGGCCGCCCACCGGGACCGCGTGGAGTCGTACGTCGAACTGGGCCGCAAGGAGGGCGCGAGGCTGGTCGCGGGCGGTGAACGGCCCGCTCTAGACCGGGGTTTCTGGGTCCGCCCCACCCTCCTTGCGGACTGCACCCCCGACATGCGGGTGGTCCGGGAGGAGATCTTCGGCCCGGTCGTGGTGGTCCTCCCCTTCGAGGACGAGGAGGAGGCGGTCGCCCTGGCCAACGACTCCGACTACGGCCTCATCGACTACGTCTGGTCGGGCGACGTGGCCCGCGCCTTCCGGGTGGCGCGGCGCCTGTGGGCCGGGGGCGTCGGCGTCAACACCGTGGGCCGCAACATGGAGGCCCCGTTCGGCGGCTTCAAGAGGAGCGGCGTCGGCCGGGACGTGGGTTCGTACGCGCTGCACGCCTACAGTGAGGTGCAGGCGATCGTGTGGCCGGGCTGAGCGGTCGACTCGAACATCGGCGGCTGGGCCCGGGCAGGGCCGGGCGTGTGACACGCTCGGGGCATGATGACACCACCGGACGGACTACCTGTGTACCGCGTACTGACCGGGCCTGACGACGAGGAGTTCTGCCACCGTGTGAGCGAGGCCCTGGCGATGGGGTACCGGCTTCACGAGGGGCCGTCGATCACGTCCAACGGGGGACGGGTGATCATCGCGCAGGCGGTCATCTGGCCCTGAGTCATCGAGCGCCGCGGTAGGTGCGGCGGTACGCGGCCGGCGTGGTGCCCAGGGTGCGGCGGAAGTGCAGGCGCAGGGCGTCACCCGTGCCCAGGCCACTGCGTTCGGCGATGGTGTCGACCAACAGGTCGGTGGTTTCGAGGAGTTCGCGTGCCCGGGCGACGCGCTGCTGGTTGAGCCACTTCAGCGGCGTGGTGCCCACCTCGCGGGCGAAGTGCCGCTCGAAGGTACGCACGCTCATGTCGGCCCGGTCCGCCAGCTCGGCGACGGTGAGCGGCCCCTCCAGCCGCGCGATCGCCCAGTCCAGAACGGGGGCGAGCCCCTGGGCGGGCGGCGCCGCGCCGGTCCTCGGCCGGGAGTACTGGGCCTGGTCGCCCTCGCGGTGCGGGGCCACGACCATACGGCGGCCCACCTCGGCGGCCGCGGCCGTGCCGTAGTCACCGCGGACGATGTGCAGGCACAGGTCGATGGCCGCCGCGGTGCCGGCGCTGGTGAGGATGTCGCCGTCGTCGACGTACAGGGCGCGCTCGTTGACGCGGACGCGTGGGTGACGGCGGCGCAGCTCGTCGGCGTACATCCAGTGCGTCGCGGCCTCGCGGCCGTCCAGCAGACCGGCGGCGGCCAGGACGAACGCGCCGGAGCACAGCGAGGCGACGCGCGCGCCCCGGGCGTGGGCCTCGCGCAGCACGTCGAGGAGCGCGGCCGGGGGCTCGTAGCCGTTCATGAGGCACGCCGGGACGATGACGAGGTCCGCGGCGCCGAGGGCGTCGAGGCCGTGCTCGCTCTCCAGCCGCAGGCCGCCCGGAGCGTGCTGCACTCCCGGGTCAGTCCCGCACAGCGCGAGGTCGTACCACGGGGACGGCGGCTCGACATCACCGCTGAATCCCCCGAACACCGCGCAGGGAACGGCCAGTTCGAAGAGCGAGGACTCCTTGAGCAGGGCGACGGCCACCCGGATCGGAGCCGCGGAGGCAGTCTCGGGTTCGTGCATGACGCGAATATAGGGGACCCTGACGTTTCCGTCACTGGTTGGCGGTCGCCGCCCGGCCGGATGCTGAGACACATCGGCGTACGTGACCCGGAAGTCGGAGGCGCAGGAATGACGTACGAACACACGGGGCGGCCGCGGGCACGGCCGCGGTCGCTGTCACCGCAGTGGCGGATGGGCCTGGCGGGAGTGACGGCGATCGGTGTCACCTTCGGCTTCGCCCGCTACGGATACGGGCTGTTCCTGCCGGAGTTCCGGCGCGAGTTCGGGCTGTCGGTGTCGCTGGTGGGGCTGATCGGCAGCGCCACGTACCTGGGATACGTGGCCGCGCTCGTACTGGTCGGCGCGCTGGTCTCACGGTTCGGTCCGCGCCCGCTGGTGGTCGCCGGAGGGCTGTCCGCGACCGTCGGGATGGGCCTCGTGGCCTTCGCCCGTACACCGGGGACGCTGACCGCCGGACTGATCCTGGCCGGTACGAGCTCCGGGTGGGCCTGGGCGCCGTACTCCGACGCGGTCGACCGGACGGTGCCGCCCGGCTCGCGCGAGCGCGTCATGGGCGTGATCGCGAGCGGCACGGCCTTCGCGGTCGTCGTCGCGGGACCACTGGCCCTGATCGCCGGGGGCCACCACTGGCGGCAGGCGTGGCTGGCCTTCGCCATGGCCGCCCTGCTGACGACCCTCTACAACGCGCGCGTCCTGCCCGGCGGAGCGCACCGCCCGGCCACCGCCGGTACGGGATGGGCACGACCCGTCGCCCGGTGGCTCGCCCGTCGCGCCGCCGTCCCGCTCTTCCTGACAGCCCTGTCGTACGGACTGGTCGGCGCCGTCTACTGGGCCTTCGCGGTCGAGCTGATCTCGGGGGAGGCCGGGAGGAACGCGCCCACGGGCGCGTTGTTCTGGACCGTGATGGGTCTGGCGGGGACGGCGGGCGCGCTGACGGGGAGCGCGATCGCGCGGCACGGTCTGCGCCGGGTCCACGGTCTGCTCTTCGCGGGCATCGCCGCGGCGGTCGCCCTGCTCGGCGCCGCGCCGGGCACACCCGCCGCCGTCATGCTCTCGGCGGTGCTCTACGGGCCGTGCTTCATGGCGGGTTCGGGCCTCCTCGCGGTGTGGAGCTACCGGGTCTTCCCCGACCGGCCGTCGACCGGGTTCAGCGTCACGGTCCTCTGCCTCGGCGTGGGCACGATCACGGGCCCGGCCGCGCTGGGGTTCTTCAGCGACGCGTACGGCCTGCGCGCGGCGTTCCTCGCCACGGCGGCCGTCGCGGCAATGACGCTTCTCGTGCGGCCGCGGGCTGGGGCCGGAGGCGGAACGGTACGTCGCGGGAAGCTCGCTGCTCTCACCGCTCAACGAAGCTCGTCCGGAGTCCGCCGCAGCAGCAGGGTGGCGAAGCCGAGGGTACGGCGGTAGCCGTGCAGCCAGCCGGCGCGATGCTCGGCGGCGACCGCGTACGCCTCGGCGCTGTCCGGGGTACCGGAGTGGTCCAGGGCCCAGCGTGACAGGGTGCCGGTCCACGACCACTCGTACTCGTCCCACTCCTCGGTGGTGCTGATGTGCCCGTACACGGGCGTCCACCCGTCCGCGACGATCCTGTCGACGGTCGTCCCGAGATCGGCGAAGTCGTCGGCCGCGAACCCGGCGTCGAGGGTGCGCTGGTCCGGCTCGCGCTCCCAGAAGGTGTCGCCGATCAGGGCCGTACCGCCGGGGGCGAGGTGACGGCGAACGGCTTCGAGCGTCGGCCCCAGTCCGCCGAAGGCGTGGGTGGCGCCGACGCAGAGGACGAGGTCGAAGGGGTGGTCGGAGCTGAACTCACTCGCGTCCTGGGCATGCAGGCCGACCCGGTCACCGAGCCCGCGCGCCGCGATCCCCTCGCGGGCCTGGGCGATGGTGTCGCCGTCGAGGTCGACCCCGACGGCCTCCACCTTCGGCCGCCCCTCCACGGCCCGCACCAGCCACTCCCCCTTCCCACACCCGAGATCCAGCACCCGCTCGGCCCCGTCCCGCAGGGCACGATCGAGAAGACGGGCCACGGAGGCGTCGCCGAGGGGTGCGGCGATGGGGTGGTCGGCGTGGGCGAGGGCACTGATTCGGCTGCGGTCCATGGGGGGATCGTCTCCCGGGCAGGGGAGGGGCGTCTGCCGATTTTCGTGCTGTCGCAGACGCGGACTGGGTAGCGTCGCCCGAATGACGAGTAACGACGCGATGATCGTGTGGGTGAACGGGGCGTTCGGCAGCGGAAAGACCACGCTGGTGGACGAGTTACGGCCCCGCTGGCCCGAAGCCCTGGTCTACGACCCGGAGATGGTCGGCTACGTACTGCGAGAGATCGTGGACGTCCCGACCGGCGACTTCCAGGACCTACGGCTGTGGCGCCGCCAGGTCGCGGAACTGGCGGTGGGCCTGGTCGAGGAGTACGGGCGTCCACTCCTCGTCCCCATGACGCTGGTCAACCCGGCCTACATGGACGAGATCTTCTCCGCACTGAGGAAGACCGGCATCACGGTGCACCACTTCTTCCTCCAAGTGCCGCCCGACGTACTGGAAGAGCGGATCGACGGCCGCAGCTTCACCCCGGACGACCCCGAACAGGAGGAACGCGTCCGCAACTGGTGCAAGTCGAAGATCCCGTCCTGCGTGGGGTTCCTGGCAGAGGCTCCCGCCGACACGGTGGTGCTGGACGGTGAGTTGTCGCCGGGGACACTTGCCGATCAGGTGCTCAACAGCGTCGGGGTCGTGTCCCCGTAGGGGGGACCGCCTGAGGGTGTCACACATCCAGGAGATGTGTGACACCCGTAACTTCACCTCTCCTTGCCGCGCAGCGCGTCAGCTCTCCAGATCCACCCGCACCGTCAGCAGAGCCGTCCCCACCAGCCGCACCACGGCACTGTTGGACCGGGGCAGCGTGCGCAGGCGGGCCGCGGCGTCGTCGTCGGGCAGGAGGTGGGCCGTTCCCTCGTGCCAGCGTCCCCCGAGGCGCACCCGCACCCGGGGGTTCGCGCGGATGTTGCGGACGTACTGGGATCTCTCCCCGTACTCCGAGACCATCCAGAAGGAGTCACCGACACGGCGGCCGCCCACGGGGGTGCGGCGGGGCAGGCCGGAGGTGCGGCCCGTGGTCTCCAGCGCCGTCTGGAAGGGGATCCGGCGCATGACCGGGTTGAGGATCCTGCGCTGGAAGGTGGTGACGGCTCGGTGCTTGCGGTCGTCGTTGGAGGCCATCGGCTGCGGGCTCCTCTGCGGGTGTGGTGGTCGCGGTTGTGGTTCCTGCGGGCGTTGAGCAAGGTGTAGCAGACGATGGGAACAACGGGACGAGGCGGTGGCCGATGAGGGTCGTGACCTGGAACCTGTGGTGGCGCTTCGGCCCCTGGGAGGCGCGGCAGAAGGCGATCCTCGCCACGCTGCGGGAACTGCGGCCCGATGTCGTCGGCCTGCAAGAGGTGTGGGAACAGGGCCCGGACAACCTCGCCCAGTGGCTGGCCGGTGAGCTCGGCATGCACTGGACCTGGGCGGCTTCCGAGGAACCGGGGTACTGGCAGCGGCGGATCGGGGACGCGAGCGTCGGCGTCGGTAACGCCGTACTGAGCCGGTGGCCCGTCGTGGAGCGGGCGGTGCTGCCGATGCCCGCCGGGGAGGGACACAGCGGCAGGCTCGCCCTGTACGCGCGGCTGGACGCGCCCGGGTGGCACGTGCCCTTCTTCACCACACACCTCACCTCCGCCCCGTCGGCCTCGGCCGTCCGCTGCCAACAGGTCACCGCCCTCGCCGAGTTCGTCGCGCGGCACAAGGGCGGCACCGACTTCCCGCCGGTCGTCACCGGGGACTTCAACGCCTGGCCCGACTCCGACGAGGTCCGGCTGTTCGGCGGGTACAAGACGGCCTCTCCCGTGTCCGGCCAGTACCTCTTCGACGCCTGGGAGTACGCGGATCCCGCGGCTCCGTCGGCCACCTGGGACTCGGCGAACCCGTACGTCGCGGCGACCTACTCGCCGAGCGTGCGGGTCGACTACATCCATGTGGGGCCCGGGCCCGGCAGGCTCGGTGTCGTGCAAGCGGTGCGGCGCGCGGGGGACGGCCCGGTCGACGGCGTATGGCCGTCCGACCACGCGGCGGTGGTCGCCGACTTGGCGCTGGAAGGAGTGGACCGCTTCAGGCAGCAGGTGGTCTGATCGGCGCATGGCGAAATTCCGTTGCCGCTGTGGTGAGGTGATCACCATGAGCGGAGAGATCCCCAACCCGCTCGAGTGGCATCTCGTGTCGGACAAGGAGATCGAGGACTACTGGGAGTCCGAGGACTTCTCGGGGCTCCACCAGGTGGCAAGGCCCGTCTTCCTGTGCCCCGCGTGCGGGAGGATCTGGGTCTTCTGGAACGGGTATGAAGGGGACGCCGTTTCGTACGCCCGCGAGAGTGATTGAAGCGACCACACGTCGCCGCGCTACCCGTGCCGCCCCAGGAAGATCGGGTTCGTGAACGCCGCCAGCGGGCCCGGGAAGGACGTCACCACCGCCTCGTGCCGTAGTTCCGCCCGTACGTACGCCGCGTACTGCGCCGTCGTGCGCCACTCGACCGTGCCCGCGCCGGACACCGGCAGGGGTTCGCTGGTGTGGAGGACGCCCTGGTCGGTGACGAGGCGGACCGTGCAGCGGGGTGCGCCCGTGGCCTCCAGGCGGACCGTGACCGGGTCGTCGCGGTCCACGTCGAGCCGGTCGCCGATGCCCGCGTGCTCGCCCCGGCCGCCGACCGCGGTGAAGGACAGGGACACTGTCTTTGATTCGGCCACGTACGAGCGGCCCGCCCTCAGCCCCTCCTGGATGGCCTCGCGGGTCAGGTCGTCGGCGAGGACGACCGTCTGGGGCCGGCCCACGGGGTCGGGGTCGCGGTGGGCGTCGCTGTTGCCCATCGCCGGGATCCAGGAACGGCCACCATCCGTCCGCACCGAGGCGACCAGCATGCCGTCCCAGTCCGCCAGTGCCACCTCGTCGTCGGGGGTGTACGCGCCGTTCCACACCTCGATCACGTCGGCCTCGCCGAAGCCGAACTTCCAGTTGCAGCCGATGCAGGTGGCGTGCGGGTGGGCGGGGACGACCAGACCGCCCGCGTCCCGGATCTTGCGCGCGTACTTGCCGAAGCGGTTGTCCCGGGCCCGGTAGCGCCAGTCGATGAACGTGCCGGGGTCGGTGCCCAGCGCCACCACGTGGCCGTTGCGCGTCGTGACCTCCTCGCCCAGCAGGATCAGCAGGTCGTCCCCGGCCTGCTCGGACCAGTGGGCGTGCGCGGAATGGGTGTTGTGCTCGGAGGTGTTGATGAAGTCCAGGCCCGCGGCTCGGGCGAGCGCCGCGATCTCGGCGGGGGTGCGGCGGCCGTCGGAGTACCACGAGTGGAGGTGGCAGTCGCCGCGGTACCAGGCCCGGCCCCGGCCCTTCGCGCGGGACGGCGGGTACACCGGCTTCACGGCCTTGCCCGGCTCGCCGTACGTGAGGGTGATCGTGACCTCGTACGCCAGGCCCTGCGGTGCCACCGTGTACGGGCCGAGCGCGATGTGCCAGGTGCCGGGGCGGACCGGGCCGGGGATGTAGCCGGGCGTCGCGTCGTCCGCCCGGATGAAGAACTCCGTGCGGGCCCCGCCCGACCAGCCGCGGAAGCCCTTGCCGCCGAGGGCGGTGCCGCGTTCGTCGAAGACGCCGATGTCGAGGGCGTTGCCCACGGTCCCGGCCGGGACGGCCGGCTTCTCGTAGGTGTACGCGACGTGCAACTCCCGTACGCCGGAAGGTACTTCGACGGGGAGGTACACGAAATCCGGGGAGCCGGTGGGCAGCGTGCCGCGCACCGTCTTCGTCTCCTGGTTGCTCGCCGCCTCGGCGGCCTGGCCGTTGTCGAAGCTCACACTGCCCAACGTAAGCGCGGCGGCGGCTCCCGTCACGAACAGGGCTCGTCTGCCCAGGCCGGTGTTGTGGTCGTCGCACATGCTGCTGCTCCCAACGCGTCGGATCGTCACACGGGTGTCATCACGCGGGTGTCATCACATGGATGTCGTCACATGGGTGGTGCAGGTGGGGCACGTACAACCTTGCTATTCAGCCGTGAACTTCCGTGCAAGGGAAGGGGATCGGCATGTTGCGCGCAAGCGGCGTGGTCGCCTTCCGGACGCTCACGATCGGTGTTAGGAACGGGCCATGCGGATCTCGACCACGATCTTCCTCACCGACGAGACGATCACTCCGGCCCGACTGGCCCGTGAACTGGAGGAACGCGGCTTCGGCGGGCTGTACCTGCCCGAGCACACCCACATCCCCGTCGAACGGGTGACGCCGTACCCGGCGGGCGGGGAACTACCGCCCGAGTACGGCCGCACGCTCGACCCCTTCGTCGCGCTGGCCCAGGCCGCGGCGGTCACCGAGCGGCTGGGCCTCGGCACCGGCATCACACTCGTCGCCCAGCACGACCCGGTCGCCCTCGCCAAGCAGATCGCGACCCTCGACCACCTCTCCGGTGGCCGGTTCACGCTCGGCGTCGGCTTCGGCTGGAACGTGGAGGAGGCGGCGGACCACGGTGTGGAGTGGGGTACGCGGCGAGAGCTCGTACGGGACCGGATGGCGCTGATGCGGGCGCTGTGGGCGGCGGAGCCGGTGGCGTACGAGGGCGCGTTCGGTTCCGTACGCGCCAGTCACGCGTACCCCAAGCCCGTACAGAAGCCGCGTGGGCCGGTTGTCGGGCCACGCACGCTGGTCGGCGGGGCGGCAGGGCCGAAGCTGTTCGCGCATGTGTGTGAGTACGCGGACGGGTGGATGCCGATCGGGGGGCGGGGGCTCGGTGAGTCGTTGCCGGTTCTCCGCGAGGGC
>NZ_VJZC01000175.1 GCF_009377185.1 Streptomyces spongiae
GGCTGAGAGAGACGGGGTTGAGGCAGTCGGGCTGACCTTGCGCGGTGGGCGGGGCGGGCCCGTGGTCACCGGGGCGCGAGTGCGGCGAAGGCCTCGTCCAGGAGGTCGACCAGGTCCAGGCGGCCGTCGGAGGCGAGCCAGTGGTCGAGGGCGACGTTCAGGCAGTCCAGGGCCGCCGCGGCCCGTACCGACTGGCCGAGCGTCGGGGAATCGGCGGAGTCGGCGGAGCCGGCGCGTTCCGCCAGGGCCTCGGCCAGGGCGGGGCGCCAGCCGTGCTGCTTCTCCAGGTGCCGGGCGCACAGGGCGGGCGTCTCCCGGACGAGCCGGGTCGTCGCGAGGGCGGCGGCCGGGTCCTGGTGGTAGCGCTCGATGACGGTGTCCAGGGCGCGGCGCAGAGCCGTCCAGTCGTCCTCGCCGGAGGGGCGGGCGCGCAGGGCGTCGGCGAGCCGGCGGTCGTGGCCGTCGAAGGCGGCGAGGACGGCGTCCTCCTTGGTGCCGAAGTAGCGCAGGAACGTGCTGCGCGAGACCCCGGCGGCCGCGGCCAGGTCGTCGAGCGTGACTTTGTCGAAGCCCTCGCGATGGAACAACTCGAAGGCCACCTGGGCCAGTTGGGCCCGCACGGCGGCCCGGGCGATGTCCCTCGTGTTCGTACGCGCGGTTTCGGTCACCCTGCGATCGTAGCTTCCTCATCGGCCCCGGATTGCACAGTAGATACTCAGTCGCTACCGTGACACTCAGTTTCACACCTGGATCGCTGCTTCACCGGCTGGTCCGGGACCGTCGACTGAACGGAGGTACGTCCCCGTGGTCAAGACCCTCGGACTCATCGGCAGCGGCATGATCGGCGGCGCGCTGGCCCGCCTCGCCGTCCGCGCGGGCCTGAATGTCGTGCTCAGCAACTCCCGCGGCCCCGAGACCCTCGCCGACCTTGCCGCCGAACTCGGCGCGCACGCCCGAGCGGCCACGCCCGCCGAGGCCGCCCTCGCCGGTGACCTGGTCGTGGCCACTGTTCCCCTGAGCGCCTACGACCGGCTGCCCACGGCGGAGTTGGCGGGCCGGACCGTCATCGACACCATGAACTACTACCCGGAGCGCGACGGCCGCGTCGCCGCGCTGGACGCGGGCGAGCTGACCTCCAGCGCCCTGGTCCAGCGGCACCTCGCCGAGTCCAGCGTGGTCAAGGCGTTCAACAACATCGACTTCCAGCGCCTGTTCACCTCCGCCCGGCCCGTCGGTGCCCCCGACCGCAGCGCCCTGCCCGTCGCGGGCGACGACCCGGCAGCCAAGGCGGACGTGACCGGGCTCCTCGACGTCCTCGGGTACGACGCGGTGGACATCGGCACCCTCGCCGACAGCTGGCGCAGTGAGCCCGGCACACCTGTCTACGTCACGCCGTATCTGGCGCCCCGGCCCGAGGGGATGAGTCAGGAGGAGGGGCAGCGCTGGTTCTTCGAGACCCCGGGCGTCCCCGTATCCGCCGCGAGGGTCGGGGAACTGGCCGCGACGGCCGTCCGGGGTACGGCGGGCGGCTCCCGCGCGGCCCTCTCGGGCGGCTGAGCCCGGTCCCTGCCACCAAGACACCACGAGAAGGAGCGACCCGACAGCCATGAGCACCGCCGTGCACGGATCGACCGTCGACGTCCCGACCCCGGACGGAACCGCCGACGCCTATCTGGCCACCCCTGACGACAACGCCCCGCGCCCCGCCGTCCTGATGTACATGGACGCCTTCGGCCTGCGCCCGCACCTGAAGAACATGGCGGACCGTCTCGCCGCGGCGGGATACACCGTGCTCGTCCCCAACGTCATGTACCGCCACGGCAGGGCGCCGCTGGTGGAGCTGCCCGAGTTCATCAACCCGGCCGAGCGCCCGGAGATCATCCAGGACATCCGCCCGTTCATGGCGACGCTCACCCCTGAGGCCGCCATGCGGGACGCCGCCGCCTACCTCGACTGGCTGGCCGCCTCCCCGCTCACGACGGACGGCCCCGCTGGTGTCACCGGTTACTGCATGGGCGCCGGACTGGCCCTGCGCACCGCGGGCACCCACCCGGACCGGGTCGCCGCGGCGGCCGGTTTCCACGGGGCGTACCTCGCGACCGACGCGCCCGACAGCCCTCATCTGCTCGCCGGCCGCGTCACCGCCGAGCTCTACTTCGGCCACGCGGACCAGGACGCCACCAACCCCGCCGAGCAGATCGACCGCCTCGACAAGGCGCTCACCGAGGCCGGCGTCCGTCACCGCACCGAGGTCTACGCAGGTGCCCACCACGGCTTCACCCAGGCCGACACCGCCATGTACGGCGCCGAGGCGGCCGAGCGACACTGGACTGCCCTGCTGGACCTCCTGAACCGCGCGCTCTGACCGAGGGCGAGGTCAGGCCAGGTCAGGTCAGGTCAGGCCAGGTCAGGTCAGGCGGGGTCAGGCGAGATCAGCCGCCCAGGCAGATCACGAGCAGGCAGAGCTGATCCGGCGACGACTCCTCCGGTGCGGGGCTCGTCGGTGTCGTGCCCGCGTTCGAGCCGGAGCCCGAGCCGGAGCCGGAGCCGGAGCCCGAGTCGTCGGGGTCGGAGGGGGTGGGCGTAGGAGTCGGTGTGGGCGTGGATGCCTGCGCACCCGTGCCCGTGCCGCCCTGGCCGGAGCCCGATCCGCCGGAGGACGAAGAGCCGGGCTTCGACTTCGAGGCCGACGACGTCGTCGTGTCAGGAGCGGAGCCGGTGTCCGGCCGTGTCTGCTGGCGCGAGACGTGCGGCGGGGCAGCCGCGGACTGCTCGCGCGGGGCGTTGCTCGCGGGCGGCTTCGTGGGGGTGGGCGAGGAACGGCGCGCGTCCGTGCCCGGCGACTGCGGGAGGCTGAGCTCCGCCGTCGGTTCCTCGGCGGCGCCGCCGTTGGTGCGCGGGAGTTCCGGCGCCGTGGCCGCCTGCGTCTTGTCGTTGGCGGACCGGTCCATCGAGGCGAAGGTCAGGCTGCCCCCGATGAGGGCGACGGTGGTCGCGACCACGGCACGGCGCTGGTTCTTCTTCCAACGGGCCCTCTGGCGCCGCCGCGCGGCCCGCCCCTGCGGCGCGGGAGGTGCCCCTTCGACCCCTTCGGCCCCTTCGACAGTGCTCTCGACGTCGCCGTACGGCGCGGTTTCCGGGGCCTCGTGCACACCGGCCCTGTGTACACCAGCCCTGTGGGCACCGGCCGCGTGCGCGCCGGCTCCGAGCGCCGCCTTGTCGCGAGGACGGGGGTCGAACCACGAGCTGGGCGACCCCGTGGGCTCCCACGGCGCCGTCGTGTCAGCCGGGGCGCTCACCGGGTCGCTCGGCGGTGCCGCGGCGGGCCGGGCCGGGACGGTACGGCCGCCCGCGACGACCGGAGCGATGTCCGGGGCGTAGGCGCCGCACCCGGGGCACACCAGGGCGCTGTTGAGATGTCGACGACAATTGGAGCAGTAGTCCATCTGCGGTCTTCCCGGGTTGACTGGGCCGTCGACCCAGCCGGGCTGCGGCCTGGTCACGGTCGCACGTGGTGGCGAGCGGCCTGTAACGCTAACCAGCCAGTCGAATGTGTGTGTGCAGGCTGTGTGACACTCCTGCACGGATTCTCCGGGGCGCCGCGCGTGCGTCGGCCATGTGCCGCCCGCCGAACGGCAGATGAACGGGACGTTCCAGGACGTTCGGCCCGGACGTGTCCCTCCCGCCGACTCTGTTTTTTCCGGTCTCACCAGGCAACCCCGGCGGTCTTTTCACCGGTCTCACAGATTGCTCACAGATTCGGCGCAGGGGGCGCGTTGGGGTGCGTCCCGCCGTCGGTCGGCTGTGGGCAGGCCAGTCCGATGCCACTGACCATGGCACTCGCAGACGAGGAACCGATGACCAGACAGGAACACCGCAGTCACCTACGGCGTGCCGCGCTCTCCACGGGAGCCGCGCTCACCGTGGTCGCCGCCATCGCGGGGTCCGCTCCCGGGGCCGGGGCGGACTCGGCGAGCACGCCCGGTACGCCGAAGCTCAAACTGATCGCCGCGTCGAACTCCGTGACGCTCGACCGGTGGGAGGACGAGGGGATCTACCTGGACCTCGGCACGTACCTCACGGTCGACAACGCGCCGTTCGAGTTCAAGGTGACCCGGAAGTCGTACAAGGACCCCGTCGTCGCCAAGCAGGTCCTGCGCGACGGCACGACCACGAAGACGAAGAAGCTGCCCGCCGGGATGGTGAAGGACTTCTCCGGGCTGTCCGGCTTCCTCAACGTGACCATCAAGAACGCGGCCGGCGAGGAGGTGGCGAAGACCAAGGGCACCTACTGCCCGAACAACGCCGCCGGCCGGATCCGTCCGGACGCCCCGGCGACCTCGCACTACCCGGAGAGCTGCTCCACCAACCCGTGGACGCTGGGCTCGGTGTGGGGCGTCGAGAACGGCTGGGCGTCCAACACCAGCACGGTCGACTACGACAACCCGGTGGACCTGCCGGCGGGCGAGTACACGGCCACGGTCTCGGTGGCCAAGAAGTACCGCGACCTGTTCGGCATCCCCAACGACCGGCCGGCCATCAAGCTGACGGTGCGTCAGCAGAGCGACGAGGGCGGGGAGGGCCTGGCCTCCTCGCGGTCCTCCGCCCACCACGGTTCCGGCCACGGCGGCTCCGGCCACGGCACGCCCTCCGCTCAGTCCGCCGGCGGCGCCTCCCACCACTACGGTCCCCGCGGCGCCGACGCCCCCACCCCGGGTGCCCTGTCGCACGCGCTGCAGGACCGGGGCACGGCGACCCACCTGGGCGACGGGCGCGGGCACACCGACGGCTCGCGTATCGCGCCCGCGCTGAAGCCCAACGCACAGCGGCCCACCGGCCGGGCGGCCGTCCCGGCGGACGTGCCCAAGCCGGACCTGCGGTCCCTGCCCGCCTGGGACATAGCCATCACCGACGGCGAGGACGGCGACGTACCGGGCAAGGACTACCTCGCCTTCAGCGCCAACGTCTGGAACGCGGGCCCCGCGCCCCTCGTCGTGGACGGCTTCCGCAGCCCCGGCAAGGACCTGATGGACGCGTACCAGTACTTCTACGACGCGGACGGCAAGCAGGTCGGGTACACGCCCACCGGCACCATGGAGTGGGACCCGCGCGAGGGCCACGAGCACTGGCACTTCACGGACTTCGCCAGCTACCGGCTGCTGAGCGAGGACCAGACGAAGGAGGTGCGCAGCGGCAAGGAGGCGTTCTGCCTGGCCAACACCGACGCGATCGACTACACGGTGAAGAACGCCAACTGGCACCCGTACAACACGGACCTGGAGACCGCCTGCGGTGAGCAGAACTCCATCTCCGTGCGCGAGGTCCTCGACGTCGGCTCCGGCGACACGTACACCCAGTACCGTCCCGGCCAGTCCTTCGACATCACCGACCTGCCGAACGGCACGTACTACATCCAGGTCATCGCCAACCCGGAGAAGCGCCTGAAGGAGACCAACCTCAACAACAACGTCGCGCTCCGCAAGGTCATTCTGGGCGGTACGGAGGGTGCCCGCACGGTGAAGGTTCCGCCGCACGATCTGATCGACGCGCCGTAACGGTCCCTGACAGTCTCACGGTTCTGCCCGCCTCCGCTTCGGGAGGCGGGCAGAACGCTCCATTGGAAGTATGTGAACTGCGGGCCGGTGGGGGCTGGTCGCGCAGTTCCCCGCGCCCCTGACGGGGCGCGGTACCGCAGCCGACTTCGCCGAGCCCTCTCAGGCGGGCGGGGCCGCCAGCGTCCCGGACTGTCCCGCCCTGCGCAGTGACGCCGCGACGAAGCCGTTCGCCTTGAGTTCCTCGATCAGCTCCCGCAGGAACCGGACGGTCTCCGGTCGTCGGGTCGTCGTCGTGCCCACTGCCTGGCGGATCTCCATGAACCGCTCCTGGATCAGCCGGACTTCGGGGTGCGCCTCGGCGTACGCGGTCATCGGCTGCCGGATGCCCGCGCCCGCCTCCAGGCCCTGCGCGGCGAACACGTCGACGCCTTCGTCACCGCGCACGAGGGTGGCGTGGCGCAGGGTGCGGGTGAGGTAGAGGTCGTACGCGGAGCCGGCCTTCACCCCGATCCGGACGCCGGGCACGTCGATGTCCTCGGGTGTCTGCGGCGCGGAGTCCCGGGGTACGGCGTACACGCCCTCGATGAGCACGTACGGGGCCGTGAACGCGACCTCCGCCTCGCGGGCGGGCTCGATCGCGAGGAAACACAGATCGGCCCGCCCCTCGGCCATCGCCCCGAACGACTTCCGTGCGGCGTCGAAGCAGAGCAGTTCCACGGGGACACCGAGCCGGGCCCCGATCTCCCGGGCGAGATCGACGGTGATGCCGCTCGGCGCGTCCGGCGTGCCCTGGGCGAGGACGGGATTGCCGAGGTTGATGGACGCGCGCAGGGCACCGGTGGGCGCGAGGTCGGCGGCGAGGGAGGCCAGGCTCATGGGCAGGAGTCTAGGCAGCGGCGTCCTTGTAGCCGCCTGACGGACCGTCGAGTCGCCTCCCCCCCGGCGCCGGTGCTCCGCTCTCACGGCGCGCGCAGGGCCTCGGCCGGCGGCGTCCGCAGGGCCTGCCTGGTCGGCAGCTCGATGGTGAGGAAGGCCGTCGCGACGACCGTGGCCGCGATGGCGGGCAGGAGCCAGGCGGGCCCCTGGGGCCAGGGGCGGCCGAGGAAGCCCTGCCCGAGCAGGGCGAGCGGGACGGCGGACAGCAGCAGGCCCGTGGTGAGCGCGGAGGCGGCGATCACGGCGGCCTCCCGGCGCATCATCACCCGGATCTGACGCGGTGTCGTACCGACCAGGCGCAGGGCGGCGATCTCGGCCCGCCGCTGGGAGGTGGCCGCGACGAGCTTGTTGGCGATGCTGAGCAGCAGGTAGCCGAGCAGGACGACGATGACGGCCAGGTTGATCCACACCTCGGGCGGGGTGCCGGTGCCGGACGTACCGGAGCCCGAGTCGATGGCGGCGCCTTCCGCGCGGTGGCGGTGGAGGTGGCGACGGGGGCGTTCATCGGCGTGCCCGCAGCTTGCGCGTGACGAGGGTGCCGGCGCAGAGCAGGGTGACCAGGCCGCTGGCCAGGTTCAGCCAGATGCCGGCGGCGGCGTACGAGGCCAGCATGTTGGCGACCGCGCTGATCACGAGCACGGTCCAGAGCAGCGTACGGACGACGGCGCCGCGGGAGACGGCGGGCGACCTGGTGCCGGGCGAGCGGTCTTCGGCGGTGAGGCGGTAGGGGGCCGTGTGCGTGCTGGTGCCCGTACCCGTACCCGTACCCGTACCCGTACCCGTGCTCGTACCTGTACCCGTGCTCGTACCCGTACTCGTGCTCGCCATGGCGGGGTTCCTCTGCTCGGTGCGTACCTCTTCGGCTGTCGTCACCGACGCTATGGACCGGGGCCTCTTCCGGCCGATCCCGCAGTCCGCCCGGTCCGGGGTACAGCAGGCTGTACTTCGCGCTTCGCGGCTCCCGGGCTGACGCCGAACTTGTGTGCTGCATAAGGTCGTTCGCCATACATAGGGAGGGAGGGCGAATGGCCATACAGGACTCCGCGGCCGAGGAGGGGCACGTGGAACGGGGTGCGGGCCTCAAGGAGGTTGCCGTACGGGCCGTGGGCGCCGCGGGCAGCGCGACCGGACAGCTCGCGACCGGACTCGGTACGGCCCTGCTCGCGCTGATCGTGCTGGTCTGGCTGGCCGTCACCGCCGTGTTGAGCCTCGTCGGCGTGGGGCTGCTGATGGCGCCCGCCGTGCTGGGCGCGCTGCACGCCCTGGCCGGCCGGGAACGCGCCCGGCTCTCCCGCTACGGCCCCGACGTGTACGCCCCGGACCCCCCGCCCACACGGCTGCGGCTCGCCCTCGTCGACCCCACGACCCGGCGGGAGCTGCGCTGGCTGGTCCGGCACGCCACGTTCGGTCTGCTGCTGGGCCTGCTCGGCGTACTGCTGCCGCTTGTCGCCCTCCGGGACAGCGTCTTCCCGTTGCTGTGGCCGTTCGCGCCCAAGGAAGCGGATGCCACGTCGCTGGGCTTCGGCAACGCGCAGACCTGGCCGGAGGCCCTGGCCGTGACCCTCCTCGGCGTGGGCTGGATCGCCATCATCCTCGGGCTGACCCCGGGTATGGCCCGCTTGCAGGCCGCGCCCGGGCGGCGGTTCCTCGCGGCCGGGCCCGACACCGATCTCTCCCTGCGTGTCGCGGAGTTGACCGCCACCCGCGCCGCCGCCCTGGACGCCCACGCCACCGAGCTGCGCCGTATCGAGCGCTCGCTGCACGACGGCACCCAGAACCGGCTCGTCACGGTCACCGTCCTGCTCGGCGCCGCCCGCCGCCAGGTGGCCCGCGACCCGGCCGGTGCCGACGAACTCCTCGAGCGCGCCCAGTCCGCCGCCGAACAGGCCCTGGCCGAACTGCGTACCGTCTCCCGCAGCATCCTGCCCCCGGTGCTGGCCGACCGGGGGCTCGCGGGCGCGCTGTCCGGGCTGGCCGCCGAGTGCGCGGTGCCGTGCCGGACCGACGTCGAGGCACCCGAACGGTGCGCAGCCTCCGTCGAGGCCACCGCCTACTTCGTGGTCGCCGAGGCACTGACGAACATCGCCAAGCACAGTGGCGCCGGACAGGCGGCGGTGACGGTCCGTTCCCGGGGCGGCCGGCTGAACCTCCGGATCGAGGACGACGGCCGGGGCGGCGCCGACGAGGACGGCGGCTCCGGGCTCACCGGGATCCGCCGCCGGGTGGCGGCGCACGACGGTACGCTCCGCGTGACCAGCCCGGCCGGCGGGCCGACAACCCTTGAAGTGGACCTTCCCTGTGGATCGTGACCAGCTGACGGACCGTAATCAGCTGACGGACCGTGACCAGCTGACGGACCGTGACCTGCGGATCGTGATAGCCGAGGACGACCTGTTGCTGCGCGAGGGCCTCGCCCTGCTGCTGCGCGCCGAGGGGCTCGACGTGGTGGCCACGGCGGGTACCCCCGACGGGGCGCTGGACGCCGTCGACACGCACAAGCCCGACGTCGCCATCCTCGACGTACGGATGCCGCCCACGCACACCGACGAAGGCGTCCGCGCGGCCGTCGAGGCCCGGCGCCGCCGCCCCGACCTGGCCGTCCTGGTGCTGTCCGCATACGTCGAGCAGTCCTTCGCCACCGAGCTGCTGACCGGCGGTGTGAACGGCCTCGGGTATCTGCTCAAGGAACGGGTCGGGCGCGTGGAGGAGTTCCTCGACGCACTGCACCGGGTGGCGTCCGGCGGCACCGCCATCGACCCCGAGGTCGTCGCCCAGCTGTTCACCCGCTCCCACCAGGACACCCGCCTGGAACGCCTCAGCCGCCGCGAGCGCGACGTCCTCGCCCTGATGGCCGAGGGGCTGGGCAACAGCGCGATCGCGGAACGGCTCGTCGTGACGGACGGCGCGGTGCACAAGCACATCCGCAGCATCTTCGCCAAGCTCGACCTGTCGCCGACCGACCACGTGGACCGGCGGGTGGCCGCCGTCCTGCAGTACCTGGAGGACGCCCGCCGCCGCGCCTGACGACCCCTCGGGTACAGCCTGCTGTACCTCCGCCTGGGGCACGCACGGCAATGACCCTCGGACGCGGCGCTGATGTGCTGAACACGTCACAACAGCCCCCTCCGAAGGGACATAGCGGTGAGCATCCAGGCACCCGTCAGCATCGAGACCGGCCCGGCCGGCAAGGGCGGTAAGGGCGGCGGCGAGGGCGGTAAGGGCGGCGGCGAGGGCCGTGGAGGTGGCAGGGAGGGCCGTGGGGAGGGCCGTCAGGACGTCACCACCGGCCTGCGCGGCAGCATCCGCCACCGCCCCCTGACCTGGTTCTTCTCGCTGACGTTCCTGCTGAGCTGGACGGCCTGGGTCCCGTACGCACTCTCCGAGAACGGCCTGGGCCTGTGGCACTTCACCTTCCCCGGGGGCGCCGGCGGCAGCCAGCTCCTCGGCGTGCTGCCCGGCGCCTACCTCGGCCCGATCACGTCGGCGCTCCTGGTCACCGGGATCACCGAGGGACGCGCGGGGCTGCGGGCCTGGCGGAGCCGGATGACCAAGTTCCGCGTCAACTGGCGCTGGTACGCCGTGGTTCTGGTCGCGGTGCCCGCGGCGCTGACCCTCGCGGTGGTCGCGCTCGGCGACCGCGCCCCGCAGATGCCGTCCGCGATGATCCTGGCCGCGTTCCTGCCCGGCCTGCTCCTCCAGATGATCACCACCGGCCTCGCCGAGGAGCCCGGCTGGCGCGAGTTCGCCATGCCCCGACTGCAGGACCGCTTCGGCCCGCTGGCCGCCACCGTCATCGTCGGTCCGCTGTGGGGTCTCTGGCACCTGCCGCTGTTCCTGACCGAGTGGGGCGGCTACCCGGACGTGACCGGGACGGCCGTGCTGAAGTTCGTCGTCACCGCCATCGCCTTCAGCTTCGTGATGACCTGGGTGTTCAACCGCTCCGGCGGCAGCATGCCGCTGGTGATGCTGCTGCACTGCGGCGTCAACAACTACTTCTCCATCGCCGCGGCGGACATGTTCCCGTGGCTGTCCCGCGAGAGCGCCTCCAACGCCTCCCTGCTCGCCCTCCTCACGGCGGCCCTCATCCTCCTCGCCACCACCCGGGGCCGCCTCGGCTGCCCACCGGCGCCCCACACCGACACGCTGCCGGCCCGGACGGCCTGACATGCCGACCCGTTCGACGCACCCGCGAGGGCACGCGACCCCAGTGGCCGCGCGCCCTCGGGCACGCGCCGAGCACGGCACACGGCTGAACAACGAGAGAATGCGACCATGGACGCAGTGATCACGGCGTCCGAAAGGTGCCAAGCACTGTCAGACACGTAGGCACGGTGTGACCCCTCACCGAAGCTAGCCACCACCACAGAGCAGAGCTGCCCAGATGCAATCAGGTTGGTCACCACACAGCGCTCTCAGCTTGGGAAGCTCGTGTCTCCTGACCTGATATGCCCTGCTGACCTGGGAAGAAGAGGACTGGCACCCTGGTGGACCGTCACTCGATATCTCTGTACTCCCGAGGTTCCCCGCAGGACCTGGCACGCGTCTGGCACGACCTCTTCGTCCCGAAGAGTTGCGCAGGGGAGGCGTGTGGGGAAGCGCGCTGAGTAGGCAGAGTCTGTAGAACAGCGACGCGAGGGGTTACGGTAACTGCCAGCCGGGTGCAGGGCTCCATGAAACGCCGCATCTTTCCGCGCGGGGAGGTGACTTCCTTGGTCTCACAGCTGGATATGAGGACTCAGACGTAAGATGCGCTGACCTCCAGCTGGGTGCATCCTGGAAGTAGCGAAGCAGATCTGGAGTCGGTCTCATGTTTACGGGCCCGATGATGAAACACCTATCTTTCTTGCTCACCTGATAATCATGTTTCGCAAGTGAAGCACGCAAGAGGATAGGGTTATGAATGTGAAGAGGCGGACCTTCACGGCGATCACGGCAATGTCGATAGCGGGATTCTGTTTGCCAACTGCACCTATTGCGGTGGCTGCAACCGTTAACCAGGGCTCTCAAGAACAGTACCTCAGCGAGATTGATCCGTTGAGATCGGAATACGGTGTAGAAAACGAGTCCGCAGAGATCGACGGCGAACAGTATTCGCAAAGCGTGGCCATGAGGGCCGACAAGAGCTACGTTCCCTATGGTGACGCCGAATATAATCTGGGTCGTAAGTGGCGCAGTTTTGATGCGACCATCGGACTGCGCGACGATTCTCCGAGTGAATCAGTGCTGAAGTTCGAGGTCTTCGGAGACGGAAAAGTCCTATACGAGGAGCAAATGGAAATCGGTGAGTCGAGTGAGATCGACCTTAACGTTTCCGGTAAGCTCCGGCTGACCCTTAAGGTCTCTTACCAATCTTCCGAAGACATCGACAGCTACTGCTACGGGGTATGGGGAGATGCTCGACTCAGCACCCCTTAAGGGCCCTCGCCTTCTAGAGGGCACTCGCTGGGCTGGCCTACCCAAGGGGTAGTTATCAGATCCGCAGGGCCGCGCGGGAAGGATCTTAGAGTGATGTCTTCTGGTATACCGCCATTGGTCGATAACATTATTCTGAAATTTGTCAGAGGGATTGCGTGGTGCATATGGTGGGCGATCATAGGTGCATTTTGGGCCGTTATTTACATCCTGACTGGAGTAGTTGCCCTCTTTTGGGGACTTGGCAATCTTGCGGAGCGCAAGCCATTCGACGATGGCGTTCGTTTTCCGTATCTAGATTTCGCCCCGTGGAATAACTAAGTTTGGCGAGGTTCCTGTACGAGGCGGGAACACTGAAGCAGACCAAGCGCACCGGTAGGTGGATGGCAGGCGTACGCGACCCCGAATCGGTGGCCGAGCACGAGACCGCGAACGAACTCGCCGACGCGGTGCTGGAGACCGGTTCCCTGGACTGGCTGCGTGCAGCCCTCGGTGAGAAGCAGAGCTGACAGCGGCCGCGGGAGGCGGGGTCTGTCCCAGAGGCCACGCCATCCTTGGGCGGGGCAACCTCGACGTGTCCGCCGCATGGGCCAGCTGCGAATGCGTGGAAAGGCCGTCAATTGGCTCCGGCGTCCCAGCGACACGCCGTGCATGCGGCGTGTCGCTGGGACTCAGAATCCAATTGCTCTCTCCCGGCAGGACTCGGGAGGGCGCGTGTGCGTCGCGTGCCGCATGCGGAGGGCGCGTGTACGGAGGGCAGGTGTACGTCGAACGCCGCATCCGGAGGGCGGGATTTCTCGTCTAGGAGGGCATGAACAACGATGACGTGGTGAACATGACACAGCCTCCCGCGCGCCCGGTCCGGGGAACGGCCCGTATCGCCGTCGCCGGGCTCGCGCTGGCCGGAGCCGCCTGGGCGGCCCGGGCCGTCTGGCACATACGACTCGCCGTGGCGGGCATGCCGGCGTCAGGGCCGATCGACCAGGGTGGCGGCCAACACCGCGAGCCGACCGCGCTGGAGGACAGCTACCACTTCGTCAGCTCCCTGGGAGAAGTCGCCACGGTGCTCTGCGCAGCCGCCTTCCTGAACTGGCTGTGGCGCGTCCGGGACAACGCGCGCGCCTTCTCCGGCGAACGCGCGCGCTACGTGTGGCCGTGGATGTACGTGGGCTGGATCGTGCCGATCATGAACCTGTGGGTGCCCCGCGGCATCGTCGTCGACATCCACCGGGCGAGCGCTCCGGGACAGCGGCTGCCGAGTGTCGTGAACTGGTGGTGGGGCCTGTGGCTGGCCGGGATGCTCGGCGGGGTGGGCCTGATCTACGCCGACGACACCGACGACGTCATCGGGCGCGCCTACACGGACGTGTGGCAGCTGCTGGTGGCCGACGCGGCGGTCATCGGCGCGGCCGTGGCAGCCGTCCTCGTCGTCCGCACCCTCACGAAGGTGCAGCAGGACCGCCTGGACGGCACCTCACAGGCGGTCACGGCATCCGCGTCCGCCGGTCCCGTCGCCGGGGGGTGAGACCCCTGCGTCCGGGGCGCGGCGCCGTTCGGACATAATCCCGGCACCGTATGGAACGTGGTCGCCACCACCGGAACGTGGTCACCACCGCCGCCACCAGGGAGATCCATGACCGCCCTGCCCGGCCCGGACGCCCCGGCCTCGCCGCCGTCGGTGTCGGTGTCGTCCGCGCCTCTCATACCGGCGCCGACCACGCCCGCGCCCCTCATACCGGCGCCGACCACACCCGCGCCCCTCATACCGGAGCCGGTCACGCTCCCCCCGCGTGACCGGCGCCCGCAGCCGACCGGCCACCGTGATCCGTACCTCCTCGCGGCCGTCCTCTTCGTCGCGTACGCCACGCTCTCCGTCGCCCGCTACCGGCACATGGCCACCCGCTCCTGGGACCTCGGCATCTTCGAGCAGGCCGTGCGTGCGTACGCCCACCTCCAGGTGCCGATCGTCGATCTCAAGGGCCCGGGGACCAACGTCCTCGGTGACCACTTCAGCCCGGTCACCGCTCTCCTCGCCCCCGTCTACCGGGTCTTCCCCTCGCCGGTCACGCTGCTCGTGGCCCAGGCCGCGCTGTTCGCGCTGTCGGCCGTGCCGGTCACGCGGGCGGCCGCCGGGCTGCTGGGGCGGAGCCGCGGACTCGCGCTCGGTATCGCGTACGGCCTGTCCTGGGGCCTTCAGCGTGCCGTCGACGTCGACTTCCACGAGATCTGCTTCGCCGTACCGCTGATCGCCTTCGCGCTGGAGGCCCTGCTGGCCGGGCGCTGGCGCCGGGCGCTGCTCTGGGCGTTGCCGCTGGTCCTGGTCAAGGAGGACCAGGGGCTGACGCTGGCGGCCATCGCCGTCGTCGTCGCCGTTCGCGCCCGCCGCTCCTCCCCGCGCACCGTCCCGTACGCGCTGGCCGTGGCCGCCCTGGGAGCCGCCGCCACCCTGGCCACCCTCACCGTTGTCATCCCGGCCTTCAACACGACCGGCGACTACGACTACTGGGCCAAGGTCGACGGCGGCTTCTCCCTCTTCGACGGTGCCGGGACCAAACTCGACACCCTGGCCTGGCTGCTGCTCCCCACCAGCGGGTTCCTGGCGTTGCGCTCCCCGCTGCTCCTCATCGCGCTGCCCACCCTCGGCTGGCGCTTCGTCTCCTCGGACGACCACTACTGGGGCACGGACTGGCACTACAGCGCGGTCCTGATGCCGGTCGTGTTCCTCGCCCTGGCCGACGCCATCACCGCCACCCGCCGCAGCCCGCGCCCCTGGCTGCGCTCGTACGGGCAACAGCTGCCCGCCGCCGTCGCCGCGGCGGCCCTCGCGCTCAGCACCAGCCTCCCCCTGCGCGCGCTGACCGAGCCCGCCGCCTACCGCACACCCGAGCGCGTCACCGCCGCCGAGAAGATGCTGGCCGCCATCCCGGACGGCGCGACCGTCGAGGCCGGCCTCGGCCCCATCAGCCGCCTCACCTCCCGCTGCCGCGTCTTCTGGATCGGCAACACCCGCGGGGTCACCCCGGACTACATCGCCCTCGACAACACCGGCGGCCGGTATCCCGACCCCGTGGGCCACGCCCGCAGGCTGCACCCCAAGGCCCGGTACGTGATCACGGGTGCCCGCCTGGGGTACGTGGTCCTCGAACGCCGGTCCTGACGGCCACCCATGAGCGCGGGGCCGCTACGAACCCTCGTGGAGCGCGATGGCGCCCGAGGGGCACATCGCGGCCGCCTCCCGGACCGTGGCGTGCTGGTCCGGGGCGGGCTCGGCGTCGAGGAGGAGGACGATGCCGTCGTCCTCCCGCTGGTCGAACACCTCCGGCGCGAGCATCACGCACTGCCCGGCACCGCAGCACTTGTCCTCGTCCACGCTGACCTTCATGCCCGTCACCCCTTTATCTCCTTTGGTAACTTTTAGTCCTTTTTGTTCTTCTGGTTACCACCGCACCGGCACCGTACGCAGGCCGCCGACGAGGAGGCCCTCGACACGCTGCAACTCCTCGACGGGCACGGCCAGTCGGAGGGTCGGCAGTCTGCGCAGCAACCCCGTCGGCGCACCTGTCCGGTTCGGCTACGACCTGTCCGGCACCGCCGCCCACCGTGACGCCCAGATCCGGCACGCCCTGATCCGCCTGCTGCACTGGGCCAGGCGCCACAGTCTCGCGATCGCGATCGAGGACCTCGACTTCACCGCCGACAAGTCTCGCGAGAAACACGGCAGGCGTAAGCGCTTCCGCAAGCTCATCTCCGGCATGCCGGTGTCCCGGCTGCGGGCCCGGCTGGTGTCGATGGCGGCCGAACTCGGCATCACCATCGTCGCCGTCGACCCCGCCTACACCAGCCGCTGGGGCGCCCAGCACTGGCAAAAGCCCCTCACCAGCAAGAACAAAAGGAGCACTCGCCACGACGCGGCAGCCGTGGCGATCGGCAGGCGCGCCCTGGGACACCCGATCCGGCTGGGGGTACCTCCCAGGCCCTTAAGGCACTGGGGGAGGACGGCACCGCCCCCACACGACCGGAGTGATCGTGTGGGGCATCGGACCGTCCAGGCCCGACCGGGCGCCCCGGGGCGTGAGGAACTCCGCCCCCGCATCCCCGGACCACGGACACGATCCGCGCGCGCCGGACGCGGAGCGAACGCGGAGAACCAGGACGCCCGACACCGTTCGGGGCATCCGGCTGAGCAAGGGTCCTGGCAGCAGGACTCACTCCCGCTCAGTCTTTAGGAACGGTGGCCCGCAAGTTCCGTATCACCGAGGAGGGGCGGAAGCGCCTGACCGCCCAACGTGAGGAGACGGTCGCCAAACTGGCCAAGGTCCTCACCGGCTGGTCCCCCGAGGACCTGAAGCGGTTCGTCGCCGACCTGGAGCGGTTCAACACCGACATCGAACGCGTCGCAGGCCGCCCGTGGCCGCACTCGGCACGCTGACGCGTTTCTTCAAGGCTCGTCCGCGTCGTCCTGCCTACCGTGTCCTCACTGCACGCGGGAAGAGGCGAGGACGACATGCAGCTGAGAAACGTGATGGCCAGGGCCTCGGAGGCGGCCGTGGGTGTGGTGCGCGGTATCCGGCCGGACGACCTGGACCTGCGCACCCCGTGCCCGGAGATGACGGTCGGGGCACTGGTGAACCATCTGTTCCACTGGACCGGTGTCCTGGGGCAGGCCGCCGCGGTCAAGCAGCCGCCGCAGGACCTGCCGGGTCGGACGGCGAAGGAACGTGACCTCATCGCGGAGCCCGGCTGGGCCGAGGCGTTCGCCGCCCGGTCGGCGGCGACCGCCGACGCCTGGAGCGATCCACGGGCCTGGGCGGGCGAGACCTCCTTGACCGGTGGCGGCGGCGCGATGCCCGCCCCCTTCGTCGGCGGGATCGTCCTCGGGGAGTGGCTGCTCCACGGCTGGGACCTGGCGGTGGCCACCGGGCAGCGGTTGCCCGTGGACGACGAACTCGCGGCGGCGCTGTACGAGGACGTCGCGGGGAGGGCCGAGATGGCCCGGCAGTACAAGGTGTTCGGCCCCGAGGTCGAGGTACCGGCCACGGCGCCGCCGTTCGACCGTGCGCTGGGACTGGCCGGCCGCGATCCGTCGTGGAAGCGGTCGGACTGACGAGGCGGTCGGACTGACGGGGTGGGTCCCGGCGCGTGCTCATGGTGGTGGGGGCAGGGCGGCGAGGGCCTCCGGGGTGACCACATGGCCCAGGAG
>NZ_VJZC01000176.1 GCF_009377185.1 Streptomyces spongiae
TGTATAAGAGACAGCCCCGCCCCCGCAGGTAACGAGTCCGTTGCCTCGGGGGCGGTTCGCGTGGAGGGGCTTGACGGCCTCACTGGTCCGGACCTACCTTCCTCTCCAACCGATAGGAAACTTTCCTAACAATGGCCGAAACAGTGATTGACGGGCACCCCAACATGGACGCCCCGCCAGGTCACTGGGACGCTGATCAGCCGAGAGGCAGGTGTCGACACACATGGCAGGAACCGGATCCGGCAGCACGCCGGGCACCCCGCGCGTCCTGCGCGCCATGAACGACCGTGCCGCGCTGGACCTGCTCCTCCTCCACGGCCCCCTGTCCCGCACCCGGATCGGGAAGCTCACGGGACTGTCCAAGCCGACCGCCTCCCAGCTGCTGGCCCGGCTGGAGGCGGCGGGGCTCGTCCTCGTGACGGGCACCAGCGAGGGGCGGCCAGGACCCAGCGCCCAGCTGTACGCGGTCAACCCTGCCGCCGCGTTCGCCGCCGGGCTCGACGTCACCCCCGAGCGCATCCTCGCCGCCGTCGCCGACATCACCGGCCGCACGGTGGGCGAGCACGAGGTCCCCACTCCGGGACGGCGCTCGGGCCACACCGTCGTACGGCAGGTCACCGACGCCCTCGACGGGGCGGTCAAGGCCGCCGGGCTCGCCCAGGACGACGTCCACCGGCTCGTCATCGGCACCCCTGGCGCGTTCGACCCGGGCACGGGCCGGCTGCGCTACGCCTCCCACCTGCCCGGCTGGCACTCCCCCACCCTCCTGGACGAGCTCGCCGCCGCGCTGCCGATGCCGGTGGAGTACGAGAACGACGTCAACCTCGTCGCGATCGCCGAACAGCGGCTGGGCGCGGCGCAGGGCCACGACGACTTCGTCCTGCTGTGGAACGAGGGCGGTCTCGGTGCCGCGCTCGTCCTCGGCGGCCGGCTGCACCGCGGCTGGACGGGCGGCGCCGGCGAGGTCGGTTTCCTGCCGGTGCCGGGCGCGCCGCTGGTCCGTCAGGTGAGCAAGGCGGGCAGCGGGGGCTTCCAGGAGCTGGCCGGTTCGCAGGTCATCCCGCGACTGGCCCGCGAACTGGGCATCGAGGACGTCCCCGAGGGCCCGTACGCCGAGGTCGCCGCCGCTCTCGTGGCGCGGGCGGCGGACAGCGGTCCCGGATCCGGTGCCCACCGCCGGCTCCTGGAGACGTACGCGACCGGGCTGGCCACCGGTCTCGCCTCGCTCATCTCCGTGCTCGACCCCGAACTCGTCGTCCTCAGCGGCTCCGCGCTCACCTCGGGGGGCGAACCCCTCCGCGGTCTCGTCGAGGCCGAGCTGGCGGAACTGGCCGCCTCGCGGCCCCGGCTCGTGGTCGGCGACGTCACTGAACACCCTGTGCTGCGCGGCGCGCTGGAGCGCGCGCTCGCGACCACCCGCGACGAGGTCTTCGACACCTCGCGCTGATCCCCGCGCGGCCGTACACCTGTCCGTCCGCGCACCCCACCTCTGAACTCCCCTTCCTTCCCTACCCACTCCGCCCCTGCCCCTGCCCTAGGGAGACCCCGTCATGCCCGGAATGTCCCAGAGAGCGGCTGTCGCTCTCGCCGCCTCCGCCTCCCTCGCCCTCCTCGCGACCGCCTGCACCGGCCAGTCCTCCGCCGGCGGAAGCGACGACGCGTCCAAGGAGACGACCATCAACTTCTGGCACGGCTGGAGCGCGCCGGCCGAGCAGAAGCCCATCAAGGAACTGGTCAAGCGGTTCGAGAAGGCGCACCCCAACATCCACGTCAACGTCGTCGGCAACATGACCGACGACAAGGTCAACCAGGCCCTGCGCGCGGGCGGCGACAAGGCCCCCGACGTCGTCTCGTCGTTCACCACGAACAGCGTGGGCAAGTTCTGTTCGTCCGGGGCGTTCGTCGACCTGAACCCCTTCTTCAAGAAGGACGGCATCGACCCGGACACGACGTTCCCGAAGGCGATGAACGAGTACACCCAGTTCGACGGCAACCGCTGCACCGTGCCGCTGCTGGGCGACGCCTACGGCCTCTACTACAACAAGACCGCGTTCGACAAGGCCGGTATCAAGAGCCCGCCGAAGACCTGGTCCGAGTTCGCGGCCGACGCGAAGAAGCTGACCATCAAGAAGGGCGACTCGTTCTCGCAGCTCGGCGTGATGCCGAACTACCACGGCTGGGAGTTCACGACCGAGCACGTCTTCGCGCAGTGGTCGCCGACGTACTTCGACGCGAGCGGCAAGTCGAACGTCGCCAAGGACCCGAAGTTCGAGGAGGGCTTCAAGTTCCAGAAGAAGCTCGTCGACGAACTCGGCGGCTACAAGAAGCTGGAGAAGTACCGCTCCGGACTGGGTGACGAGTGGGGCCCGAAGCACCCGTTCCACACCGGCCAGGTGGCGATGCAGCTGGACGGCGAGTGGCGGCTCGGGATGGCGCTGGACGCCAAGCCGGACTTCGAGATCGGTGTCGCGCCGCTGCCCGTCCCGGACGACCAGGCCGACCAGTACGGCAAGGGCTACATCACCGGCACCATCGCCGGTATCCCCTCCACCAGCAAGAAGCAGAACGCGGCCTGGGAGCTGGTCAAGTACATGACCACGAACACGGACGCGGTGGTGGACTTCTCCAACGCCATCCACAACGTGCCCTCCACGCTCGCGGCGCTGAAGTCGCCGAAGCTGAAGTACGACCCGCGCTTCAAGACGTTCCTGGACATCGCCTCGAACCCGAACTCGCAGACCGCCCCGGCGTCCGTCAACGGCGGCGTGTACCTCAACACGATCCAGAAGCTCGGATACGACTACGAGAGCGGCAAGCTCACCGATCTGAAGGCCGGTCTGAAGAAGGCCGCTCAGCAGATCGACACGGACATCGCGCAGGCGAAGTAGTCCCATGGCCGCCACGACCGCGTACACGCTGCGCGCCAAGCGCAGGAAGGCGGCGTTCAGGACCGCCGCCTTCCTGTCGCCCTGGCTGATCGGTTTCGCCGTCTTCTTCGCCTATCCGCTGATCTCGACGATCTACTTCTCGTTCATGCACTACGACGGGTTCAGGCCGCCGGAGTTCAGCGGGGCGAAGAACTGGCTCTACGTCTTCAAGGACTATCCGTACTTCTGGCCCGCGATGCGCAACACCCTGTGGCTGGTCGTGGTGATGGTCAGTCTGCGGGTGCTGTTCGGGCTCGGCATCGGGATGCTGATCACCAAGATCAAGACGGGCACGGGTGTCTTCCGGACGCTGTTCTACCTGCCGTACCTCGCCCCGCCCGTGGCCGCCACGATGGCGTTCGCCTTCCTCCTCAACCCGGGTACGGGACCGGTCAACTCGATCCTGGAGGGCATCGGGATCCCGGCCCCGGCCTGGTTCAACGACCCCAACTGGTCCAAACCCGCGCTCACCCTGCTCGCCCTGTGGGGCGTCGGCGACCTCATGGTCATCTTCATGGCCGCGCTGCTCGACGTCCCCAAGGAGCAGTACGAGGCCGCCGCGCTGGACGGCACGTCGGCCTGGCAGCGGTTCCGGTACGTGACGCTGCCGAACATCTCGCCGATCGTGATGTTCGCGGTGGTCACCGGCGTGATCCAGACCATGCAGTACTACGCGCAACCGCTGATCGCCGGGAAGGTCGCCTCGGGTGTCATCCAGGGCGCCGGCACCAACTTCGAGCCGGGCTACCCGGAGAACTCGACCTGGACGCTCCCTCAGGTCGTCTACAACCTCGGCTTCCAGCGCTTCGACTACGGCTCCGCCTGTGTGGTCGCGCTCGTGCTGTTCGCACTCTCCATGGCGTTCACGGCGCTGCTGATGCGGCGCCGCGGCGGGCTCATCCAGGCAGGTGACTGACCATGACCCAAGTACTGGACAAGCCGGTGCGGACCGCCCCCGCAGCGCCGGACGGCGCCGCCGAGCGCACCGCCCGGCGGAAGGCCCTCCTGGAGTGGGTCGCGATCCACTCCCTCGGCGTGGCCGCCGCGCTCTTCTTCGTCCTGCCCTTCGTGTTCGTGTTCCTGACCTCGCTGATGAGCGACACCCAGGCACTCAGCCGCGATCTGATCCCGCACACCTGGGAGTGGGGCAACTACCGGAAGGTGTTCGACACACCGGGCTTTCTGACCTGGTGGAAGAACACGCTGTTCTACGCGGGACTGGGCACCGTCCTCACGGTCGTGTCGTCCATCCCGGTGGCGTACGCCCTCGCCAAGTTCCGCTTCCGCGGCAGGAATCTGGCGATGATGCTGGTCATCTCGATGATGATGCTGCCGCCCCAGGTCATCATCATCCCGATGTACCTGTTCTGGGCGAAGCAGTTGGACCTGTCGGGCACGCTGTGGCCGCTGATCATCCCGATGGCGTTCGGTGACGCGTTCTCCATCTTCCTGCTGCGGCAGTTCCTGATGACCATCCCGAACGAGTACCTGGACGCGGCGCGCGTCGACGGCTGCGGTGATCTGCGGACGCTGCTGAAGGTCGTCCTGCCGATGGCGCGGCCCGGGATAGCGGCCGTCGCCCTCTTCCAGTTCTTCTACGCCTGGAACGACTACTTCGGTCCGCAGATCTACGCGTCCGAGAACGCCGGTGCCTGGACCCTGAGTTACGGCCTGGAGTCGTTCAAGGGCATGCACCACACCGACTGGAACCTGACCATGGCCGCGACCGTTCTGGTCATGGCCCCGGTGATCCTCGTGTTCTTCTTCGCCCAGAAGGCGTTCGTCGAGGGCGTCACCCTGACCGGAGTAAAGGGTTGATACTGCTATGAAGCTCACCGTGGTCGGCGGAGGGTCGACCTACACCCCCGAACTCATCGACGGGTTCGCCCGCCTCAGGGACACGCTGCCGATCGAGGAGCTGGTCCTCGTCGACCCGGCGGCCGACCGGCTGGAGCTGGTCGGCGGCCTTGCCCGGCGCATCTTCGCGCGGCAGGGACACGACGGCCGGATCGTCACGACGAGCGACCTGGACAAGGGCGTCGACGGCGCCGACGCCGTGCTGCTCCAGCTCCGCGTCGGCGGCCAGGCGGCCCGGCAGCAGGACGAGACCTGGCCGCTGGAGTGCGGCTGCGTCGGGCAGGAGACGACGGGCGCGGGCGGCCTCGCCAAGGCGCTGCGCACGGTGCCGGTGGTGCTGGACGTCGCCGAACGGGTCCGGCGCACCAACCCGGACGCGTGGATCATCGACTTCACCAACCCGGTGGGCATCGTGACCCGGGCCCTGCTCCAGGCCGGCCACAAGGCGGTCGGACTGTGCAACGTGGCGATCGGTTTCCAGCGGAAGTTCGCGGGTCTGCTCGGGGTGGCCCCGGCCGAGGTGCACCTGGACCACGTGGGCCTCAACCACCTCACCTGGGAGACCGGCGTGCGGCTCGGTGGCCCCGAGGGCGAGGACATCCTGCCCAAGCTGCTCGCCGAGCACGGTGACGCCGTCGCGGCCGACCTGCGCCTGCCGCGCCCGGTCATCGACCGCCTCGGCGTGGTGCCCTCGTACTACCTGCGCTACTACTACGCGCACGACGAGGTGGTGCGGGAGCTGCGCACGAAGCCGTCGCGGGCCGCCGAAGTGGCGGAGATGGAGCGGCGGTTGCTGGAGATGTACGCCGACCCGGCGCTGGACGAGAAGCCGGAGCTGCTCGCCAAGCGGGGCGGGGCGTACTACTCGGAGGCCGCGGTGGACCTGGCGGCGGCGCTGCTGGGCAGCTCGGGCAGTCCGTTCCAGGTGGTGAACACGTACAACCGGGGCACGCTGCCCTTCCTGCCGGACGACGCGGTGATCGAGGTGCAGGCGGCGGTCGGCCCGCGCGGCACGTCCCCGCTGCCGGTGGCGCCCGTGGACCCGCTGTACGCGGGGCTGATGGCGAACGTGACGGCGTACGAGGACCTGGCGCTCGAAGCCGCCCTGCGCGGTGGCCGCGAGCGGGTCTTCCGGGCGCTGCTCGCGCACCCGCTGATCGGGCAGTACGCGTACGCCGAGACCCTCACCGACCAGCTGATCGCACACAACCGGGAGCACCTCGCGTGGGCGTGACCTCGGCGGGAGCCGCGCCCGGGCCCGGCGTCGACGGCACGGCGCCGGGCCCGGGCAGAACCGGCCTCGTACTCGCGATCGACGCCGGCAACAGCAAGACCGACGTGGCGGTGATCGCGGCCGACGGCGAGGTCGTCGGCACGGGGCGCAGCGCGGGGTTCCAGCCTCCGACGGTGGGGGTCGAGGCGGCGGTGGACGGACTGGCCGGCGCCGTGCGGCAGGCCTTCGCCGCCGCGGGCGTCACCTCCGTCACTCACGTCTCGGCCTGCCTGGCGAACGCCGACTTCCCGGTGGAGGAGGAGCAGTTGGGCGCCGCCCTGCACGCGCGCGCGTGGGGGGCGACCGTGGACGTGCACAACGACACCTTCGCGATCCTCAGGTCCGGGATCGCCGAGCCGCGCGGGGTGGCCGTCGTCTGCGGGGCGGGCATCAACTGTGTGGGCATGCGCCCGGACGGCCGCACCGCCCGCTTCCCGGCGCTCGGCCGTATCTCCGGTGACTGGGGCGGCGGCTGGGGCCTGGCCGAGGAGGCCCTGTGGCACGCGGCCCGGGCGGAGGACGGCCGGGGCGAGCCTACGGAGCTCGCCCGCACGCTGCCGGCCCACTTCGGGTTCGACTCCATGTACGCGCTCATCGAGGCACTGCACCTGGAGCACGTGGAGCAGGCGCGCCGGCACGAGCTGACGCCGGTGCTGTTCGCCACGGCGCTGGACGGCGATCCGGTGGCCCGCGCGCTGGTGGACCGGCTGGCGGAGGAGGTGGTCACCATGGCCGCGGTCGCCCTGACCCGCCTGGACCTCCTCGGCGAGGAGACCCCCGTCCTCCTCGGCGGCGGGGTTCTGGCGGCCCGTCATCCCCAGCTGGACACCCGCGTCCGCGACCTGCTGAGCGCCCGCGCCCCCAAGGCGGTCGCCCAGGTCGTCACGGCCCGGCCGGTGCTGGGCGCGGCCCTGCTCGGCCTCGACCGTGTGGGTGCCCGGGACGAGGTGCACGCGCGCGTGAGGGCGTATTACGAGGCGGACTGAACGCCCCTGGTGGGCGCCCCCCGAGGCATCCCCCGAAAGTGTCCGATCCCGGTGGGAACCGAACCGAACCCGATGGCGTATTCATGGGCGGGGGGTGGTGCGGGAAACCTCTCGCGGTGCGAGGAACGCGGCATCGGGGCCGCAATCCGAACAAGATCCAGTAAAGACCTGTTCGGATGTCAGTCCCGGCGGCGATACTTGCGGCCGTGCACCTCCGTTCACGGTGCGGTTCACCGGGCGGAGGTGACCGACGGATGACCATGGGGGAGGTCAAGTGACGTACACGTCGAAGGGGAGCGCGGCGCCACCGGGCCAGGGGGCGCCCACGGCCCTGGCCGTGCCGCCGCAGGCCGCGCGTCCGGCTCCGCCCGCGGCCTCCGGCCCGCCGGAGGCCGGCCCACCGCGCCGCACGGCGTTCATGGAGGGCGTCGACGAACTGCGTGCGTCCGCGACGACCGAACCGGGCCGGCTGCGGATCATCGGGGCGGCGCTGGCCCTCCTGGTCGTCGCGTTCGGTGCCGTCACCGCGTGGCAGATGTCGGACCGCTCGGCCGCCGCCGACGACGTGCTCCACAGCAGCCAGCCCCTGAGCGCCGCCGCGGCCGACGTCTACCGCGCCCTCGCCGACGCCAACACGGCGGCCTCCAGCGGCTTCCTCGCCGGCGGCCAGGAGACCCCCGCCTCCCGCACCCGGTACGAGAAGGACATCAGGGACGCCGCCGACGGTCTGGCGGGTGCCGCGACCGCCTCCGACCCGGGCTCCTCGTCCGCGAGGACCATCGCCGAGCTCAACAAGCTGCTGCCCGAGTACAAGGGCCTGGTCGAGCGGGCCCGCGCGAACAACCGCCAGGGCTACCCGCTGGGCGGGGCCTATCTGCGGTACGCGAACCAGAAGATGCAGGAGGAGATGCTCCCCAGGGCCGAGCGTCTCTACAAGAACGAGAACCGGCGCCTGAGCGACGACTACGACAGCGCGGTCGTCTACCCGTGGGCCGCGATCGGCCTCGGCGTCCTCACCCTCGGCACACTCGTATGGGCCCAGCGCCGCAACTACCACCGTACGAACCGGGTGCTGAACCGCGGCCTGGTCGCCGCCTCCGCCGCCTCCACCGTCGTCCTGCTGTGGCTCGTCGTCGGCCACGCCGTCGCCCGCTCGGAGCTCCTCGCCTCGTACAACGACGGCGTGGTCTCGGTGAACGTGCTGAACGACGCCCGGATCGCCTCCCTCAAGGCCCGCGGCAACGAGAACCTGACGCTGGTCAGCCGGGGCGCGGAGACCACGGAGAGCGGCGACGACAAGTTCGACAGCGACTTCAAGGGCGACATGAAGGAGCTCTCGACGAGCCTGGCGAAGGCCGAGGACATCGCCGACGACTCCTCGGGCGAGCGGCCGGTGAAGGCCGCCACGGGCAACATGAAGGTCTGGCTCGAACGCCACCAGGAGGCCCGCGAGGCCGACAACGACGGCGACTACCAGGCCGCCCTGAGCAAGGTCATCGGCTCCGAGGACGACAAGCCGACCTGGGAATGCTTCGACAGCGTCGTGAAGAACCTGGAGAAGGCGCTCGGGCACGAGCAGAACGAGTTCAAGCTGGCCGCCAGTAGCGGCAGGGACGCGCTGAGCGGGCTCCCCGTGGGCGCCGCCCTGCTCGCCGTGCTGGGCGCGTCGGGCGCCGTGCTCGGTATCGGTCGCAGGCTGTCGGAGTACCGGTGACGGGGGCAGGGGAAGGAGGCGCGGTGATGAGTGCGGCACGACGTCTGAAGGCCAGTCTGAAGGGCTGGGGCGGAGTGGGCGCGATGGGCGTCGCCTGCGCCCTCACCGCGACCTTCGCGCTGCTGCCGCTGCGTGACGCGCCCCTGGACGGCGCGGCCACCGGCGGTCAGGGCATGTCCCGGGGCATGTACGCCAACGCGGACGACTGCGAGGACGCCGACGCCTGGAAGCAGAGCCTCGGGCCGTCCTCCGACGAGGGCGGCAAGACGGTCGCGGCCATCAAGAAGCGCGGCTACCTGGTCGTCGGCGTCGACCAGAACAGCTACCGCTGGGGCTACCGCGATCCGAACAGCGAGAGCGACAGCGCCGACCTCGAGGGCTTCGACATCGACCTGGCGCACCGCATCGCCGACGAGATCGTCGGCGGCGACCCGAAGGACAACATCCGCTTCAAGGCCGTTCCCACCAACCAGCGCATTCCGGCGATCCAGAATGGGCAGGTGGACATGGTGGTCCGCACCATGACGATCAGCTGCAAGCGCCTGAAGGACGTCGCCTTCTCCGCGCCCTACTTCACGACCGGCCAGCAGGTGCTCGCGCCCAAGTCCTCGACGATCGACGGCTACGACGGCTCGCTGGCGAAGAAGAGGATCTGCACGGCGACCGGTTCCACCGCGTGGGAGAGGCTGGACGCCGACAAGGAGAGTGGCGACCTCGTCTCCTCCGCCGACATATCCACCACCGTCCCCAACCAACTCGACTGCCTGGTACGGCTCCAGCTAGGCGAGGTCGACGCCGTCGTCACGGACGGCGCGCTCGCCGCGAGCCAGGCCGCACAGGACCCGACGGTCGCACTCAAGGGCAAGCCCTTCACGACCGAGTACTACGGCGTGGCAATGAAGAAGGACGCGGAGGATCTGGTACGCCGGGTCAACCAGGTCCTGGAGGACTACCGCGACAGCGGCTGGCAGCAGTCGTACGACAAGTGGCTCGCCCCCACCCTCGGGAAGGACCCGGCGAAGTCGCGGCCGCCGACGCCCGACTACAGGTGACCGGCCACGAACAGACCGGGCACGAACAGACCGACCACGAACAGGTCCGACAAGAGCGAGAGGTGATCGATGGGCGTCGCCGGATCCACCGGGCCGGTGATGGACCGGGACGAGGTGGACCGTGCGCTGGCCCGGCTCGGCGCGGAACACGAGGCGATCGAGACCTCGCTCCTCGCCTTGCAGGACCACGCGGGCCGCAGACTCCTCGAAGGCGCCGAGCTCACGGGCAGCACCCAGGAGCGCTGGACGGCCGCCGAGGCGTCGATCACGCTGCTGTGGGCGTACTTCGACGCGTACACGGACGCCCTGCGCTCCGCCCGCGAGATCCGCTCCCGCCGCCGCTGGTCGAGCCGCGAGGACCTGGTCGAGCTGACCGAGCTGCTGCGCGGCCGGAGCGTCACGGTCGCGGGCAGCGCCACGGCGACGGCCAACGTGCCGACGCTGTCCGGCGCGGGCAAGCTGAGCGAGCAGTTCACGCTGGCCGAACTCGTCGAGCGGATGAACGAGTTGTACGCGACCTCGCTGGACATGGTGGTCGCCGCCGACGCCGTCTGGTCGGCGCTGCCCGCGCGGATCGATCTGCTGGCCGCCGAGTTGCAGCGCACCCGCCAGCTCGCGCACTCCGTGGGCGTACGCCCCGGCGAGCACCCGGCGGGCGACGACCTGGAGCGGATCACCCGCACCCTGACCTCCCTGCGCGAGCGGGTGGTGTCCGACCCGCTGGCGTACTGGGTGCGCGCGCAGGGCAGTTCGGCGCCCGGCGGCGGCCGCCCGGACACCTCGACGTACGACCGTGAGGCCCGGGCGCTGGAGGACGTGCGGCGGGAGATCGACGCCGTGCTGACGGTCCGCCAGGACGCGGAGGCGCGGCTGGTGAAGCTCCGGGACGTGCTCAGCCGCGCGGACCGTACGCTCGCCGAGGCACGCAGCGCGCGCGGTGAGGTGCTCGCGAAGATCGCCGCGACGGAGGTGCCCGTGGTCAGCGGCCCGCCGACCGTGCTGCAGGAGCAGCTCGCGGCGGCCGCCGAGTACCGCAGACACGCCCAGTGGCACCGCCTGTCCCCGCTCCTGGAGTCCCTGGAGCAGAAGGCGGAGGACGAACTCCTGCGGGCCCGCGAGTCGTTGACCGCGGTCACCGCTCCCCTGGCGGTCCGTGCCGAGCTGCGGGGCCGCCTCGACGCGTACAAGGCGAAGGTCGCTCGGCACGGCCTGGCGGAGGACCCGTTCCTCATCGAGCGGTACGACGCGGCGCGCCGCATGCTGTGGAGCGCGCCCTGCGACCTGCGCGTCGCCGAACAGGCGGTGCTCCGCTACCAGCACGCGGCCGCGGAGCTGCTGAGCACGGGTGTGCCGGGGCAGAGCGGGGCAGGTCAGCCACAGGACCGGAGGGGGCCGGGCGCGTGAGCGACAGAGGTGATGCGGTATGAGTGGTGCGGTATGAGTGATGCGCTATGAGTGAGCAGCAGGCGTGCCAGCGGCCCGACTGCGAGGGCTCGTACGAGGACATGGGCGGCGGCGAGCTGTACTGCGACACGTGCGGTCTGGCGCCGGTCGTCTCGTCGAACGGCATGGTGAGTTCTCCGGCCACGGGGATCACCGCCGGCGGCAAGGGGGCCCGCGGATCGAGCGAAGCGAGATGGGGGTCCCCCCGGCCGGAGGCTGGGGGAGGGTCGGGCCGGTCCAGCGGGTCGAGCAGCAGCTCCCGCGCCAGTTCCCGGACGTCCTCGCGGTCCTCGCAGTCCCGGCGCTCGGTCTCCGGCCGGCTCTCGCGCTCGCTGTCGGGGAAGTCGACGGGCCGCTCGGTGTCGGTGCGCAGTTCCGGTTCGTCCACCGGTTCCTCCGGGCGAGCCCGCCTGGGCGCCGGTCTGGTGCAGGTGCCGCAGGTGCCGAAGCCCGACCCGCGCGCGATGGTGCTGGAGAACCCCGAGGTGCCCGAGCGCAAGCGGTTCTGCTCGCGTTCCGACTGCGGGGCGCCGGTGGGGCGGTCGCGCGGCGAGCGGCCGGGGCGCGTGGAGGGCTTCTGCACCAAGTGCGGCCACCCCTACTCGTTCGTCCCGAAGCTGAAGGCCGGCGACATCGTGCACGGCCAGTACGAGGTCGCGGGCTGCCTCGCGCACGGCGGTCTCGGCTGGATATACCTGGCCGTGGACCGTGCCGTGTCGGACCGTTGGGTCGTGCTGAAGGGTCTGCTGGACACCGGGGACCAGGACGCGATGGCCGCCGCGATCTCCGAGCGCCGCTTCCTCGCCGAGATCGAGCACGCCAACATCGTCCGTATCTACAACTTCGTCGAGCACCTCGACCAGCGCACCGGCTCGCTGGACGGGTACATCGTCATGGAGTACGTCGGCGGAAAGTCGCTGAAGGAGATCGCCAACGGCCGCCGCACCCCCTCCGGGAAGCGCGACCCGCTGCCGGTCGAGCAGGCGTGCGCGTACGGCATCGAGGCGCTGGAGGCCCTCGGCCATCTGCACAGCCGCAACCTGCTGTACTGCGACTTCAAGGTCGACAACGCGATCCAGAGCGAGGACGAGCTCAAGCTGATCGACATGGGCGCGGTGCGCAGGATGGACGACGACGAGTCGGCCATCTACGGCACGGTCGGCTACCAGGCGCCGGAGGTCGCGGACGTGGGGCCCTCCGTGGCCTCGGACCTGTACACGGTCGCCCGCACACTCGCCGTCCTCACGTTCGACTTCCAGGGCTACACGAACGTGTTCGTGGACTCGCTGCCCGACCCGGACCACATCGAGGTCTTCCGCCAGTACGAGTCGTTCTACCGGCTCCTGGTGCGCGCCACCGACCCCGACCCGGCCCGCCGGTTCGCCTCCGCGCAGGAGATGGCGGAGCAGCTCACGGGCGTGCTGCGTGAGGTCGTGTCCGTGCAGACGGGGCGGGCGCGGCCGGCGTTGTCCACGCTGTTCGGGCCCGAGATCAAGGTCACGGACACGGAGTTGTTCGGCGAGCTGGACGGGGACGTGTCGCGGCTGGGGGTGCGGGTCGCTCCGGTGCGCGGGAAGAAGGTCACCGTCGCGGGGGCGGCCACCCCCGGCTCGCAGCCTCTCCCGCTGCCGCCCCCGAGCGCCGCGACCACCCTGGTCAAGTCGCTGGACACGGCGGCCGCGTCGCTCGCGCTGCCCGTCCCCCGGGTCGATCCCGGTGACCCCAACGCCGGGTTCCTCGCCGGGCTCATCGCCTCGGCGCCCGGGGAGCTGATCACCGCGCTGCACGCGGCGCCCACCGGCTCGCTGGAGCTGCGGCTGCGGGAGTTGCGGGCCCGGCTGGAGATGGGCGAGTTCGCCAGTGCGGTCGGGACGTTGGACGCCCTGGAGCGGGACCACCCGGACGACTGGCGGGTGGTCTGGTACCGGGGCGTGGCGGCGCTGGCGACCGGTGACCACGAGAGCGCGGCGCTGGCGTTCGACGCCATCTACGACGCGTTCCCCGGTGAGCCCGCGCCGAAGCTGGCCCTCGGCCTGTGCGCGGAGGTCCTCGGGCAGCTGGACAACGCGGCCGAGTACTACCGCCTGGTCTGGTCGACCGACCCCAGCTATGTGAGCAGCGCGTTCGGGCTCGCCCGGGTGCAGCTCGCGGCCGGCGACCGGAGCACCGCCGTGCAGACGCTGGAGTCCGTCCCCGAGGCGTCGATCCACTACACGGCGGCCCGTGTCGCCGCCGTACGGGCGCGTCTGCGTCAACGTGCGGCCGAGACCAGCGGATCGCCGCTCATCGACGACCTCACCGCGGCCGCGGGCCAGGTGGAGGCCCTCGGCGGGTACGGTCTGGACGCGGTGCGCCGCGAGCAGTTGTCCACAGAGGTCCTCGGCTGCGCGCTGGACTGGGTACTCTCCGGTAGCCAGGGTTCAGCACCACCGACGGGCGGCGTGCTGCTCGGCAGCGCGCTGGACGAGCGCGGCCTCCGCTTCGGCCTGGAGCGCTCGTACCGCACGCTGGCCCGGCTCGCGCAGGGCGGCGAGGAAAGGATCGACCTGGTGGAACGTGCCAACCGTTACCGCCCCCGGACGTGGGTGTAGTTGATGTCCCAGATGCCCCAACTGGCCGCCTGCCCGCACTGCGAGTGGCCACTCGAATCGGGTGACCGCTTCTGCGGTGCGTGCGGGTACGACCTGTCGGTGGTCCCCGCGCCACCGCAGGACACCCCGACGATCACCATGAACGGGACGGCACCGCCCCCGCCGCGCGCGGACGCTCCGGTGGACTGGCCGGTCGCCCCGGAGGCCGGCAGCTCCGGCGCCCCGGCACCGGTGCATCTGCCCAGCGACATCCGGGGTACGGACTCGGGCGGTTCCGAACTGCACGCTCCCCTCGGAGGCGCACCAGATGTCCAAGGACCGCAGTTGAGTGCGGGAGCGCCGCAGGGCGAGGGGCGGTCGCCGGGTGGGGCCGAGCGTTCGGCGCGGGGGGTACGGTTCGACCGGCCCACCGAGTCCGCCTCGACCGCCCCGTCCTCGTCGCCCTCCTCGCCCTCGCCCTCGTCCGAGGCAGCGGCGGCGGCGGCGGCCGCGGAGGACTACCACCTGGCAGCGCCCCGGCCCGTCGACCCCCGTACCGCGGACCTCTCGACGCCTCCCGCCGGCACCAAGACCTGTGTGGCGTGCCGCGCGGGCCAGGTCGACCGGGACGGCTACTGCGAGAACTGCGGGCATGCCCAGCCCCGCGAACGCGACCACATGGAGCAGGAGTTGGGCGCCGTGGCCGCGGTCAGCGACCGGGGACTGCGCCACCACCGCAACGAGGACGCGTTCGCGGTGTCCTCCACCGCCCTGCCCGACGGTTCGCCCGCGGTCGTCGCGATCGTGTGCGACGGTGTGTCGTCCGCGACCCGCCCCGACGATGCCTCGCTCGCCGCGTCCCGGGCCGCGGGCGAGTCCCTGCTGGAGACGCTGCCGCGCGGCACGCACCCGCAGCAGGCCATGCACGACGCGATCGTCGCCGCCTCGAACGCCGTCAACTCCCTGGCCGAGGAGCCCGAGACGGCCCAGGAGCACGCCCCGCACCAGAACGCGCCCGCGTGCACGCTGGTCGGCGCCGTCGTCACCTCCACCCTGCTGATCGTGGGCTGGGTCGGCGACAGCCGCGCCTACTGGGTCCCCGCGGACCGCAGCTCACCCCCGGCCCGGCTGACCGAGGACGACTCGTGGGCCGCGCAGATGGTGGCCGCGGGGCTGATGAGCGAGGCCGAGGCGTACGCCGACCACCGGGCCCACGCCATCACGGGCTGGCTCGGTGCGGACGCGTACGAACTGGAGCCGCACACCGCTTCCTTCAAACCGGACCGGCCGGGTGTAGTGGTGGTGTGCACCGACGGGCTGTGGAACTACGCGGAGGCGGCCGAGGAGATGGCCGAGGTCATCCCCCTCGACGCCGCGCTTCGTCCGCTGCACGCCGCCCGGGTGCTGGTGGGCCACGCCCTCGACGGCGGGGGCCACGACAACGTAACAGTGGCGGTCCTCCCGTTCCCGGCCCCGCCCCAGGGGGCAGGATCGGCCTGAGGGCGCCGACGCGCGCGGGCGCCCTCACGGCCGTGTGGGAACGGCCGGGGTACCGCCGATCGACGGGGTCGGCCGACGGAAGCCGATCGACGGGGTCGGCCGACGGACCGGAGGGGACCGGTCCGTTCACACAGGCACAGTCATCGCCCCACGCCTCGTGGGGGCCTTCAGGGGGAGCGAAAAGCGCATGGCCAATTTCTCGAAGTCGAACGTGCCGCAGTTCTCGGTGGACGTGTACCAGAACGAGTACCTGTCGGAGGGCGGCCGCGAGGTCAACGCCATCGTGACGGTGAGCTCGACCGGCGGAGGCACCGTCGGCAGCGCCGTGGCCGCCCCGCACCTGTACTCGCCGGGGCAGGGCCCCTCCGCGGCCGTGGCGATCATGGTCGACTGCTCGGGCTCGATGGACTACCCGCCGACGAAGATGCGCGGGGCACGGGACGCCACGGCCGCCGCGATCGACGCGCTGCGCGACGGTACGCACTTCGCGGTGATCGGCGGCACGCACGTCGCCAAGGAGGTCTACCCCGGCGGCGACCGGCTCGCGATCGCCGACGCCACCACCCGCGACCAGGCCAAGCAGGCCCTGCGCAAGCTGAGCGCGGGTGGCGGCACCGCGATCGGCACCTGGCTGAAGCTCGCCGACCGGCTGCTCGCCTCGGCGGACGTCGCCATCCGGCACGGCATCCTGCTCACCGACGGCCGCAACGAGCACGAGTCCCCGGAGGACCTGCGCGCCGCCCTCGACGCGTGTGCCGGGCGCTTCACCTGTGACGCGAGGGGCGTGGGCACCGACTGGGAGGTGAAGGAGGTCACAGGGATCGCGTCCGCGCTGCTCGGCACCGCGGACATCGTCGCCGACCCGGCGCACCTCGCCGCCGACTTCACACAGATGATGGAGACGGCCATGGGCAAGGAGGTCGCGGACGTGGCGCTGCGGCTGTGGACACCCCTGGGCACCGAGATCAAGTTCGTGAAGCAGGTGGCACCGACGGTCGAGGAGCTGACCGGGCGCCGCACCGAGGCGGGCCCGCGCGCCGGGGACTACCCGACCGGTTCGTGGGGCGACGAGTCGCGCGACTACCACGTGTGCGTGGAGGTGCCCGCCGCCGCACTCGGCCGGGAGATGCTGGCCGCCCGCGTCTCGCTGGTGATCCCGCAGCCCGACGGGACCGCGCAGAACCTGGGCGCGCAGGGTCTCGTACGGGCCGTGTGGACGGACGACATGGTGGCCTCGACCTCCATCAACCCCCAGGTCGCGCACTACACGGGCCAGGCCGAACTGGCACAAGTCATCCAGCAAGGACTGGATGCCCGCAAATCGGGGGATGTCGACGGAGCAACGGCGAAGCTGGGCCGGGCCGTTCAGCTCGCGAGGGAGTCGGGGAACGCCGATACTGCGAAACTGCTTGCGAAGGTGGTGGACGTCGTCGACGCCGCGGCAGGTACTGTGCGACTGAAGGCGAAGGTCGAGGAGGCCGACGAGATGACTCTCGAGACACGGTCCACCAAGACTGTTCGTGTAAAGAAGTAGCGAGGCCGACCCCGCCCCGGGGATCGGACAAAACCGGTCACACTGGCCCACGGTGGCCGAGAAACCCGGCCCGGACGGCCGGAAAGGAAAGGGGGACGCGCCGACATGCCGACCTGCCCGAACGGACACCAGTCGGGTTCCGACGACTGGTGCGAGGTCTGCGGTCACCGCATGGCCGGTGCCGTGCCCCCGCCCCC